>JAZSGA010000029.1:0-4844 GCA_045532495.1 Eubacteriales bacterium | reverse complement strand
TACTTCGTTTATGGACGAAATGCCCATTTTTACACCTGCATCGCACTCGCGCAGCAGTTTTACGGTATCCTGTTCTATCATTGCACCAATTCCTTTTTTATTTTGATGCAATTAGTTTTGGCGGAAAAAGAGAAAATATACATTAATCCCGATTTTCGCTGTAGGTTTCTTTTCGTCTTTTGCTTCGCCACTGCACAGGCGAAACGCCCGTTATATTTTTAAAAACCTTATAGAAATGAGAATAATCGTTAAAACCGCATTTTATTGCCACGGTTTCGGTGCTGTCGGAGGTTATTTCCAAAAGCTGCTGTGCCTGCTTTACGCGCAGACCGTTTATGTATCTGAAAGGCGTTACACCGTATTCGGCTTTGAAGATGTTTATGATGTGATTTTTGCTGAAATTGAATTTTGAGGCAATCTCGTTAAGGGTAACTTCGGTTTCAAGGGTATCTTCAAGGTATGCGGCTATTTTGCCTGCGGGCGAAACCTCGGTACTGCGTGGGTAAAGCGAGGAAATTATTTTGAAAAAAACCGCCGCCTGCTCTATATACGGTGCATTGCCGTGGCAAAGGCCGTTTAAAGCTTTCATATCGTGCTTAAGTGCGCCATAATCGAATTCCCCCTGTGACGGCAGAATATATTTCCCCTCCGTCCAATCGGCCGAAAAGTGAACATACAGATATTTGGGTGAATCGCTGGGCAGCTTACCCTCCTGCATACAGCCGTGCTTTTGTATAAAATATTGCCCTGCTCCTATCTCGTACAACTTGCCATCCTGCGAAAAGCGAAGCACACCGTCAAAAACCATAAGCAATATGTCATCGGGGCAAAAACGGGTTATATGATGCTCGTTTTTATCAAAATATCGCAACGAAGCATGCTTATATATTATATTTTTGTCAAGATTAATACCGTCCATAACCGCACCTCCGCTTTTTATTTTAACAAATTATTGTGATATTGTCAATGTTATGTGTGATAAACGGCATAGAAGTTTGGTATTTTTTGTGATATACTACATATAACAAAAGCAGAAAGGTGATGTTTACTATGTACAACTTTTTTACTGCAAATCAGATAAAGCCCTGCGGATGGCTTAAAAAACAGCTTAAAATCCAGGCAGACGGTTTAAGCGGAAATCTGCACAAGGTATGGCCCGATGTAAGGGACAGCGCATGGATAGGCGGCGAGCGTGAAGGCTGGGAGCGTGTTCCCTACTGGCTTGACGGTTTTATTCCGCTGGCATACCTGCTGGAGGATGCCGAGCTTATTGCCACAGCGCAAAAATACATAAACGCTATTGTTGAAAAACAGCAGCCCGACGGATGGATATGCCCCTGTGCACCCGAAAAAATCCCCACCTACGACACCTGGGCGGTACAGCTTATAACCAAGGTTTTGGTGGTTTATTATCAGTGCTCGGGCGATGAGCGTATTCCCGATGTTATATACAAAACCCTTAAAAATTATCACACACTTCTTAAAAACGGCACAGTTAAGCTTTTTGACTGGGGCAAATATCGCTGGTTTGAATGTTTTATCGCCATAAACTTTATAAAAGAGCGCCACGATGAGGAATGGCTCTGCGAGCTGGCGCAGATATTAAAGGATCAGGGCACAAACTACAACGAACTTGTGGAAGAATGGAAAGTTCCGCTCAACAAATGGACACTCAACACCCACATTGTAAACCTTGTTATGATGCTCAAATCCGAGGCTGTTTCCTGCGGCATACTCGGAAAAGAATACACCGACAACGCAGAAAAGCTTATTGAGATTCTTGATAAATACAACGGCACCCCCGTGGGACTTTTCACCGGCGATGAATGTCTTTCCGGCACAAGCCCCATTCAAGGCACCGAGCTTTGCTCGGTGGTGGAGCAGATGTATTCATACGAGCTTTTATACTCTTACACCGGCGATGCAAAATGGATGGAGCGTCTTGAGGTTTTGGCATTCAACGCTCTGCCTGCCACCATCAGCGATGATATGTGGGCACACCAGTATTTGCAGATGAGCAATCAGATAAACTGCATACAGTTCCCCGGCAAATCGCTGTTCCGTACCAACGATAACCGTGCGCATTTATTCGGTCTGGAACCCCATTTCGGCTGCTGCACGGCAAACTTCAATCAGGGCTGGCCAAAGCTTGCGCTTTCGGCATTTATGCAGGATGGCAACACCGTTATTTCCGCATTGCCCGTACCTTCCACCCTTGATTGCGACAGCATGAACGTTTCCCTTGAAACAAATTATCCCTTTGAAAACAAATTCTTATACACAGTAAATGCAAAAACCGATGCAAAATTTGCCGTGCGCATACCTTCATTTGCAAAGAACATCACCGTAAACGGCAAAGCTGCCGAAAACTGCGGCATGCTTGTGTTTGATGTTGCGGCAGGCAGCGCTTTGGCTCTTGACATTTGCTACGAGGCAGATGTATGTGTTATCGACCGTCCGCATGAGCTTAAAACCGTTAAATGCGGTTCCCTTGTTTTCTCTGTGCCGATTAAATATCAAAAGAAGATGTACGAATACGAAAAACAAGGCGTGGAAAGAAAGTTCCCCTACTGCGACTACGAATATATTGCACAGTCCGACTGGAATTATGCATACAGCTCCACTGATTTTGAAGTGATCCGCAAGGAAATATCCGATATTCCCTTCTCCTCCGAAAAACCTGCCGTTACCGTTAAGGCAAAGGTTAAAAAAATAGCATGGGGATTGGAAGACGGCTACGAAACAGTATGCTCCAAAATTCCTCAATCCCGCAAACCCATAAGCGATGAGCAGGAAATTGAACTTTATCCCTACGGCTGCGCAAAGCTCAGAATGACAGAAATACCGCTTGTTTAAGCATAAAAGTTATCCCCCGGAGCTTCCGGGGGATATTTTTATATATACTCAGCTTTATACGTTAAAAGCAAGCTCGCGAACATACGATGCAATGATATTTATGGGCATATCAAATGGCATTGTGCCGTTAACAACAAGGTCAGCCTGCAATTTTGACGGCTCCACATATTCATCATGCCTTATCCTTACAAGGTTAAGGTAAACATCTGTAATCTGCTCAGGTGCCTGCCCCCACTGCATATTTCGTTTTATTCTTCGTATGATCCTTTCGTCTGCGCGGCAATCCACAAACAACTTTATATCACATAACCCACGTATGCGCTCGTCATAAAGCGTCATAAGTCCTTCGGCAATTAACACACGGTATTTTCCGTTTTCCGCCATGCTTTTAAGTTCCGAGTAAAAACGGTCAAGCTCCATGGTTTGCGGATGATTATCGTCAATATAGCATTTGCCGTTTATGGGAGAAACAGCGCGTGGGCGCTCATTTTCGGGCTTAAAATATTCATCCATATGCATTATGCCTATACTGCTTTCGTCGGCAAACTTTATCAAGCTGCTTTTTAACTGTTCGGAAAATGTACTTTTTCCAGAAGCGCTTCCGCCTGCTATACCAATTACAACAGTGCTTTTTTTAAACATAAAAATCACTCCTTTCTGCCCACAACCACGCCGTACACAATGCATATTATGGCATAGGGAATAAACAAAACCAAACAAGCCACAGTATATACGGGCTTCAAAAATGTGCTTATTATCATAAGTAAACCCATTATAACCGTTGCAAAACCTATAAAGCGGTTTATTTTTCTTGCCTTTTCCGCATCAATATCGTAATTTTTAATATAGTCAAACTTTGGCAGATAATTTCCCACCACCAGCAAAACAGCACCCACAATCCACGATGCCGCCTTGCGTATATCTATATCCCAGCCAAGGTTGTAACCTATGGTTATTGCCTGCAGAACAACCGACATTACGGGGATTATCCATTTTGTAGCCGTGGTAAACTTTTTGCGTTCACCGTATTTTGCCGCATTTATATCATTTATAAGGCAGCAAATTATCTGCAAAAGCGCCATAAGGCACGGAAGCGCAAACACCGCAAAACCCTTTGATGCGAAATTATCGGGTTCGTTGTATATATTGAAATGTATTGCCACAGCATCGGGCAAGGAGTTCCATGCCACAACACCAAACATACATGACAAAAGGCAAACTGCGCAGGTTACTGCAAGTATTTTCCATTTTATAAATTTCATTTCCTTTCTCCTCCCAAAGAATATATCCAAGTAAGCACCTCCTCAAAAACCGATGAGTTGAGCTCATAATAAATAAAGTTTTTGTGTTTCTGCTCCGCCACAAGATCCGCCGCCTTAAGCTTTGCCAGGTGGTACGACACGGTTGCCCCCGTGAGATTGAAATGCTCGGCAATTTCTCCGGCAGATTTTTTTCCGTCCCGCAGCATTTGCAGAATATCGCGCCTTACCGGGTCGGATATGGCTTTTAAAGTATCATTAAGCCCCATTTGTTTGCTCCTTTCAATCTATTTAGATAATTATCTAATAAGAGTATAACATATGTATATCAAAAAGTCAAGGCTATTTAGAAAAAAATCTAAATAGCCTTATGTTTTTTTATATTTCAATACATTCCGCAAGATAAACACATTTTTCCGCCGTGCCGTTATCATAGTCCTTTCGGTACGATAAATGGGAATGGCCGTGTATGTGCCATACGGGTGCATGGGTATAAATGTACCTTGTTATTCCCGCAAGCCCCACATGCGCCATATCATTTTTGCTGTGCTCAAACATGCCGTCATGGCTTATAAGCACATCCGCTTTTTTTAGTTTTTCAAAATTCTTCAGGCTTTCGTACTGGGTAAAGGATGGGAAATTCCGGTTTTTATAACGGAAGCTGCCCTCAATGCCTGCAAAAGTAACACCTTTGTATGTAACTGTTTTCCCCGACATTTCCCTGATGCC
>JAZSGA010000251.1:0-6805 GCA_045532495.1 Eubacteriales bacterium | reverse complement strand
ATCAAATACAGGTATTTTATCCGCATATCTTTCGGATATTTCCGCAAAGCGCTTTTCTATAAGCGGCAAAAGGCTATCCCAGTTTTCGGGCAGCCATTCCGGAATAAATTCATGCCAAAACAACGGGTGACCTTTCATGGCAACACCGTTTTCTGTGCAAAAATCCACCACCTTGTCCACAGGCGGTCGGCGGTATACATTGTTTTCACATTCACCCGAATAACGCAAATCCCCCTGCTGAGGCTCTGTACCCTCCCAATAAAGCGGAATAACGCCTGTGTTGAACAGATCAAGCCAAAGCCTGCGATAAGTTTTTTCATCCTCATCGTTTTGGTGCTGGTACAGCATAAAAGTATTGCATCCAAAATCAAAATCGTGCTTTTTAAGCTTGTAGGATACCTGCGTATTATCCATCGGTTTTCCATTGTGCAAAACGGTTATTTCAAAATTTCCGGTACGGTTTTGTTTTATATTGTTTTCAACAACACTGTTGCAAAAATTTTCAGATTCAGCCAACACCTTCTGTATATACATAATTGCTCAACTCCATTCGCGGTCGTTTGCCCATTCCTTATTCCATTCATCGGTAGGCTCCCACAATCCGGGATATTGGGGATGCAGATGCTGTGCAATAACCTCGTCATCAAGGCTTTCAATACCAAGGCCGGGAGTGTTGGGCACTTCTGCAAAACCGTCCTTAAACAGCGGATTGGCAATACCGCGCGCTATATCATTCCACCAGGGGATATCAACGGAATGGAATTCCACAGCCATAACATTCTGAATAGCCGCAGCTGCATGGATAGCCGCCATGCAGGCAATGGGGCTTTCTGCCATATGTATCGCCATGGCAACACCGTACTTATCGCACATATCGCCAAGCTTTTTCATTTCCAGTGCACCGCCAACAGTCAGCATATCAGGATGCACAACAGATACCCCTCCGCAAGCCATAAGGGGCTCAAAGTTGCTTGCAAGGTAAATATCCTCGCCTGTGCATATGGGCACATTGCAGGAATGAGAAATTTTTTCGTAGTGGGATGTATAATGCCAGGGTGCCACATCCTCAAGCCATGCAATGTTGTACTTTTCAAGGCGTTTTGCAAACATAATGCAATCCTCAAGACACACATGACCAAAATGATCTATTGCCAGCGGTATCTCATAGCCTATAACACTGCGTACCTGCTTTACATAATCCTCAAGATAATCCATACCCTTGGGAGTAACATGAATACCCGTTGCATGATGGGGAATGGTAAATACTTCGTAGTTTTTACCCAGCATCATGTCCATATCAATGGATCCGCTCTGATGCATAATGGCTTTCATGGAATACTTTTTGATCTCATCAAGAAATCCCAAAGGAGCATTAAGGCATCCGGGCTCATCAAGCAGCAGCTCAATACCCAGGTCCATTTTTACCATGGTAAATCCTTTTTCTATACGTTTAAGTATGGCGCGGCCCATGTCTTCACCGGTGTGCTTACCGTCAACGTCTGTATCGCCGTACATACGGACTTTATCTCGGAATTTACCACCAAGCATCTGCCAAAGCGGCACTCCCCAGGCTTTGCCGGCAAGGTCCCACATGGCGATTTCAAGACCGGATACACCGCCCCCCTGCCGTGAAGCTCCGCCGAATTGCTTTATACGGCGGAAAATCTTATCCACATTGCAGGGATTTTCGCCAATAAGGCGAGATTTTAACATCAACGCATATGTGGCCGATGATGCATCACGCACTTCGCCGTAACCCACAAGTCCCTGATTCGTATACACCTTAATAAGTGGGCAATGCTTTGGCGCACCGTAAAGGTTTGCCACACGGATATCGGTAATTTTAAGATCGGAAGGCGACGAACATATATTTACGTTCGCCGAAATGTTTTCCTTGATACTTGTACTGCTCATTAAAAAATCCTCCTTGACATATTCACAAAAAAAGTTTATCATTAATGTGTAATATATTCTGATGCTGTTTATATTATAGCATGCATATTCGTTTATTTCTTCCGAAATATTCGGAAGAATGTCCACTATATTTTGCTGTGGGGGTTTTATGCGCTACAACGACAAGGTCTTATATAATTCTTCGGGAAAACCGATATTAAAAATTTATCATTCAACAACAAATCCCGGCAAACGTCAATTTATAACACATCATCACACCGAATGTGAACTGTCCTTAATAACAAGCGGAGAAGGGCTGTATACTGTCAAAAACAAAACATACCGCTTTTCTAAAGGTGATGTGTTTTTGTTTAACAGCAACGAAATACACTGTATCACCGACATTTATGATACACAGCCGTTTGATGTGCTCAATATTCACTTTGAACCGAAGCTGTTATGGTCTGACGAAGGATTTGGAAGCACCGCTCTTTTGAAAATTTTTTTCAACAGAAGCGAGACTTTTGAAAACCGCATAGATCCGGGTAATGTTCACACGCATGATATTGCCCAAAAAATAGCAGAAATTGAGCACGAACTTATAACTCAAGACTTTGAATACAGCCTTGCCGTTAAAAGCAAACTTTGCGATATCCTTATATCTTTGTCACGTTATTATGGTTACATAAACACCAGCGGCTTGCGTGATCAATCTGAAAGCAATTCGGAAAAAATGGTTGAGCTTTTAAACTATATTGACAACAACCTTTCCGAGAATATAAAACTTGACGACCTTGCGGAAATTGTAGGCATAAACAAAACGTACTTCTGCTCCGTATTTAAAAAATACAACGGAATATCTCCTTTTGAATATATAACCATCAAAAGGATTGAAAAAGCGATTCATCTGTTAAAAAACACTCAGCGCACAAAGCTGGATATTGCCACCGAATGTGGTTTCAATACCATGTCGAATTTTTACAAAGCTTTTTATTCAGTAACCGGTAAAAAACCCGGAGATCTGCAAAAAAAGTAAAAAAACATAATTTTTTTGAGTTTTTTTCAAAAAGTACTTTACAAATGCAAAAATCAATGGTATAATACTTCTGTTATTTGTATTGGTTGTATTGGTCCAATTTACATCCAACACATTCATTTGTTAGATCAGCAAATTAATCGGAGGTATACAGAATGGCAAAGTTCAATTACGAGACTCCTGATTTCGAGCTCGTATCCTTTGAGACATCTGAAGATGTTACTCTTTCCAGCCTTGTTGGTGGCGAAGGAAACGACAACGAAATCGACGCAGGTACTTGGAATTAATTTAATTCTGCAGCATTAATTTTGATATTTTTTAACAACGGCGCCTTTGACGCCGTTATTGTCGTGCTCTTTTTTATTTTTACTTCGCAAACAGCACATGTTTAAAACATGTGCTGTTTTGTTTTTGCTTTTTTCGGTTCATCCAATCAAAGCATACATTATTGTTTATTCATAGCAAACACTTTCTCAAGCACAAGTCCTTTCAAGCAGCTGCAGAGAAAAACCTCCATTCCGTCAGAAGTATAGTTCCATGTTGATCACAACCAAATCACCCATTCATTCCGGGGTTATCATCGGTTGTTTATTTTAACCGCATATACAAAAAAGCAGGAACGGCGTAGCCGTTCCTGCTTTTTATTTAAGAATCAATTATTCAGTTACAGGGGGGAGCTTGGAGAGATACATTGCCTTGAGGTAGAGTGTATCACCTGCAAGTTCAGAACACTTCTTGTTACCGATGGGGCAAATATGGCACTGTCTGATGAGAGAGCCATCGGGGAAGCCTGCACTTTCAACAGCTTCTGTAAGATCGAAGGTTACAGTTGCCCACTTGTTTGCAACTACAGTTTCCTTGGAGTTAATACCCTTACCTACCCACTTGGAGTTGGTACCGTCAGGCTGTTTAGCGTTACCATAGTTTACAAAACCGTAATCGCCAACAGCTGCACCGTTCTTTGTCTGGTAGTAGTAAACAATTGTCATGTACTTGTACTGATTTGCATCAGCCTTAGACTGATCAAGTACATAGTTATTAATCTTCATGGGGAAATCACCACCGTCAGATGTGATGATTGTAACATTTTCTTCGTGGTCAAAGTCAGTTGTCTTGGTGCTCTTTGAACCGTTGATATCATGTTCAAGAGTAGCAAACGCCTTGTTAACTGTTATAACATCCGCGCCGTCGGGGAACTTGGGATTTCTGCCTCTATCGCTGGCGTAAACTGTCATATCATAAAGGATAAGAACGTTAGGAAGCGATACAGAACCACGCTGTTCCCAATCTGCTACGAGAGAAATGGAATCTGTGGAGCTCGCTGTATAATTAGAACCAGCTCTGTAAACTTCACCTGTCTGTAAATCTCTCCAACCAACAAAGCGGAAGCCGAGATATGTAAGAGTGTTTGCAGGAAGAGGCTTTGTTTCCATATGGCCAACAGTTATTGTATCAATAACAGAACCGTAAATATTTGTCGCATCAGCATCGTATGAACCTGCATAAAGTGTTACAGCGATCTGAGGACGAACATAATCTGTAGCTTCGAATGTATAAAGCGCGTTAAGAGAACCGTCGGAGTTAAGACTTGTTTCTGCTACTACTCCGTTGATAAGAATCTCGGGAAGAGAAATATCATTGAAGAAGTTACCTGCTTCGGGAACGAAAGATACTGTGGCAGTATAAGTTTCGTCATAGTCGAATCTACCGCCTGCAAGTGCGGGAGACCAACCGTCAAGAAGAATCTTGCAGATATCCACGCCGTTTGTGATTGTGGGAGCGATGCTGCGAGCTTCGGAACCTGCGGTAGGATTGGAAACAGATACTTCGATAGTATCAGCAAAAGGTGTACCGTAACGAACCTTGTTTACGCCGTTAGCAACCGCTTTACTTGTAAAGCTACCTGTTCTAGACTTTGTATAAGTCTTATTACCTGCAAGGCAAGTGTATACATCACCAACAATTGCAGTACCCATACATACGGCACGGGTTGTGTTTGTAACAACAGCGCTTCCTCCAACACCGGAGTCAATTACGTATGTTTTTGCTGTTCTTGCTGTAAGCTTGCTGATAAGGCTGTCATTATCTGCAAAGCCTGCAGGAATTGTACCGTTGTTAAAGAAGATGATTGTAACTTTGGATGTGTTTGCTGTAAGAGCCTTGGATGCCTTGAATGTGCCGATCTTACCATCATTAACGTTGAGTGCGATAAGACCGCCTACATTTGCTGTGATGTCACCCTTGGGAGAGAAATCGAGGTTTGTGATTTCAGCACCGTTGATAACAACGTTGGCATCACCGGTAACTCCTGTGGTAGAATCAACAAGGTTTGCACCACCGAAGTAATAGTTGTTGATTTCAACACCTGCATTGATGGTTGTGTCGATAGCATCAACAGAAACACCGTTACCGCCATCGATAATATCAAGCTTGCTGGATGTTGTGTATGTGAGGTTAGGACCGATTACAGCCTTCTTACCGTTTGTGATAATTGCCTTACCTGCGGATGTTTCGATACCGATGTTTTCGATAGCTGTATCACCGTTAAGTGTAAGGTTGTTACTTATAACAAGTACTGAATCTTCATCATAACCTGTGATTGTGATGTTTGCGTCATGTGCAGGAAGATTTGTCAAAGCGTTAACTGTACCGATTATTACAATTGTAGCATTTGCGCCTGCAGCAAGTTCATATGCCTTTTCAAGGCTTGCAAGAGGTGCATCAACAGAAAGACCGTCGTTGGAATCAAGACCTGCGCTGGATACATAGTACATTGTACCTGCGATGGGATTTACTGCCCAGTTTGCATAAAGGGTAAGGTTTGATGTGCCGATAACGATGAGATCGCCGGGGTTGTAGATGTTTCCATCATCGCCATTCCAGCCTGTAAATACATAGCCTATCTTGGAGAAGGGGTTTGCGGGAACGATTGCGGTTTCACCGGTAAGCTTGCCTGTTATGGAATCAGGAGCTTCACCGCTTGTGTTGCCGTTGCCCTGGAATACAACCTGATATGTCTGCACTTCTTCCCACTGTGCTGTAAATACAACATTGCCGGAAAGTGTATATGTGTCGCCGGGCTGATATACAACGCCGTTAACATCATCTTTATAACCGATGAATTTGTAACCGCCCATAACGAAGTAGTTTTCGCCGATGGTTATATCGGAACCGTGAGCATAGAATGTGTTTCTGGGAGCAGTCTTGGAAGGATCTGCTGCCGCACCAACACCGCCGTAGTAGGAAACCATTGTTCTGGTTGTATCGGTTTCGGTATAATCTGTCTTGAATCCGAAGTTGTATGTGCTTGCATCAACCTTCTTAAGACCGATGGCACGGTAACCGCCGGGATTTGTCTGCTTGTTGTATGCTTCAAGACCGTTTACTGTAAATGCAAAATCTGCGGGGTAAACAAAACCGTCAGCAGTTTTGATGTTAATGCTGTAAGTATACTGTGTGGCATATTCTGCTGTTGCATCATTGGGAGTGTGAGATACAACTTCAACAGCAAACTTATTATCGCTTACAGAAACAGGCCAGTTGTTGGAACCGGGAACGGGAGCTTCAATAGTAATATCAACTGTGGAGGGAGCAAGCTTAACTTCATCTGTAAAGGAAATGGATACCTTTTCGCCCAGAGGAAGCTGATACTCGCTGGTGCCAACATAGCCTACACCTGTGGATGTTGCAATCTTTGCAACATAACCGTCTTTACAGTTTATGGATACATAACCGGTTTTATCGGAAAAGTCAACTGTACCATGTTCGGAAGGAGTTACAGCAACATTGAAGTACTTCTGATTTACAAAGTTTGTCATATCAAGAGTACACATGGAGCCGCCATCTTCCACGATGAGGTGGAGATAACCCTTAACA
>JAZSGA010000241.1:0-3760 GCA_045532495.1 Eubacteriales bacterium | reverse complement strand
CTCGGGAGGATGGCTTTTCGCAAAGCTGTGAATATAAAGCTTTGATTTTCAAGGCTTTTGGGCTTTTTTGACGCTTCCTTAAAGCATCGGAAAGATCCGATTACTGAAATTTAATAACAAAAAAGTCGGACACATCATTTTAAGGTTTTGCCTTAGTGATGTGTCCGGTTTTATTATAATAAGAAAATAAACGAAGGGAGAAAAATCAGTTTACCAAAGTAACCTCAATATCAAGGACTGCTCCTGCTATGGGGCGAACGGGCAAATTCGGATCTGCCTCTATGCCGTTTACAGTGAGCTTTCCGATTCTGTTGCAGCCGCCGTCCTCCATCTGCAGATAGTGGATGCGATATTCACAATTCCGGAAATTCTTGGTGATACTGCAGTCTCTCCAGGAAGTTGGCAAGCAGGGACGAAGAAGCAGACCGTCAAATTCCGGCTGAAGTCCGTATATAAAGCGAACAAGGGAATAGAGAAGCCATTGTCCCGAAGCTGTTCTCCAGCTTTGTCCCGGTTTTCCCGCACGGTAACCCGTTTCCTTGCCAAGGTAGGAATTGAACATGGCGTAGGGCTCTCCGCAGGTTTCGTAGTACTTATGATCATCGGGAAGAATCTTGCGCAGGCCTTCCTCAACCTTATCGTTTCTGCCAAGCAAACTGTCAACCGCCAACTTCCATACTGCAGCATGCAGATATACTCCACCGTTTTCATGAACACCGGGATATTTGCGGCACATGGGGCCGACGTGGTGATGATAATCGGTATATGGCGGTGCACAAACCAACAGTCCAAGGTCGGTGTTAAGCTCTCGTTCAAGAGTATCCATGGCGATAATACCGCGGTCCGTATCAAGATCGGCGAGAATGCTCCAAAGCTGAGGAAGGGCATGGAGCGAGCCTTCTTCGTTTTCCTTTGAGCCGATCGGAATTTTGTCGTCCGAGATGGCATAGAGGTAGCGATCTCCATCCCAACCAAACTCGTTGATGCGCTGTGTCATAGTAGCCGCATACTCGGATGCAAGCTTTGCATCCTCGTCCTTGCCAAGCCATTCTGCCATTTGCGAGAGCATCTTTGCTGCGCGTACAAAGGCAATGGAAAGCCAGATGCTGACACCAACGCCCTTGTGGCCTGCTTCGCACATGCCGTCGTTCCAGTCACCGCCCCAGATCTTTACCAATCCGTGGTGACCTGTGAAATTCCAGAGAAATTCTACCGAGCGCTTGACGTGCTCATAGATGGAGGCAGATGAACCGTTGTTGAAAGGTACATCTTTGCTTAAATAGCTCACATCGCCCAATTCCTTTGTTATGGCATGAGCAGCGAATACCAGCCAGACGGTATTATCGGAGAAATTCTTGTCTTGCACTCTTCCGTCCAGGAAAGTGCGGGGCGCATAACCGTTTTCGTACTGGTAGGTCAGCACGCGGGCAAGTCTGTCTGCCGCAAGAGGGGCATTGATACAACCGAGACATTCGGTATCGCTGGTGAGATCGCGGAATCCGTTGTGACGAACTCTTGCCCAACGTGATCCCATATTGGTTTGATATTTAAGCCAATCGTTAAAAAGACCGTTCAGATTATCCCAGGGAGTATTGACGGTAACCTTTCCGCAAATCTCCTCGTACTTTTTCTGCATTTCCTCAAATTGGCACTCCAATTTGTCAGCAGTATCGCAAGGAATATCTTCAAGGGAATGCTCCACTCCTGCAATGTAGTAGAATGTATGCGAGCTGTTGGGAGCAAGAACACATTCGTTTTCCAGAGCAAAGCATACTTTTTCGGCGATGCAATCAGAGTTGGTGCAACCTTGATGCTTGATCAGAGCACTCGGATCGTTTTTGCTTCCGTAGGTGCCAATAAAGGCGTTGCGTCGGGTATCGTATCCGGTCACTTCTTCGTTTGCGTGCAAATAAGCATATACACGGTGTTGCTTACCTGTTTCAAACGGTGCCCAACCAACCCCGTATACTGCATTCTTTTCCCGACAGATATCTGCGTTTCCGGTCTCGTAGCCCTGCGGTGCATATCTGCAATCAATGGCGGTGGCGTAATAGGGAATAATTTTGAGGGTACGGGTACGGTCGCTTTCGTTGGTCACCGTTACGCGAAGAACTTCTCTCTTTCCAACAGGGGGAACAAACAGAAGTGTTTCGGTGCGGATCCCGTTTTTCTTCCGTGTGATATTGGTATAGCCGATACCGTGGGTACAGGCATATTCTTCCTGATCTTCATAAATGGGCAGTCCCATGGTCTGCCAAAAGTCATTTCCCTCCACCACGTAAACGGTGCGATCATCCACGGCGTTTATTCGGCGTCCCATTTTATCCTGAGCAAAGCCCATGCCAAATCCCACCTGGGAAATAAAGCAAATGTATTCGTCATTATAGAGATAGTTGTACCAATGACGAGGTGTTTCCTTTTCGGTGATGACGAATGTTTTTTTAAAAAAATGTCCGTATTGCTGCATCATATGTCCTTTCTTTTTTGTATATTTAATCTTGATTTTTACACCCTTTTGTTAAAATAATTCTATCACAAAATGAAGAAAAAAGCAATAGAAGATCTTCTGCTTGGCAGCCGTCAACTGCGATCTGCTGTTGCGGTTGAAAAAGCAAACAATTAGCTTAAAATATAACAAAAAAACACATTCCGAGGATTATTCCTGGAATGTGTTTTTACTTATCTGTTCTTCCCACAAGATAGTCGAGTGATACGTTATAGTAATCGGCAAGCTTTATAAGAATATCAAGCGGCACCTGCCGTTAACCGTTTTCGTATTGAGAGATGGAAAAATATGAGCAGCAATTACTTACTTCCGGAGACAGTAACGTTATTCCCCGTTCATAACCGGGCAACATAACAAAATAAAACACAGGCACACCTTTTTGGAAGCAATCCATCTTGGTATGCCTGTTTTTTTACTCTATATTACAAACAAAAAGAGACTTATCCGAAAAGGAAAAGTCTCTTTAATCTTTAAATTCAAAAAGTTTTACCAGCGGTATATTCAGGGCAGCGGCGATATCTATAAGTGTATCCAGCGTGCACGAACATGCGGCGGTTTCTATTTTCTGCATATACGTTCTGCTAATATTGCACTTTTCAGCAAGTTGCATCTGTGTCATCCCCTGCTCTTTTCGATAGTGCAGAATATTGAGCCCGATTGCAAGCCAAATATCAAAATTCTTACCTTTCACAAGATTTCACCTCGACAATATTATACCCTTAACAAATGTCTCATTCGACAATCAAAATATTTTCATTTACGCACTATTTGTTTGCATTTTTGGTTTAAATATGCTATAATGCAGTTATATTGTTTGCATTTACACCATAAAAAAGTGTTTTTGCGTTCAATATAAAAGCATGCGAGGTGTTTTTTTATGAGTAAAATATGTTGCTTTGCGGGGCACTCTCAATTATACAACGAGGAGGAAATTTACCCCAAGCTTATTACGGCAATTGAAGATGCCATCCTGACAGAAAACATAACCGAGTTTTGGGCAGGAAATTACGGTGCTTTTGATAAGCTTTCAGCAAAAGCTGTAAGGGATTTGAAAGAAAAATACCCCTTTATCCGGCTATGCCTTGTTATCCCCTACCTTACAACAGAAATTAACCGCGACAAAGACCGTTACCGCAGCAGCTATGATGAAATAATTATAGCGGACATCCCCCAAAACACGCCGCGCAATATCAAAATCATTTTGTCAAACCGCTATGTGGTAAACAACTCCGCAATGCTTATCTGTTATGCAAA
>JAZSGA010000187.1:0-16744 GCA_045532495.1 Eubacteriales bacterium | reverse complement strand
ATGATGTGGATCATAATGACAACGTGAGAATTTCTTCACTGATGAAATACTTCCAACAGATTGCACGTGAAAACCTTGATTCTTTTGGTATGACGTATTCATTTTTGCGTCAGCACAACATTGTGTTTGTGCTTACTAAATATACTATTAAATTGCATGGAAATATCCATTCAGATGACAAAGTTGTTCTCAATACAGCTCCATGTGAAATTCGCGGAGTTTCGTTTATACGTGACTTTACTGTTACTGCACCGGACGGATCCCTTCTTGTTGAAGCAAGCTCTGCCTGGGGTATTATTGATTTCGAAAAACGTTCCATTCTTCGACCCAATCGCCTGCCAATGGAAATCCCTACTTGCGACCGTTTGGTGGATTTTGTTCCCGACCGCACAAATGTTCTGGAGGATTTTGAATTCACATATTGTTCAAAAGTTCCATATAGCCGCCTTGATGCTAATAATCATTTAAACAACTGCAATTATGTCGATCTCATTATGGACGGCCTTTATGAGCATCTTGATAACGTGCCCGAAATCAAAGAAATTACCATGCAATTTGATCACGAAGCGGTTTTACGCGATGAATTATCGTTAAATTACAGCATTAATGACAATGTTATCGGCGTAAAATGCGCTAACACTACCTCCGGAAATGTTTGCTTCTGTGCTGAAATAAGTATGTAAATAATTAACGGTTACTCCCCTTCTCTTTTGTAACCAACTCAATTTTAATAATAAAAATCCACCGTAAGGGGTGCTTTCCATAAAGCAGGTTTTACCTGCCAAAATGCAAAAGGAGTACGGACATTTTTGTTCGCACTCCTTTTCACACGTCTTGCCCTGCAAGGTATAATGAGTTACACTTTTGGGGTGTACTGTCGGGTGGTAGCCCAGCCTCGCCCTATGGGAGAGGTGGCAGCCGAAGGCTGACGGAGAGGGTAATATTCACGCCCTCTCACCCGCTATCGCGGGAGCTCTCTCGGGGGGGGAGTCTTTGATTTGTGCGCCCTGAAAGTCCGTCTTCTTTTCCTGACAAGCACTGCTTTTTTGGACACAAAAGCGAAGCCCCGCGCGAGGCGGGGCGAGAGTTTATTCTAAGAGCAATGTTTCAATTTCTTTTCTTTGTTCGTTCGTGTACTCATAAACGGTAGCTTTGAACCATTTGGTTTCAACGAAATCGTCTTCAAAAGCATCCATTATTTTTAGTGCAATCCTAAATTGGGACTTGGATTTTTCGATTTCTCCGACTTCTTTCAAACGTTTACCCGCAACGATCAGCATATCGATCAAGTCTTCTGCGGAAAGATTCTTCTGCTTTTGCGCAGCCTCATAACTCTCATCTCCATCTAAGAGAGATGCCATTAGCTCCAATTTAGAAAAATAAATTTCGGGGATGATTTCAAGAGTCGGCTTGACTAAATCATTCTGACCATTTTCTTTGTAACACGATGCAAGAATGCGGCAGGTGTCATATTTTACGGAATCATCCTTCGTAGACTCAATGAGGGTTTTGCAAAGAGTGATTACCTCATCTGCTCTCGTTTGATAATCCAACGTATATAGCAGATTATTCAATATGATGTCATTCCCGGGGAATCTCTGCAATCCCTCGCGCAAAATGCGCTCCGATTCTGCTCCATCGGTGAAACGATATTTATATGCCTCGTGACAGATTGCTTCAACCTGCTTTTCCATTTCAAACAGATTAAAATCAAAAAGTTCATCTGTAGAAACACCGAAAAATGAAGCAATTGCGGGTATCATCGTCACATCCGGCATGGTATTTCCGTTTTCCCATTTTGAAACAGCTTGAAATGATACTCCAAGGTAGTTAGCAAATACTTCTTGAGATATGTTTTTTTGCTTTCTTAATGATTTTATTTTTTCTCCAAGTCTAATCATAATTGTTCCTCCAAATTATTTTGGATCAGCGCTTATCCTGATAATATTATAGCACATTCCTTTGTAAAAACAATAACTCGTTCGGAGAGAATTTTTATAACTTTAGTTGAATTTTAATATAAAAACAGTATAGTCGTATTTCTACAACTATACCGTTTTCTGCTTTATCGCAGGTACGCCAAGGTGGATTTTTTGTTATATACCGGGATCAAACGAAGGCATAAGCTGCAGCTTAAAAAGGTTGGCTTTGTGTTTTCTGTCGATAATTGCCTTTTTATCCTGATCTTCGATTTTTCCTGTTCTGATGTAAACATCAAGTTCTGCATATGTAAAACCGAGATTTTCTTCATCGGTTTTGCCGCAAAGACCGTCGATGGGTGTTTTATCTACCAATGCATCAGGCAATCCCAAAACTCTGCCTATTTCCTTAACTTCGGTTACTGTAAGGTTGCACATGGGAGAAAAATCGCCTGCGGCATCGCCGTAACGGGTGGAATAACCAACCCAATCTTCAGACAAATTACATGTATTTACCACACGTCCGTTGTTGCTTTGTGATACCGCGTAAAGAACCGACATGCGGATTCTGGGTGGAAGATTCTGCCGTGACTGTGACGTGATTTCAAGATCCTTCGGCATGCTTTCAAGAATTGCATCAACGGCATTTTTTATATTAATCTCGTAATGCTTTATGCCAAGATGATTTACAAGCATATATGCCATATCAATATCGTGCTGAGTGCCTTGCGGCATAAGAACGCCTATAACACGGTCTTTTCCTAAAGCCTCAACACATAATGCTGCTGCTACAGAGCTGTCTTTTCCGCCGGAAATGCCAAGAACTGCGTTACATCCGGGACCGTTTTTTTCAAAAAATTCTCTTATCCACTGCACACATTCGTTTTTTGTTTTAAGAGCATCAAACATTTAATTCACCTTCGTTTTATTTATTAGCCAATGGCTTCAATTTTGTATTCTCGGTTCATAAGTTCCTTAACTTTTTCGCAAGGATCTGCGTTGTTGTTAACTATATCGTCCACCGCAAATATAATGGGAAGCTCTGTGTTGTATTTATTTGCAAGTCCCACGGCGGCAGGCAGAGCATTGATGCCTTCTACAACCATTCCGACTTGTTTAATTGCCTCATCAACCTGCACCCCTTGACCGATAAGGTACCCTGCCCTGTTATTGCGGCTGTGACGGCTTGTGGCTGTTACTATAAGGTCTCCAACGCCCGAAAGCCCGTAAAATGTACGTTCATCGCAGGACATTGCCTTGCCCAGTCTTGCAATTTCAGCCATTCCGCGGGTTATAAGCGCAGCTTTTGTGTTATCGCCGTATCCCAGACCTTCACTCATACCTGCGGCAAGGGCGATTATGTTTTTTAAAGCCCCGCACAGTTCAACTCCACGGTCATCGCCGTTTGTATACACACGCATTACATTGTTGGAAAAAACAGCCTGGACGGTCTCTGCAGCGGTTATATCAGAGCAAGCGGATACAATAGCTGTTGGAAGATCGTTTGAAACCTCCTCAGCATGTGTCGGTCCTGATAATGTTACTACTTTTATATTCTTTTGATAGAAGTAAAGTTCTTCTTCGATTATTTCCGACATAAATTTGAATGTATCTGCTTCAATTCCCTTTGATACGTTTACAATTATACATCCGTCAGGTATAAATTCTGCGGCAAGTTTAGCAACACTGCGTATATGTACCGAAGGTACGGCAAAAACAATTATATCCCTGTCATTACATGCGTTTTTTATTTCTTTCTCTATTATAATATCCGCAGGAATAGTTACATTCTTTAAATTGGGGTGTGCGTGTGTCTGTGCAATACAATCAAGCTCTTTTTCAATGGCTGACCACAATGTAACTTCGTGGTTATTTATCGATAGCATACGAGCAAGAGCTGTTCCCCATGTTCCTGCGCCCAAAATTGCAATTTTCATATAAGCTCCCGTATGTTTTGGTATTCATATATATAATTATACCATAAATTGTATTTTATGTCTATACAAAAACAAATAAAAAATGTGTGCAGTAAAAAATACTGCACACATTGCTGTATAATGATATAAATTACTGAGCAGCGTCGATAATAACACCGAAATCGGGAGCCTTAAGAGAAGCACCGCCGATAAGACCGCCGTCAACATTTTCCATGGAAAGAAGCTCTGCAGCGTTCTTTGCGTTCATGGAACCGCCGTACTGGATTGTGGTAGCGTTTGCCACGTCACATCCGAAAATATCGCAAACGGTATCGCGTACGATCTTGCAAGCTTCGTCAGCCTGTTCGGAAGTTGCGGTTTTACCTGTTCCGATTGCCCATACGGGTTCATAAGCGATAATAACCTTTTTCATCTGTTCAGCGGTAAGGCCTTTAAGAGCCTTCTTTGTCTGCATGGAGAGGATTTCGGCTGTAATGCCATCTTCTCTCTGCTCAAGGAGTTCGCCGATGCAAAGGATAACAGTAAGACCTGCTTCGATGGCAGCCTTTGTGCGGAGGTTTACGGTATCATCGGTTTCGCCAAAGTACTGTCTTCTTTCGCTGTGGCCGATTATAACGTAGTTAACACCGAGTTCAAGAAGCATGTCAGCCGAGATTTCTCCTGTGAAAGCACCGCTCTTTTCAAAGTGAACATTCTGTGCGCCAACTTTAATATCGGTACCCTTTGTAGCTTCAACAGCAGCGGGAAGATCAACAAAAGGAACGCAGATAATAATGTCGCAGTTCTTTTTGTTTTCGGCAACAGTTTTGAGTTCTTCGATAAGCTTAACTGCTTCTGCGGGAGTTTTATTCATTTTCCAGTTACCGGCGATAACTGTTTTTCTTAAGTTTCTGTTCATGGTAATATCTCCTGTATGTAATTCAAAATGTGTCGGCGGACAAATTAAATTTATCCGCCGCATTGGGGTTGTTTAATTATTTGTTGTCGAGGCAAGCAATACCGGGAAGTTCCTTACCTTCGAGGAATTCAAGAGAAGCACCGCCGCCGGTGGAGATGTGTGTCATCTTGGGAGCAAAGCCGAGCTTTTCAACTGCAGCTGCGGAGTCACCACCACCGATGATGGAAACTGCACCGCTTTCTGCAACAGCGGTAGCAACGGAAATAGTACCGTTAGCAAAGTTTGCCCATTCGGAAACGCCCATAGGTCCGTTCCATACAACAGTACCTGCGTTCTTGATTGTCTTGGAGAAGAGTTCCTGTGTTTTGGAACCGATATCAAGACCCATCCAACCGTCGGGAATAGAGTCGGAATATATTTCCATAAATGTAGTGTTTTCGTCGTATTCTCTGCCGATTACGTTGTCAACGGGAAGAAGGAAGTTTACACCCTTTGCACGAGCTTTTGCCATGAGTTCGGTAGCAAGCTCAAGCTTGTCTTCTTCGCAGATTGAAGTACCAACAAAGTTACCCATAGCGCGGAAGAATGTGTAAGCCATACCGCCGCCGATGATAAGTGTATCAACCTTTTCGATGAGGTTGTTGATAACACCGATCTTATCGGAAACCTTTGCACCGCCGAGGATAGCAACAAAAGGTCTCTTGGGATCAGCAAGAGCGCCGCCCATGATGGTGATTTCTTTCTGAATAAGGTAGCCGCAAACACATGTGTCAACAAACTCTGTAACACCTGCTGTAGAGCAGTGTGCACGGTGAGCGGAACCGAAAGCATCGTTTACGTAGATTTCGCAAAGAGCTGCGAATTCCTTGGAAAGGGATTCAACGTTCTTTGTTTCTCTTTCGTCAAAACGTACGTTTTCGAGAAGAACAGCCTTGCCGTTTTCAAGAGCGTTGATCTTTGCCTTTGCATCTTCGCCGATTATATCGGAAGCGAAAGTAACTTTGCCGTCGAGGTATTCGTTAAGTCTGTCTGCTACGGGCTTGAGAGTAAACTTTTTAATATCGTCAGCAGCGGCTTTTTTAAGAAGCTCTGCCTTTGCAGCAGCCTGTTCTGCTTCGGGAAGCTCTGCAACCTTTGCCTTTTCCTTCTTGTTAAGGCCAAAACCTTCGGTAAAAATACCGTGGGGCTTGCCCATATGAGAGCAAAGAATTACCTTTGCGCCGTTTTCGAGAAGGTACTTGATGGTGGGAAGGGCTTCAACGATTCTCTTATCGCTGGTGATAGCTCCGTCCTTGAGCGGTACATTGAAATCGCAGCGAACAAGAACTTTTTTACCTGCAACTTCGATGTCTTCGATGGATTTCTTATTAAGATTTACCATTGTGTTCACCTCATATATAAATAAATTTTTCACAATCAAACATGGTAATTATAACACATACTGTTTGAATTTTCAAGCAGGAATTTTACTTTTATTCAATACGAATGGAATTTTTACAAATTGTAAATATTTTACGGCATGGAAATGTGTTTTAAAAGCAGTTCTGCGTTGGGAACGTGCTTGGCAACGCTTTCGTTATACTTTAGCATTTCGCGCACAAAGGTAGAGCTGCAGTAAGAATATGCAGGATCTGACGGCATAAAAAGTGTTTCGGGTGCTGTGCCGTATTTATCTTGAAAAATTTGGTCGTTATATGTTTTAAGCTCCGTTTCGTAGGCGTAATCGGTGTGGTTACGTATTCCCTTCACTATTGCGGTTACGCCGTTTTCGTGACAGTAATCGGCAAACAATCCGCCGCAGCAATCAACCCGCACATTTTTTAGAGCCGAAACGGCATCCTGCGCAAGAAATTTGCGTGTTTCTGCATCCACAAAGCCCCTTTTGGAAGAATTTACGCATATAAGCACTATTACTTCATCAAAAAGCAAAGCTGTTCTTTTTATAAGATCCAAATGACCTGTGGTTATGGGATCATAGCTTCCGGGGATAATTGCAATTTTATTCTTCATCCTGCGCTTCCTCCGCTGTGTCTTCTGTATAATGTTTGTTGTATATGGCGATGTTTGTTCTGCCATAGTTATATTTTTTAACAAATGTGAATCCGTGTATGTCGGAATTCATATTATCGTTTTCAGCCTCGCATATTATAAGTCCGCCTTCGGCAACTATATCTACTCTTGACAGCTTTTTAAGCACTTCTCTTGGAATATCTTTTGCATACGGGGGGTCAAGAAAAATGATATCAAACTTTTCTTTTCCCTTTGCGGATTTAAGATATTCGCTGTAGTCACGGCGGAGTATTGAACATTTATCAATAAGCTTTGTCTTTTTTGCGTTTGATTTAATGATTTGCACTGCTTTTTCGTTTTCATCCACAATAACAGCGCTTGCCGCTCCCCTGCTTAATGCTTCAAGAGCAAGTTGGCCGCTTCCGCCAAAAAGATCAAGTACACGTTTATCTGCAATTTCAAACTGAATTGCGCTGAAAAGTCCTTCTTTTACTCTGTCGGATGTGGGGCGTGTTATCTGTTCGCCATCAAGTGTGTCAAGCTTAACACCTCTTGCGGTTCCTGTAATTATTCTCATAGCTGTTCTCCTGCATCTTTATTTCCATGGAAATATTTATATATTGTATTTGCATCACTTGTGCTGATTCCGGGACATTGTTCAAGTTCCTGCGCCGATGCTGTTTTAATTGTACCTATAGTTTTGAAGTGCTTTAACAAAGCTTTGGCTTTTGAAGGACCAATACCGTTTATATTTTCAAGAGATGATTTTTTAACGGTTTTGCGGCGCGAATTATCCATTCTTGCAAAGGTATAACGGTGAACTTCCTCCTGGATTTTATATATAAATGTGAATATATCCTGCTGTGCAGCAATGCTGATTTCGTTTGTGCCGTCTGTGAGAGTGCGGGTTTTGTGGAATGAATCTTTGATCATACCCATAACATTAATGGGTAAGGCAAGATCGTTGAGTATAGGCTTTATTGCACCCACATGTCCCGTGCCGCCGTCAAGCAGTATTAGATCAGGCATTGATGCAAACGATGAATCAGCCATGTCTTTGTCCGATAGTGCGTCTTTAAGCCTTGTAAGGCGCCGTGTAAGCGCTTCGCGCATGGCAGCATAGTCATCTGTACCCTCAACTGTTTTGATTGCAAAAGAGCGGTAATCACTCTTTTTGAAAACACCGTTTTCTATTACTACCATACCGGCATACATGCTGTCTTTGCCGTTGTTGGAAATATCGTATGCTTCAATGCGGACAGGAACGGAATCAAGCGAAAGAAGCTGTGAAAGATGAACAAGAACCTTCATACTTCTTCCCTGTTCCTTTGAATACTGTTCCACGGCCTGATGGGCATTTTCCACGGAAAGTGTTGTAAGTTCCCTTCCCATTCCCTTTTGAGGATAACGCAGTTCCACCTTGTGCCCACTGCGTAACCGCAGAAATTCCGAAACTGTGTTAAGATCTTTTTCATCAAGATCAAAGGATAGATATATGCTTTTGGGTATATATTCATGTGTGCTGTAATAGCGCATAACAAGATCCGAAAGCGCTGATGAATCGGTGAGCTCATCGGCGGAAAAGAATATGAGTTCTTTATCTATCAATCTGCCTGAACGAACAAACAGAATGGATATTACGCAAAGTGTTTCGCCCTCGTATATGCCAAATATATCGCGGTCAGATGTAAGATCGGCAAAAACTTTTTGGTTTTCGTCAAGACGTTCAAGTGCCGTGATTCTGTCACGATACTGTGCTGCGGCTTCAAACTTAAGATCTTCGGATGCTTTTTGCATTTTCTCCTTAAGTTGAAGTATAACTTTTTCGTAGTCGCCTTTCAGAAAATCTGAAATTTCATTAAAAATCTGTGAGTAATCTTCGGGCGAAATTTTGCCCGTGCACGGTGCTATGCATTTACCGATGTGGTAGTTAAGGCATGGACGGCAAACAGATTTTCCGTACTCGAATTTTTTTCCGCAAGAAGCCGTTTTAAAGGTTCTGTTGACGGTTTCTATTATGTCCTGAACAGCTTTTGAAGATGTATAAGGACCAAAGTAACGGCATTTGTCGTTTTTTCTTGTGCGCGCCATGGAAACAGATGGATAATCCCCTCCGCTGATCTTTACATACGGATAAGACTTGGAGTCCTTTAATTTAATGTTATATTTTGGCGTATGTCGCTTTATAAGCTCATTTTCAAGAATCAGCGCTTCTGTCTCGGTATCAGTGTACACGCAGGTAAAATCGCTGATATGTTCAACAAGCTTTGCTGTTTTTGGAGTAAGCGAAGATGGAGGCTGGAAATATGATCCCACACGGTTTCTTAACGATTTGGATTTTCCGACATATATTATTTTGTCGTTTTTGTCCTTCATCATATATACGCCGGGAGAATATGGTAACAGTTTGACTTTTTCAATAAGCTCGCTGTGCGTCATAAAATTACCTCAACAAAAATAAAGGAACTGATAAAATATCAGCTCCTTTCGTTAATACATTAATGTTATTCTGCAAAACCGCTGTCAACGAGTTCCGCAAGACCTTCAAGAGCCTCTGCTTCATCGGGACCGTCTGCTATAATTGTAATATCCATACCTTTTACGATGGCAAGAGAAAGAACACCGAGAAGGCTTTTGGCGTTGGCACGTCTGTCGCCGCTTTCAACCCAGATGGAACTTTTATATGTGTTAGCCTTTTGAATAAAGAATGTTGCAGGTCTGGCATGCAGACCGACGCTGTTTTTTATGTTAATGTCTTTCGAGGTCATACAACCTTCTCCTTTAAACCAAAAAAGTATTTTATAATATTATAGCAAAAAAAGCTTATAAAATCAAGAGTTTTTTTAAAAAACGGAATTTTCTGTATATATTGAACATATAATTTGATTTTTATTGCGCTGTTTGTACTTTTTTCACAACACAGTATGCCGACATTTGCTTATCGGAACGTATTTCCATATTTAGTCCGGGGGCAATAAACATAGATTCACCCACATATGTGCCGGTTGGGTTTTTCAAACCGTCTGCCGTTATTGTCAGTACTGTTGGTGTTTCTCCTGTATCGCTGTCTTTGCCTAAATACGCTACCTTCTGGATTGTACCGATACATGTTCCTTTGGCGTTAAAGACTTCGGAGCCCTTTTTGAAGGAGGGATCAAGATTTCCGTAAAACTGAACTGTATATGTGACCTCTGTTCCGAGAAAAAGCTCAGAAACCATTTTTTCGATGGGTTTGCGGAACAAAAGAGTGCATATTATGGCAAGCAAAGCAAGCACTATAAGCAGATCGGCGGATTTGACGGATTTTTGATTTTTCAATTTTAGCACCGTCCTTTCACGAGGTTTTTACAGATGTACATTTGCCTACACAGACAAGATTCGGAACGCGTATATGTATCATGTTACCCCTGACAATCTGCACACCGTTTACTTCAAGTATACCGTTGTGTTTTTCTCCCACAGCGTTTATTGTTATTTCAAGATCAGAAATACCTCTTTCGCTGTCTTTGATGATAACTTTGGATACTTTGCCGATATTGAAAGCGCTGTTATGATCGCACACCACATCTCCCGCAGTAATATTCCCTACCCATTCAGAATTGATGTTTTCAACCACTACGGTGTAAGTTATGTCATATTTGACCTTTGTGAACATGCCGTCTTTTTTTATAAACATGAAAAGGTTAGAAGTTATTGCCGCTAAAAGAAGAATTATAACTATTAGGTCGATTATGTTTAATCGGGATTTGCTTTTATTCATTATATGCTGTCCTCCGATTTTGAAGTGCGGTTGCTCAGTGATGAATAATACGAAGATGCTGATATTCCTATTACAGCCACAACCATAAACAGAATTTTTGTGTCGTTCCATACATAACTTGTAAGTCCGCGAAGATATACCACGGAAATTGCACTGATCGATGATATGGCGAGCAAAGACGAAAACAGACTGTTTTTTCGGCTGTGCGATAAAGCCGAAAACTGCATTCTGAAGTATATTACAGAAACACACATAAAGAAGATAAAGCCGAAAATGCCAAGCTGAGCAAGAAGCTGAATATACATGTTGTAGCACGATAAAACCGGCGTAGCGCCCTGGTTGGAATAAGCACCAAACACCTTGGCAAAATTATCCGCTCCCAGCCCTATACCACCGATAAGGTTATCTGTTATAATTTCGGAGCTTTCCGTAAGTATGGTTTCTTTATAGCCGTTTACATTGAAAAAACGGTCACTTCCAAGAAAAGCAGAGTTTGCAATAAACACAGATAGCGCCATACAGATTATCAATAAAGTGATAAGCGAAGCAAACGGATT
Organism: Eubacteriales bacterium; assembly: GCA_045532495.1. GTDB lineage: Bacteria > Bacillota > Clostridia > Oscillospirales > CAG-382 > UMGS1052. Next base: position 5,663 of record JAZSGA010000187.1, on the reverse strand, counting down.
GCGGAACGATGCTGTAATATATATGAGCAGACACAGTGCAAAAGCCATTATAACGCCTTTGGAGTTTGTACATATCAAGGCGGCTCCGCACAAAAAAGATGCAACAGTAAACAGTATTTTTTTGCTTGCATTTGCGGATATAATAGAAGCCATTACCGTAAAAGGAAGCATAACAAGCAAGAATTCGCCGGTGTTTACAGGGTGCGAAAAAAGATCTGTATTGGCAAGACTTAGCTTCCACGGAAGCTTGTTTATAAGCATGTCAATGTATCCCGAAACATATGCGGTTCGGTACAGTACAACAAGCGACGATAATGTACACGAAATGCCGATAGCATATATACATTTACGCGATATTCTTATATCGCCCGTGCAGTTTCGGAATAAAAAGTATGATAATCCAACCGTTACCGCATGCAGAATGTCCGGATCGAAGCTGTTGTTTGTTGCAGATTTAAAACCTCCGGTAAAAATCAGAGCGATAAGAAAAATGAACAAGGCATCAAAATAGGCTATTTTAAAACTTCGCTTGCCGCGTAAAGTTTTGAAGATATATGCTGCTACAGCAACGGCTGCAAGAAATATAAAAGCTGTTTCTGCAAGAAAAGGACAAAATACGATAAGCAGAGGTAAAGAGTTTTCGGGCGTTCTGAAAATAGTAAGAACAAGCAAAGCCGCAAAAGTTGCCAACAGTACTTCTTTTACGGAAAAAAACACTGTGGCAAAGCCAAACAATACTCCTATCAGAATCAAAATTGCATGTGAAGGCTTATATATGTGCTTTCCTGAATTTTTGTCAAACACATTATCCATAAAGAAATTTGCCGATAAGGACGAAAGTATTTTGCTTTTATCGGTGAAAGATGACACAGAGTCATTTATGGTAAGCATGAATAATGAACAGATAAAAACAAAAAGACATGCAAAAATGTTATCGGAAAATACTTTTCCTGTAATTCCTACGGCGTATTTTATACAAGCAACAAAAGAGGCGCAAGTCGAAAAATATAATAGAGCAAAACCTATACTGCGTATTCTGCACCTTAGCATCAGTTCGCAAAAGTTCTTGAGCGCAACTGCGATAACGCTGTTTTCACAAAGCCTGGCAAAGGTGTTTTTAAACATTCGTACCGCCACTGAAAGCTTTGACGAGAAAAAAAGTTTATAAAAAAGACTTTGTTTAAAGCTGTTTTCGCTATTATCGTATGAGCGGAAAAACTGATAGAAAGAGGATGATCTGAACGCAGAATCAAATGATCCGGATGCTTTGGGCAAAACATTGCCGGGTATTTTTTTAATTGCCAACTGTATCCCCTCCTATCTGTTATTTTTTGGAATATTTTTGTTTAAGTTCGTTTAAAAAGCTGTTTTCTTCTGCCGTAAGCTTTTTGCCTCGCAAAAGGTCACGGCGTTTTAAAAATGTTTTCTCAATGGATTTTTTTCTGCGCCATTTTACAATGTTTTCGTGGTGACCGCTTAAAAGCACATCGGGAACTTTCAATCCGTTATATTCGGCAGGTTTTGTATATTGAGGATATTCAAGAAAACCCGATTCTATGCTTTCGTCTGCATGACACTCTTCGTCGGGCAATACGCCGGGTATAAGACGTGATATGCAGTCAATCATCACGGCAGCCGGCAGCTCGCCGCCGGTAAGAACGTAATCTCCGATGGATATTTCTTCGTCAACAATGCTGTCAATAACACGCTGATCTACACCTTCGTAATGACCGCAAAGTATAACAAGACGTTGCTTTTTTGCAAGCTTCATTGCCATTTTTTGAGTAAGCTTTTTGCCGCCGGGTGACATATATACGGTATAAACGTTTCTGTCATCCCCTACTACGCTTTTGTAGCAATCCATAATGGGCTGGCAGGTCATAACCATCCCCCAACCGCCTCCGTAAGGAGTATCGTCGGTGCGTCGATGTTTGTTGGTGGTATAATCGCGGATGTTGTGGTAGTGTATATCCACAAGACCGTTATTAACAGCGCGTCCTATCATACTTTCGGATAAGGCAGGTCGGATCATTTCGGGAAAAACAGATAATATATCAAATCTCATTTATCATACCTGTTCGGCATCGTCAAAAATACCCGGAATGGGGCGTACAAAAATGCCGTTTTCTATGTCTATTTCTGTTATAAATTCGTCAACTGCGGGAAGGTAATAATCAACACCGTCTTTTGTAACGGTATAAATATCGCTGGCTCCGCGGTTAAATACATCGGTAACTTTGCCGTATTCTTTTTTTGTGTCAGCATCGTACACAGTAAGACCTATTATATCGTCAATAAAAATACTGCCCTCATCAACCGGTATGGTATCACGGTTGGCATACAGCAAGGTATTACGGTATTTATCTGCAAGCTCTGCGGTGTTTATTCCATCGAGCATAAGGTAAGCGTAACCTTTATAAAGCTTAGCACTCAGCACTTTAACGGGCTTTGTGCCTTCGCTGTCTAAATATAATGTATCTATACCGCAAAGTACTTCGGGAGAATCGCAATAGGAATCTACTTTAAGCTCTCCTTTGAGTCCTCGTTTGTTGATTATTTTACCTGCTTCAAGAAATTTTTTCATACAAATGCACCTGTAAAATACAAATTTTCATAATAATTATAAATAACAGCATATTATAAATAAAGCGAAAATTGTTAATTTTGCAAAGAAAAAAGGAATATATCGTAAAGATATATTCCCAAGCGCCGTTTATTCGGCGTCAGACACGATGTTCACTATTACACGCTTGTTGTCGCGGGTTGCGGTGGCTTTTACTACAGTGCGTATAGCATTAGCTATTTTACCGCGTTTGCCAATAACCTTGCCCATATCATCTGCTGCTACCATGAGTTCAAGAAAAACGTTGTCGCCTTCCTCTTTCTCGGTTACAACAACAGAATCCGGCATGTCGACAATAGCCTTTGCAATGTCAGTCAATACCTGTTTCATTATGTCCTCCTAAGGTCGGATAATCAAAGAACTCCGTTCTTCTTAAGAAGAGCCTTTACAGTATCTGTAGGCTGTGCACCGTTGGAGATCCACTTCTTAGCCTTTTCGCCGTCGATAACTACTTCTGCGGGTGTTGTAAGGGGGTTGTAGTAACCGAGTTCTTCGATAAAGCGGCCATCACGGGGATAACGGGAATCAGCAACAACTACTCTGTAAAAAGGAGCCTTCTTTGCGCCCATTCTTCTAAGTCTGATTTTAACTGCCATTTTCAGTTCCTCCGAAAATAAATTAATTATATTTATAAAAGTGCTTTTGCACAAATATACAAATTATTTGCGTTTTTTCTTCTTTTTTGCCATGTTTTTGGAAATGCGTTTTCCAAGCATTTTGCCGCCAAATCCGCCTGCTCCGTTTTTGAACTGACGCATCATTTTGTTGGTGGTGTCATACTGCTTGAGAAGTTTGTTAACCTCCTCAACCGAAACACCACTGCCCGCGGCAATGCGCTTTTTGCGTGAAGCGTTTATTTCGGCCGGGTTTTCACGCTCATAAGGAGTCATGGAAAGGATGATGGCTTCCATGCGGTCTATGGCGCGTTCATCAATGTTAACATCCTTGAGAGCGGCAGGATTTACACCGGGTAACATGCCTACGATCTGTTCAAGCGAGCCCATACTGCGTATGGAATCAAATTGATCAAGGTAATCTGTTAAGGTGAATTTCTGCTCGCGGAGCTTTCGTTCAAGCTCTTTTGCCTTTTCTTCGTCATAAGCCTGCTCTGCCTTTTCGATGAGAGAAAGAACATCACCCATACCAAGTATACGGGAAGCCATTCTGTCGGGATAAAAAGGTTCAAGAGCATCAAGCTTTTCGCCCATACCGATAAACTTTATGGGTTTACCCGTTACATGGCGTACAGAAAGTGCCGCACCGCCACGGGTATCACCGTCAAGCTTTGTGAGTATTACACCGGTAAGATCTATTTTAGAATTAAAGGCTTCGGCGGCATTGACGGCATCCTGACCTGTCATGGCATCAACCACGAAGAGTATTTCTGTCGGGTTGGTGGCTTCCTTTATGTTTTGAAGCTCATCCATGAGGTCATCGTCAACGTGAAGTCGTCCTGCCGTATCTATAAAGAGCATGTCATGACCGTGTTTTATGGCATGAGCAAGTGCTTCTTTTGCTATTTTTACGGGTTCTTTGCAGTTTTCAATGGTGAAAACAGGAACCCCTACCGCTTCGCCCACAACCTGCAACTGCTTTATGGCAGCAGGTCTGTAAACGTCACAAGCTGCAAGCAACGGGCGTTTGCCCTGCTTTTTATACATAAGTGCAAGTTTTCCTGTGTGGGTTGTTTTACCTGCACCCTGAAGGCCTGCCATCATTACAACCGTTGGAGGTTTGGGAGAAATTGTGAGCTTTGAATTTGATCCGCCCATTAAAGCTGTAAGCTCTTCGTTAACTATTTTTACGATTTGTTGAGGTGCGGTGATGCTTTCAAGTACTTCAGCACCCACAGCACGTTCGGAAACCGTTTTAATAAACTCTTTTACAACTTTAAAGTTAACATCCGCTTCAAGAAGTGCAAGCTTGATTTCTCTCATGCCCTCTTTTACGTCTGCCTCGGTAAGTTTACCTTTGTTACGGAATTTTTTGAAAGCGCTGTTAAGGCGTTCTGTAAGACTCTGGAACATATTTGCACCTCCTTCGGGATTTATGAAAGCAATTCGGATATTTCAGCCGCCATTTTGTTGACGGATACTTCCGAATCTGTAACTGCGTTTTGGGTTATTTGCATTATACCTTCCGAAAGCTTTAGTGCTTTCTGAAGTTTTGCAAAAAAACCAAGCTTTTCTTCACATGATATAAGGAAAGCTTCTGCGTGCTTTAACTGATCGCGCACACCCTGCCTTGTTATGCCGATGGATTCGGCTATTTCCGCCAGCGAAAGATCGTCGTTGTAGTACATTTCAACGGCATATTGCTGTTTTTCGGTAAGCAAAGCGCCGTAATAATCGTATAAGACGGAAATGTATAAGTTTTTTTCATTCATTTTGCAATATCCTTCGTACAAGCATACGTTGGTGTAAAGCAATTTTCTTTACAGGCGGTATGATACCATAAAATACAGAGTTTGTCAAGTGTTTTTTTGAATTTTGTTAAAAAATAATTATATTACATCAGTGGTGCTATTGCTTTTAAAAGCACGCCGCGCAATCTTACACTCAAAGGCATATTTTTCAGCGATTCTTTTGTTATTTTGCGGCTTTTTGATATTACATCATCAAAATCATCAGCAATATCATTTATACATTCCGAGCCGTATATATATGCAGCACACTCAAAATGATGGTAGAAACTTCTGTAATCCATGTTGATTGTGCCCACAACAGCTTCTCGGTTGTCGGCGCACATAACTTTTGCATGCACAAATCCCGGCGTGTATTCGTAAATATTTACACCGGAATCAAGTAGTGATGCGTAATGAGTTTTTGCCAGTGCATAAGGAGCTTTTTTATCGGGTATTCCCGGAAGAACTACTGAAACCTCAACTCCCCTTTCAGCGGCATATTTAAGAGCATGCTCCATAACGCTGTCAAGAATAAGGTAAGGTGTCATTATTCTGACAGAAGTACGTGCACGATTAAGAATATCAATATAAACACTTTCGCCCACTTTATCACCGTCAAGCGGGCTGTCGCTGTAA
>JAZSGA010000158.1:0-6027 GCA_045532495.1 Eubacteriales bacterium | reverse complement strand
CTTGTTAAATTCATACTTTTGTCCATGCTGACATTTGGAATTTACGGACTTGTGGTAATGTCTTCCCTGAGCTCTGATATCAACACCGTTGCCGAGCGTTATGATGGTAAAAAGACCATGCATTTTTGCCTGCTGGCATTTATAGTCGGTCCTATCACTCTTGGAATAGCCTATATCGTTTGGTATCACAGAATATCCGCAAGGCTTGGCAGAGAACTCAGAAGACGAAACATATCTTATGACTTTTCCGCCGCAGATTACTGGCTTTGGAATGTTCTTGGCAGCTTTATAGTTGTAGGTCCTTTTATCTACTGCCATAAGCTTTTCAAGGCATGCAACCTTATCTGTGCCGATTATAATGTAAAAGGATAAATATGCACTTTTATGATAAGAAAATTGGGTATATTCCTGTTGCTTGCCATATATTTTTTGATAGTGTATACCTTGTTTGCTTATTTGGGCATTTCCTGCGTTTTTCTTGAGCTTACGGGGTTACCTTGCCCGGGGTGCGGAATGACCAGGGCATTTATATCCATCCTAAAGGCGGATTTCGCCGCAGCTGTAAGGTATAATATAACTGTGTTTTTTATGCCGTATGTGTTTGCGTACATATTTTTTGATCTTAAGGGACGGATCCACAATATTTTACTGTTGTTAATTGCAATAATCGCGATTATAAATTGGGTAACAAAAATTATTTTAATAATTTAGGAGGAATTTCAAATGTTTTGTAAGAATTGCGGAAGCGAATTGAACGAAAATGCGGTAGCCTGCATGACCTGCGGTTTTGCCAAGGGCACGGGCGAAAAATTCTGCGGCAACTGCGGCAGCGAGATCAACCCCGGTGCGGCTATCTGTATCAAATGCGGTGCTGCTGTTAAAACCGCAGCGGCAGGCAGCGAACAGAAATCCAAGCTGGTGGCAGTACTGTTGGCGCTCTTTGTAGGCTATGTTGGAATCCATGATTTTTATCTTGGCTATACCAAGTACGGTGTGATCAAGATCATCCTTACCGTGTGCACCGGCGTTGGCGGAAGCATATGGGCGCTGATCGATCTTATCAGACTCCTCACAGGCTCCATCAGCACAGATGCAAACGGTGTTGAACTTAAAAAGGAATTCTGATAATACGTCAGAACATCAATATTTTGCAAAAAAAAGGCTGTATCAAAACATTATGATACAGCCTGAATTATATGAAAAAATCACAAATATTCGTAGGGGACGATGCCTAATCGTCCCGTTTTTTGAACAATAATATTTGTAGGGGACGATGCCCACATCGTCCCGCTTTTTGTGCACAATGTGCATTTGAGTTTTATATAGGAATTAAAGCTTCATACCCTTAATAACTTCATCAATCTTTCTTGCAGCCTTGATAAAGTCTTCGGCTTTCCAGCCCTTTGTTGTCATGGCTGCTGTGCCTATTCTTACGCCGGAGGTTTCGGCAGGTGTGCGCTTTTCGTTGGGCACACAGTTTTTGTTGAGGGTGATGTGGTTGTTGTCCAGCTCTTCCTGAAGCATTTTACCTGTAAGTGTGGGGTGAGATTCGGAAAGATCCAACAGGAACAGATGGTTATCTGTGCCGCCGGTAACCACATGGTAACCCATTTTTACAAATTCTTCGCACATTGCCTTGGAGTTGATAACAACATTCTTTGCATACTCCTTGTATTCGGGGGTAAGAGCTTCCTCGGCACAAATTGCCTTACCTGCAATAACGTGCATAAGTGGGCCGCCCTGGGAGCCGGGGAATATGGCACCGTCCACCTTCTTTGCCAGGTCGGGACGGCAGAAAATAAGACCGCCTCTGGGACCGCGCAAAGTTTTGTGGGTGGTGGTGGTTATAATATCGGCAAGACCAAAGGGCGAGGGATGCTCGCCGCCTGCAATAAGACCTGCAATGTGAGCCATGTCCACCATAAAGTAGGGACGGGGATAATCTTCGGTAACGCAACGGTCAATAATTTCTTTTATAAGGTCAAATTTGATTATTCTGGAATAAGCGCTGGCACCTGCAAGAACGATGGCAGGGCGAAGCTCGCGGATCTTCTTTTCCATATCGTCGTAATCAATAAAACCGTTTTCGTCAACGCCGTAAAAAGCCATGTTGTAAAGCTTTCCGCTGAAGTTTACGGAAGAGCCGTGGGTAAGGTGGCCACCGTTTTCAAGGCTCATGGCAAGGATAGTATCGCCGGGCTTGATAACGCTCATGTATGCGGCAAAGTTTGCCTGGGAGCCGGAATGGGGCTGAACGTTTACGTGGTAATCGGTATTGTAAACCTTTTTCCACAGATCGCAGCAGTATTCTTCAAGACCGTCGGCATTAACTGTGCCGCCGTAATAACGGCCTGTTCTTCCGCTGGTTCTTACGTAGGGGTAGCCTTCGCAGTATTTGTTTGTGAAGCATGAGCCCACAGCCTTTAAAATGTTTTCGGAAACGAAGTTTTCGCTGGCAATAAGCTCAACGTTTTTGTCCTGACGTTCCTGTTCTTTGGCAATAAATTCAAAAACTTTGCTTTCCAATTATTTGTACCTCGCTTTATATAATAATATTTTAAACAATGTTTAAAACGGATATCAAAATCCATACCCAATATAATTATAGCACATATATTTTGTAAAAGCAACGGTTTTGGCAAAGTGACATGAAAATATACACCTTGTTTAAAATGCATCAATAAAGAGCCGAACAATAAGGATAATTTATATTTAGCTGAACTTGTTCAATTTCGCTCGCCGTCAGGCGAATTTAGCTGAAAAAAGACAGATTTCAAAAAGAAATCTGTCTTTTTTTGGCACCCCCGGCGGGAATCGAACCCACGACTAACCCTTAGGAGGGGCTTGTAATATCCACTTTACTACGGAGGCGTGCATTTATATGATACAACAAAAGAGCTTTTTTGTCAAGGGCAAAGCCTTTGCATATGCAGGATTAATGCAAACTCTGTGGGTAAAATAAAGAGCTTTTATTGCTTTAACCGATTAAAAATTACTATTTATTATAAAAAATTGCTATTTCTATTTACTTTTAATTTTTTTGGGTTTATAATTGCCTAAAGGGAACCCGCAAAAGGGTGATAAAACTCAAAAAGCAAAGGAGATATTTGCCATGTATACCGAAAAACTTACCGCCACTGCATTAAACGCACAAAAGGCAATCGACGAGCTCAACGCAAAAAACATAACCGATTACGAGCTTTATGAGCAGGGCATTGATGAAATTGCCGAAAATTTCAAGCAGGATGTTATCAACTCCCCTTCGGATTATGACGCATCCCTGCCCACATTTTACGTTTCAAACTCGGGCGATGACAGCAACGACGGCAAAACCCCCGAAACCCCATGGAAAACTCTTGATAAAATAAACGATCCCGATGCCACACCTGAGCATTGCAATATTCTGTTCCGCCGCGGCGATACCTGGAGAGGCTGCATAAAGCCGCCCCATGCGTACATAACATATTCCGCCTACGGCGAGGGTAAAAAGCCGAATCTTTTTGGCTCCATGCGCAATTATGCCGATCCTTCGCTGTGGCAGAAAACCGAATATCCCCATGTGTGGTACACCGATGCCTGTGGCAAAAATATAGGTATCTGTGCCATAAACCACAGCGATGAATACGGCAGATACGATGAGGTGGTTGCCTACCGCTGTGTGCAGGGAGTAAGGGGCTTTGAAGGCCCGCAGAATTTTACCCGCAATCTGGATTACTGGTCCGAGGTGGAAAAGCCCGGTTTTTATCTGCGCTGTGAATACGGCAACCCCGGCGAGATTTTTGATTCCATCGAGCTTGGTGAGCGCCTTAACCTTATCACCGGCAACGATCATATCAAAATAGATAACCTTTGCGTAAAATATTCCGGTGCCCACGGTGTGGGTATCGGTGGCAAAACCGATTACACCGTGCAAAACTGCATTTTCTGCTACCTCGGCGGCTCCATCCTTACCGGTTTTAACGGCGGCAACAAGGTGGGTTACGGCAACGCTGTGCAGGTTTACGGCGAATGTTTTGGCTATTACGTAAACGGCAACTGGATATATCAGATCTATGATACCGCCATCACCCATCAGTTCAGCGGCAGCGGCAGTGATACCCCCAACCATATGAAGGACGTGGAATATATAGGCAACCTGTGCGAATACTGCCACTGGTCCATCGAATATTATAATCCCGCCAGCATTAAAGATCCCACAACCCCCAGAACAGTTAAAAACGTAAATGTTTCCCACAACATTCTGCGCATGGGCTGCTACGGTTGGGGAAGCCGCGGCCGAGAGGATAACGGAGCGCTTTTCAACAGCTTCAACATGACACCCGAAACCGAAAACTTTGAGGCTCATTCCAACATAATGGACCGCTGCCTGGGCAAAATGGTGCGCCTTAATGTGGGTGGTGATGAAAAGCTTGTAGCTTCCGATAACACATTCATCCAGCAGGAGGGCAGAGCTTTTGGCTGGTGCTATGGTCAGAATTACGTTTTCACCAAGGAAAACGCAGCAAAATATGCTAAGGAGCATTTCCACGATAAATCTGCAAGGATAATCTTTGCAAAGGCATAAAAAGGATCGTAACCATGAAAATGTTTGATAAGAAGCGTGTTGCGGATGCAGTATTGCCCTTTGACAGCTTCAGGCTTTTTGAAGGGAAAAATGCATTGCAGCTGCCCGATAAAAACTCGGATCTTGCAAAAGGTATAATTGCCCTGGGTGAAAAATTTCTTGATTACAGCATCCCGATTTTGCCGCTTTCGCAATACATCCGCTTTACGGATGACGGCGACAGGACCGGATATGAAAACCCATATTTCAGCCGCCGCTCTGCCCTTAATAAGCTTATGCTGGCGGAGCTTGTGGAAAATGAGGGCAGGTTTGTTCCCATGATGATGGATATTCTTTATGCCATCTGCGAGGAATCCACTTGGGTAATACCTGCGCATAATTACACCGTTAAAAATCACAACAAGCCCATAATTGCAAAAATGCCCGAACCTGTGGGAGATAATATATTCGCCATTGATCTTTTTTCGGCGGCAACGGGCGCCCAGGTTGCACTTTGCTTTTATCTGTTCCGTGATAAGTTTGAGGCGGCAATACCCGAACTTTTCTGTAATCGTCTGCGTTATGAGCTTAACCGTCGCATTGTAAAGCCTTATCTTAACACCTATGATCTGTGGTGGATGGGTTACAACCGTGATTCCGTAAACAACTGGAATCCCTGGATAAATGTAAATGTGTTCACGGTTACCGCTTTTGCCGTTGAGGATACCGCCACACGCAAAGCTCTTGCGGAAAAATGTACCGAAAGCATTGATCATTATGCTGCCGGCCTGCCAAATGACGGCGGCTGTGATGAAGGCCCCAATTACTGGGGCAATGCGGGCGCACGCCTGTTGCAATTTGCCGAGCTTGCGTATCTTATGACAGACGGAAAATATTCGGTTTTTGATAATGAGCTGTTGGATAAATGTACCGATTACATCCGCAAGGTAAATATTTCCGATGATTACTTTTTCAACTGTGCCGATGCACATCCGAAAAGTGTGCCGTGCTATCCGTTTATCGCCCATATGGCAAAACGGTTTGGCAACAACAGACTTTTCAGCTTTGCCAACGATCGCATACCGCGGTATATACAGCACATGGTAACCGACGGACTAAAGGCGTCTTGCGCATTAGGCGACCTTTTTGACGTAATATATGCGCAGCATGACGAAAAAGCAGAAAAGTATGCGGCAGCTACGGTTGAGTATCTTCCCGACCTTCAGGTGGCGGCACTGCGTGAGAGTGATAATGCGGATAAAGGCTTTTATATTGGCATAAAAGGCGGACACAACGCCGAAAATCACAACCATCTGGATGTGGGCAACTTTGTGCTGTACTGTGACGGAAAACCTGTGATTATTGATCCCGGCGTGGGCACCTACACCCGTTTTACCTTTGATATCAATTACCGCTACAAAATGTTTGCTTTCCGTACCGAGGATCACAGCCTGCCTGTAATAAACGGCAAAGGACAGTGGATA
>JAZSGA010000223.1:0-6489 GCA_045532495.1 Eubacteriales bacterium | reverse complement strand
TTGGCTTCGATTTCTGTGGCAAACTTTGCAAGGTCGCTGTTGCTGTACCTGTCGGCAAGTCCTTTGCTGTAGTTAACAAGCTTTTGCACATTCGATGTCCCGTTCTTATAACCCAAATATGCCATGGTGTTTCTGCTGCCTACTGTAACGGTACCGGATGCCGCACCTGCAATTCCTGCCATGCCTATGCGTGCAAATATGTTGAGCGCAGTGTGAAGTGCTGCTTTACTGTCTTCTCCCGGGTGCTCGGCAAGGTAGTTGTTATAAAACTGTTCTATAGAGGATTTGTCCTTAAGGATGGCCATTTCACCCATGATATTGAGCGTTTCGGTAACAGCTTCTTCTGCCGTTTCCTGTCCTGCCTGGGAGGCTGTGCTTTTAACAAGGTTGCGGAGAGTTTTGTTTTTTGCAAAAGATTCGGTGTTTTTTGTCAGCCCTTTAATGCTTGTTTTTTCACCAACAAATTCCGTTATACCGTTCCATACACCGTTAAGCACCGCTTCGCCCGGAGTTGCACCGCTTTGGATTGCACTGTACATTCCGTCAGATACGGCAGAGGCCGTCATCACATAGGGCGATGCTGCGCCGAAAACAGCCACATTTGCAACATTGTTTAAAATGCTCATGCCGACATCGGTTAAGCCTTTTCCGAGTTTTGACATTCCTTCCGTCATACCTGCCTGTGCGGCATCCCTTGCACCGCTAATGGTAAATCCGGATGCATATTTGTTAACGGGAATGCCTTTGCTGTAATTTACGCCCTGAACTACGGTTTCAACGGCGGCGGGAATTGCACCGGCGATATTTGCAGCTATTACCGTCGGCACAGCCAACAGTTTTGTACCTGCATTCTGCGAAAAGAATTCGGTAATTTCTTTGTTGAATTCTTCCGAAAATCTTCTGTCGGTCTCACGGGACATATCTTCGGCAAATTGCGAAGCCACATCTGCACCGTAGTTTTTGTAAAGGTAAACAAAAAGCTGTTTTTCTTTTTCGGTGGCAGTATCGTTGAATCCAAATGAATATTTTTGCTCTCCGTTGCCAACATAGTAATTGTCTTTAAAGGATTCATCTCTTTCATCAAGAAGCTCAAACTCGGCTTTCTCCCATCGGTTTTTGTTAACTCGTCCTATATATACGTCTGAAACTTCAATATCGTACAGTGTCGGGTCGTAAAAATAAGGAACCCATTTGGCATAAAGCTTATCGTTGTAGCTTTTTTCGATTTCCGCATCCCATTTGTTGACCTCGGCCTGATATTGATCGCGCAGTTTTGCGTATAAGAAAAGATTTCCTCCGTACCTTACAGCATCGTTGTATTTTTGATCATAATAATTCCGCTGTTTTTTCGCCGCATCCCTGTTTTCAACATTTTTTTGGTGCACCTCATCGGCTTTCGCTTCAAGATCCTTGCTTTGTTGCTCCAGCGATTTGCGGTTTTCTTCGACTGCTTTTTCGTAATCTTTCACCATGCTGTTTGCATTTTCAAGCATTGCGGATCTTTTTTGAAATGCTTGTAAGGCCGTGAATCCGTAATCCTGCACCAAAGTATCTGCAGACGGCACCTGCCCGTTAACCTTTTCACGGTATTCTTTTGGAGATAAAACATTGATGTCCAAAGCAGAAAAAGGAGAGTTTTTTTCGGTGTCTTTGGTGCTTTTTTGGGGGGATGTTGCAGTTCTGTCCGTGTTTGCCGGGCTTGTGTCAGATGTTTCCGGGGAACTTTTGACAGGTTCTGCGGATTTGTTTTCGGTTTTCTGTGAGTTGCCGTTTGAACCGTTCAGCAGGTTGTCTTTGAACATGGTTTTGCTGTAAGGCTTTACATAGGTCTTCTTTTCTTCATGTTCTTCTTTTTCATCTTTGCCCTTGGTGTATGACAGGGCACTTGATGTCCAGCTTGCCATTTATACCACCTCACCTTTTACTTTCGCGTACCGCCGCTTCAATCTGTTCCGGTGACCATCCCAGATGCTCCACAAGCTGAACTTTTTGCTTTTCACTGAGGTTTTTTGCACCAAACACAAGAGATATGGCGAGGTCCGTGTTAAGAACTGTATTTTTGTCCGCATCTTTCGCATAGGGATATTTTTCGGTTGTTTTATCTTCGATGTATTTTTCCCATTTAAGCAGTTCGTTTTTTGTGAGCTTATTTGTGCCTGAAGGTATTGGCTCTTTGATAACCGCCACAGGTTTTGAAGGTGTTGGCTCTTTGATAACCGCCACAGAATTTGCAGGTTTCTGAAGCTGTTGTTCGGGTTCCTCCGGTTCTTCACGGTACCCTACGGTAGGTATATGACCGTTGGAGTTATCATTGGCGTACTCGTAATACACACCGTTCTTGTCCGAATGTACAGGTACAGCAATTTCACCTACACCGGATGCCGTATTACTTTGAGCAGGCGTTTCCGATGAAGAACCCGAAGCAGTACCCGAAAGGCCCGCGCTGTTGGGAGCATACAGTCCCTTTAGCTTTGCTGTCTTTTCGTCATCGCTGATGTCGCTGTTGATAATGATGTTTGCAATATCTTTGTAGGCAGCGGTTTCCTTTTCGTGATTGTTGTTGATAAGAGTCATATTGTATTCGTGCATATTGGCTTTGTCTTCAAGTGCCAGTTCATGGGCTCTGTTTCTGCCTGCTTCGCCCTGATCAAATACTCTGTCGATATTTACACCCATATCGGCAAGCAACGCCCTGGCATGGGAAAGCTTTTGATTGTACGATGCCAATACCGCTTCCTGTCCCTGTGCAACGAGCGAAGCTTGCTGACGCATGGCGTTTGCTGCAGCAAAGCTGTCAATGTTTCCGCCGTTTGAAGCACTTCCGCTTGCCACGGCATTGTCTCTGCCCTGAAGTGCGGAAAGATCATACTTGCCCATGATGGCTTTTGCTTCTGCTGTGTCGAAGGGATTTGTGTTTTTGAGATCTTCGTATTCCTTGGCGTAAAGATTAAACAGCCTTTCGTTTTCCTGTGATACGGCGGAATCGGAAGAACGTGTAACACCTGCACGTTTTGTATAATCAGCAAAGGCGTTGTCGAGCTTTGTCGTGTCGCTCCAGTATGATACACCGTCTACAATGGCATCGGCTTTTCCTATTTTCTTGCCGCCAAAGGATATCTCTTTCGTCTGATCATCAAAGGATATAAGGTTGTCTATATCGCTTTTGCTTAAGCCGTAGGCATTGCCCAGGGAATAAAGATAAGAGCGTGTATCGGTGCGCCCTGTTTTGCCGTAATAATCGTGCAGAAGTTTGGCATTGCCTACTCCCGAGGTAGAAAGCTCATCTGCTACATCGCCATAGCCGTTTGCACGGAGGATCTCATATTCTTTTGCGGCGTTGTTTGCCGCAGACTGCTTCTTTTTGTCATCGCCTGCATTGTTTGCGGATACCCACTGGTTTTTGTAATTGTAGATATTTTTAACCTGTTCATAAGGATTGTAAGCTGTTTTTGACATGGTTTATTCCTCACTTCCGTTATCGTTATCGTTTGCTACGTTGTTAACCTTTTTAAGAAGTCTGTCCACAATAAATTTAAAAAAAGCAGGCAACGGCACCCCTATTTCGTCAAGGTTTTCCAAAATGGATAAAAGCTCGTTGAGTATAAGCCATATCGTAACAAGCAGACCGAAACAGTATATTGAGCCCACCTCGATATGCAGGCGGCTCAACGCATTGGTACATATGTAATCCACCACAATGCCTGCTCCTACGGCAAACATATAACACACTTTTTTTATAATGCCATACCAGCCGGTACGGCTTGAAAGCTCACCGTTTTTCCATGCCGAAATAACACCGGTGCAGTAATCGCTTGCCATAACAAGGCAAAGTACCGTAAGGGGAATAAAAAGCTCACCAAAATATGCCGACATGGCGGCAATGGCGCCTGTTATAATAAGTTTGATTCCGTTTTCTTTCATAATACTCACTCCTTTATGTTTTCAATATCCTGTCACAGCAGCGATCAAACAGCGTACGCACATATTCCGCATTGATCGGAGATTTGCCCGAAAGCATCAACTCCCAATTTCGGGCGTTTTCAGCCGTTGTAATGCCACATCTTATAAGCCTGTCCACAGTTTCATCCGTGCTGTAAAAACCGCTTATTTCACCGTTGTAGCTCCCCACAGCGTTGGGTATGCCTGTGTACTCGCAAATGTCAAGGGATGTTGACGTTGTGCCTTTGGGGCGCAGCTCAAGATGTAAATGTGCGCCGGTTACTTTTCCGGTCGCACCCATAACTCCTATCGGTTGCCCCATCTTTACCGTTTCGCCGTTTTTGATTTTGAAGCTTTTCAGGTGACCGTAATAGATACGCCTACCGTCGGGCAAGGTCTGCCTTATGTAATTTCCAAAACCGTTCTTTTCATAAAGAGTTTTTGCAATGCCGTCTGCAACGGCGTACACGGTGGTATTTTCGTCCGCAACAATGTCGATACCCTTGTGGTATTCTCTCTTGCCAAAAAGGCTTCTGTAGCCCCGTGGACTTGTTACACGGAACTTGCCATTAAAAGGTGTTATCATTGTTTGTTCTCCATTCGGTCAAGTCTGTCAAGTATTACCATCATTTCAGCTCTTGTTACGGGTGCATCAGGCTTGAACGTGCCGTCAGGGTAACCTTTGGCAACTCCCTTTATTGCTTGCCTTTTTACTGCATCCGCATACCATGCATCTTCTGAAACATCTGTAAATTTGAATTCTGTCATAGGAATAATCCCCCAAACTTCTTTAAAATTTTCGAATTCTATTTCGGGACGTGGACAGTCGTATTTTCCCCAACTGTTTTGGCACTTAAAGTATGTGCTTGTGTATCCTGTGCACATCATGGCATGAAGTGCCGTGCTTTTTGTAAGCGGATTTATATATTTCATTTGTGTGCTTATAAACAAAGGAATATCATACTTGAGTAAAAAAGCTTTCGCTTCATCCTCGTTGTATATTCGCACATAGCCTTGCACCAATTTGTGGGCAAGGTCTTTTATTTTCGGGTACGCTTCAAGGAATACCCTTATCGCTTCAGGCACTTCAAGGTTGCCGCCAAGTATGTCCTCGGTAACATCTCCGTGCTTGTGTGCCGTTTTGGCAACATCACGCATTATGCACCCCTCGCCCGTGTGTATCGTTTCCATTCGGTTGCCATAGAGGAATGCCGTCGAAAAGTCCACAACGCACCCTGTCAGCTTGTACCACATACATTCGAATATACCTGCCATTGCAAAGGACGTGCAGGAATTCACATATTCCTGATTCTTGTGCTCGGGTAGCCATGATACGCTATATACTTTTGGCAACTCCTGCGCTGCCGAGCCTGCAGGCATATCCGTACATAAATGTATGCGCCAATCACGTTCATCGGGAGGAGAGGGAAGTGCACCGCCTTTATATTTCATCGTGCACTTCCTGTTCCGCAAGAATCTTGCTGTATTGCTCCTCGGTTATCTCATGCCATTCATCCTGACCGCCCTGTGCCGCATAAACGGTTTTGCCAAAGGCTTCGCCGTTGGTAAGCATCATACCGTCCGATGCCGTAAGCTTTATTCTTGTAATTGTTTCGGTTATCATGTTGTTCCTCCTTAAATAAGCGATATGTTCCAGTTGGGTTTTATGTTTGCCACATCGTCAAAAGTGTTGTATGTAACTCCGTCTATCACAGTGCCTGCCCATTCGATGGCGTTTACCGCGGCTGACGAAAGAGTAAGTGTTTTTCCCGATGCGCTGTCCCACAAAGCTTTTATAACGCTGATTATTGAAGCTTTTGTCAGCCCTTTGCTCCATCGCAGATTGACCGAGTTGCCGATGTTTCCCGTAATATCAAGATTTACAAGGGCATCGCAACTGTCAAAGGTGTTTGTAAAGGTGGAATTTTCCGAAACCGCAAGGGAAAGGGCTTTGAGCTTTGAACAATACTGAAAAGCGTAGTTGTTATTTGTGCTGTTTTTCAAATCAAGGAACGGAAGCTCGGTGATTTGGTCGCAAGCATAAAAAGCATACTGCATCTGCGTACAGTCTTTAACATCAAGGGTAATTCCGATGCTTTCAAGGTACTCTTTCAGACTGCCCGAAAAATCACACTCTCTGAAAATGTGTGCGCCTGCATTTGCTTGGGGGATAATGTCATATTTTGGTATCAACGTTTTGTTGTTCCAACCCATGCCGCAAAAGGCAAAATTGTAATTTGTGCGTGTGCCGTTTTGCTGATAGGTGTCCCAGAATTCATCATACTGCGCTTTTTTGCCTGCATCGTATACCCTTTGTTCGTTTTCGGCTATCTGTGTAAGCTTATCGGCTATGCTCATTATGCATCACCCCCGATAAGGGAATTTTGAATGGCAATAATGCCGTCAAGGGCTGCCCCGACATCCCCCAAGTCACCGCCGAGTATTTCAGAATATTTGCGGAATGTTACTTCCCAATTTCCGACGTATCCGTTAGTTTCAAGTAACGCAATACACTCTTCTTCTGTTGCAGGAGTATTGATGTCGGATTTC
>JAZSGA010000180.1:0-2789 GCA_045532495.1 Eubacteriales bacterium | reverse complement strand
TGGATAGGCGGTTCCATACTCAAAGGCTACAACGGTGCAAATCTTACACGTTACGGCAATGCTGTTGAAGTATACGGCGGATGCGACGGTTATTATGTCTATGATAACTGGATATATCAGATCTACGACACAGGCGTTACGCATCAGTATTCAAACAATGATAAAGTAATTGTTATGGATAACATTGAATACAGGGGCAACCTCATTGAGCTTTGCCATTGGTCAATTGAGTACTACAACCGCGGCGAAATGCCCGGAAGCAGACTCCACAATGTTCATGTGCATGATAACATGACACTTTACGGTTGTTATGGCTGGGGAAGTGTCGGCAGAGAAAGCGGCGGAGCGCTGCATAACAGCTTTACTATTATAGATGACGTAGAAAACTATATTGTTGAAAACAACATTTTTGCATATTCAAAAGGCAATATAGTTCGTTATAACGAAGGCGGCGACCGCAAGATAAAATTCAAAAACAATACTTACGTTCAGTATTATGACAGAGCGTTGGGCTATATGTTTGGCAAGACCGAAAAATACCTTTCCACAGCGGTAGCTCAGCTTGTTGATGTAATGCACGAAGAAGATCCTGTAATTGTATTCCTTATGCACGATGCAGAAAAGGAAGCCGAAGAAGCAGCAAAGGCGGCAGCTCTTGAAGCAGCTAAAGTTGAAGAAGCAGCTGCTACTGAGCAAGAAATAGCTGAATAATTAATTGTTTTATAACGGTGCATCACGTGATGCACCGTTTTTGTATATTTATATTGCTTACACAAATAATAACTGTTGTAAAGGAGACAGTTATGGACAACAATTATATTATCAAATACAAACCGTCGGTAAGCATAAAAGATCTTATTGACAGGATGAATAAAAAATTAATAATATCAGATCCGGATGGTAGTTATACCGGGAAACCTATTATAAAAAACGAAAAGCCTGTTCAGGATGCAGACGATTTGTGATTTTGACTTTTTAATAAATAGTACTTTTAATTTTTATATAAATATGTTAAAATACTAATATAACAAAAAGTTCGGAGGCTTTTATGCAGAAAAAATATATTATATACAGTTCATCGTGTGAAAGGTATGATTACAGCGATATTAAACGTGCGCTGTACTCTCATTTTGATCTTATATTATCTGAATTTTACAGTGATTTTGATTTTAACAACAAAACTGTTGCATTAAAGCCCAATCTGCTTGTAAAGCGTACTCCCGATGCAGGCATAACCACTAATCCCGTTTTCGTTCAGGTTGCTGCCGAATATTTTATGTCAAAGGGCTCCAGAGTGGTCATATGCGATAGCCCCGGCGGTGTTTACAACACCGTCGCAGTCGGCGGCATATATTCTGTATGCGGAATTAAGGATGCGGCAGAAAAAAGCGGAGCATCGTTGAATTATGATATGGGATATACAGAAATGTTCAACCAAAACGGTGTTGTATCTAAATCGTTTAATGTCATTAATCCTTTGGCAAATGCTGATTTTACCGTAAACCTTTGCCGCTTAAAAACACATTCGCTTTGTAATATGTCTGCGGCGGTCAAAAACCTATACGGCTCGGTTCCGGGTTTACAAAAAGCGGAACAGCATGCACGTTTTCCGAATAGTCATGATTTTGCAAACTATCTGCTTGATCTTTGTTCCACGGTATCGCCGCAAATAAGCGTTATTGACGTCATTGATGCCATGGAAGGCAACGGTCCTGCAGGAGGAACCATAAAGCATGTTGGCCTTGTACTTGCATCATCAAACCCCTATGCGTTAGACCTTATTGCTTCCCATATTATGGGATTTAAACCTGACGAAGTATTAACTGTTAAAAAATCCATAGAACGCGGATGGTGTCCCGGAAGTGTTTCGGATATTGTTGTTTGCGGTCAGGATATATCGAAGTATGTTACATATTTCAAGCGCCCTGACAGTACCGCAGGGGGCGTGATAAAACAGTTGCCTAATCTGTTTGGCGGAAGACTCAGAAAGTGGCTTGAGCCAAGACCTGTGATCGAAAAGAAAAAATGTGTTGGCTGTGGCGAATGTGCCAAATGCTGTCCGCGTAATACAATAACAATTATAGATAAAAAAGCTGTAATCAACTACGATCAGTGCATACGATGCTATTGCTGTCAGGAGCTTTGTCCCATGAAGGCGGTGGCTATAAAACAAAACCCGTTTATGAAGATGTGAGGTGCGGGATGATTACAAAATTTGCTTATGCAAAAATCAATTTAACGCTTGAAATACTCGATAAACGCGAAGACGGATATCACAATATCCGGTCTGTAATGCAAAAAGTTTCTCTTTGTGACAAATTAACTTTTGAATTTTCATCTGATCCGGGCATAGAATTGTACTGTGACAGAAATGTATGCGAGCCTCAGGATAATCTTGCATACAAAGCGGCGCAAAAGTATATAGATCTTTATAAAAAGCTTTGCGGTAAGGAATTTGGCGTTAAAATTTCTATATTTAAAAATATCCCGGATAAAGCGGGCCTTGCGGGAGGCAGTGCTGATTGCGCATGTGTTTTGGATGCGCTTTATAATGAATATGGTGTTTTAACTTACAATGATGTTGAGGACATAGCGGCAAGCCTTGGCTCAGACATAAATTTTTGCCTTGACAAATACAGATGCGCTTTGTGTACCGACCGCGGAATAGTTCTTGAGCATTGTAGACCGTATAACGGCGATGTGTTGATATGTGTTCCTGATTCAGGCATGAAAACTTCGGATATTTACAAAGCCTTTGATTCTTGCCCGATATATTTTGACGGTAATCC
>JAZSGA010000204.1:0-2458 GCA_045532495.1 Eubacteriales bacterium | reverse complement strand
AGACCCGAAAAAAGGGATGCTCACCTTTATGACAGCACAGAAGACCTGAGCAGTTCTGAACTTTTGAAAGCGTTTAAGGGTGATGGCATACTTATTGATAATATCGATATTTTGAACGCAATGGATGACGGCATTACAGGCAAATTTATCCCTGCCGTTATGCGTAAAGATAAGCTTGATGCCCGTTCTAAAATAGATTCGCTCGAAAACATGGGAGCTTTGCTTAAAAAAGCGGCAGATGTATCGGGCAAACTGGCATCTTTAATGTATGCGGGTAATATTCAGACAAATCCGTATAAGGTCGCATTCAGCTCATGCGAGCATTGTGATTATAAATCTGTGTGCCGTATAGACCGAAAAAATGATAATATAAGATATTCAATGGAGGAGGTGTTGTGATGAAAATGACAAGGCAACAGCAAAATGCAGTTAACCACCGTGGAACAACATTGCTTGTTTCTGCCGGCGCAGGCAGCGGAAAAACATCCACACTTTCAAACAGAATTATAAGCAGAATTTCCGATCCTCATGATACTGCCGAAATTGATGATTTTCTTATAGTTACTTTTACCAACGCTTCTGCTGCGGATCTCAGCGAAAAAATAGAAAAAGCAATATCTAAGTGTGTTTCTGCTGATATCAGAAATGCAAAGGCATTGCGGCAGCTTGCCAAGATAAAATATGCAAACATTTCTACCATAAGTTCGTTTTGTCTGAATGTAATAAAACAGCATTTTCAGCTGCTTGATCTTCCTGCAAAAATCAGAGTGTGCGATGAAGCTGAGGCTCTGTTACTCAAAAATCAGGTGATGACGCAGGTGATTGAGGAAAAGTATGAAAACGAACCGGAAAACTCGGATTTCTTTACGGCTGTAGAACTGTTTTCCGGCGGAAAAAACGACGATGCTTTTGTTGATATTCTTGATAGGATACATCGTAAAATTGTATCCCTTCCGCAACCAAAAGTGTGGATGGGTGAGGCTTTAAACCGTTATTCCGAAATATCGGATTCTAATGAATATTTTTCCACTTTTTACGGCGATATTGCTCGTAAAACAGTGCTTGATGCTGCGAATGAATACAAGGAAGTTAATCAAAGACTTATAGACCGTATAAGTGATATACCGGAGCTTGCTCCGTATGTTGAGTGCCTTATGGAGGATGCCGATAATCTTGATTCAGTTATCGGAGTCTTGGAACATGGCAGTTATGAACAGGCATCTTTGTCGGTAATGGAATTTTCTAAAGTCACGTTAAAAAAGGCTGTTTATGACGACACTTTTAAAAAGAGTATTCAGGAATCAAGAAACACTGCTTTTGAAAAATTCAAGAAAACAAGGCAAGCCTTTTTTGGCTGTGATTTTGAAAAAATAAAGCTTGCCGCTTGTGATTGCAAAAAAGTACTTGCCACCTTGTTTGAACTTGTCAGCGAAATTGATATGCGATTTTCGCAGGAAAAACGGGATAGGGGAATTGTTGATTTTTCCGATGCTGAAAGATTTGCTTTTAAGCTGTTTGTAAATGATATTTTGCCCGACGGAAAACTTGATATAACGCCTGTTGCAAAAAAATACAGAGACTCATTTGTCGAGATATACATAGACGAATATCAGGATATAAATCCTATTCAGGATATGATATTCCGTGCCATATGCCGCTATGATGAAAATGGGCATGAAACCAACAGGTTTATGGTGGGTGATGTTAAGCAGAGCATCTACCGTTTTAGAGGTGCACGCCCCGAGCTGTTTGCATCATATCTTGATTCTTTCGTTCCGTATGATGATGCTTCTTGTTGCGAACATAAAGAGTATTTATCTAACAATTTCAGGTGTTCGCGGAGTGTTGTGGATTTTACAAATCTTGTTTTCGACCGTATAATGAAAGAGCATTACAAGGATGAGGACAAGCTTGTTTATTCCCGCAATGAAGACTACAGTTATACCGATCCGTGCAAGGTTGTTATTTTTGAAGACGAAGAAGAAGACAACGATTACTATGACAGCGAAATAAAGGTGTGCGCAAAGCAAATTTTAGAGGTTGTAAATAATCCTGCGTATATTTCCTCTTCCGGTAAAATGTTTGGATATGGTGACGTGGCTGTGCTTTTGCCCACACCGAAAAAAGTGGCTGATAAATATGCCAAGTATTTCGAACTGTGCGGAATTCCCACATATTCCGAAATTACCGAAAACTTTTTTGAAAATGTTGAAATAATGCTGTGCATGTGCCTGCTTAACACCATTGACAACTCTTTGCGTGATATTTATGTTACCGGCGCTATGAGATCAGAAATATTTGCTTTTACCGATGACGATCTGTTGAGCATAAGGCGTTTGTGCTTTGATAGAGCGGTAAACGATCTGTCAATGTGGCAATCTGTAAAACTTGTGGCTGAAAGCAAAGATGCCGAGGAATTTTTGCGTACAAAATGCAGGCTTTTTGTAGATGTGATAGA
>JAZSGA010000143.1:0-6897 GCA_045532495.1 Eubacteriales bacterium | reverse complement strand
TGTGCAGGTATTTTATCTGCATCTATTTCAAGCACCTTTACAGTTGCGTTATCAGGCAGCTCTGCCGCAAATGCGGAGATTTCGCCGCACTTGTTTCCGGAAGCATCTATTGCGCAACCGCTTACAGTTACTTTACCGCTGCAGGAGCCGTCACAGCACAGGTAAATCTTGTACTTGCCGTCTTCCTTATCCAGCGAAAGCATAACCGGCTTTGCTGCACGCTTGAACGCATAAAAGCCTGCCTTGGGCTTGTTGTAATAATCTATCAATGCCCAGCCGGATGCCGCAGGCCAGCAATCGTTGAGCATCCAGAAAATAAGTCCCGAGCAGAACCACTTTTCGCGGCGAGCACGTTCAAGGGTAACCCTTATCCATTCGCACTGAATATATTTGAGCTTGAAGTATTTATCCTCGCCGTTTTTGAATTTACCAAGAATCTTTTCGGCAAATTCGCAGGCATAATCAAACAGTTCACGCTTGAGTGCGGGGTTGGTTTTGGAGTGGTATATCCACATTCTGCCGTCATCGCCAAAAATATCTTCGTCGGTCATAACCGTTTTGAGACTGTCATAGTTTACTGCACCAAAGCAAGGCTCCTCAGCAATAAAGCGGGCATTGTAAAGTTTGAAGTATTCTTTGTAATCCTTAAGATCAGACTGCTCTATATTGTCAAAGAAATAGGAAAGGTACTGGGTGTTGTGTGTTGTACCTGCGGTGTTGGAAGCATAGTTTTTTCCGCCGTAAGGGCTGGAAGGCAAAAATCTTCTGTGGGGATCAAGTCTGTACAGTACGGGGGCAATGGCCTTGTATGCCGAGCTGCGTCCCATATAGTTTGTATCGGTGTCGCAGCCCTCAACGGCATTTTCATTATCGCCTGTCCACCACACAAGGCACGCCTTGTTGCGGATAAGGTATGCGGCATGCTCCGCCTCCTTAGAAAGCTGATCCAAAAACCATTGCTCGTCCTCGGGATACTGGCCGCAAGCCATAAGGAAATCCTGAGTTACAAGAATACCAAGCCTTGAACAT
Organism: Eubacteriales bacterium; assembly: GCA_045532495.1. Classification (GTDB taxonomy): domain Bacteria; phylum Bacillota; class Clostridia; order Oscillospirales; family CAG-382; genus UMGS1052. The sequence continues at coordinate 5,868 of JAZSGA010000143.1, read as the reverse complement.
TCGTTGTAAAAATGCTCGGTTTCAAAGCTTCCTCCGCCCCACACACGTATCATATTAACACCGCACTCTGCGGCAAGCTCAAGTATTTCGGTAATGCGTTTATCGGTGTTGCCCGTGGTAAAAGGCTCGCAGGGTACCCAGTTTGCACCCTTGCACATTATTTTAACACCGTTTATCACAAGTATAAAGCCGGAAAACTTTTCGTTTTTATCGTAATGCTGTGAAAAAGGAGTCTTTTTAAGTTCAACGCACTTATCGTAGTTTTCGGTGCCGGGCTTATCTTCAAGCTCAAGAATTCTTACGGTGCGGATGCCGAACTGAGTTTTGTATGCAAGGTTTCCGTTAACATCAATTTCCAATGTGTAAAGGGGCTGCTTGCCATAACCCATAGGATACCACAGATCAGGGCACGCAATATCAGCAGAAAAACGCACAAAATCCTCTTCCACATATTTCTGATGGCTGTAAACCACATTTCCGTCCTTATCAGAAACCCTGATTGTGAGCATACCTGCGGCGGTATGATTGCGGATTTCGGCGTCTATGCCTATCTGCGCGCTTTCGGAATCGGCAAACAAAGTATATACATAAGCCGATTTTATATCCATTTTTTTATCGCAGAGCGAAATATATGCGTTGCCAATGCCAACGGTAACAAATCGCATTGTCCAGTCCCAGCCGTAGGTGCACTGCATGCGTCTGGTGTGCAGTCTTTCGTTGGTAAAAGCGGCGTTTAACGATCTTTTTCCCGCAACTGCCGTTATGGGAGAATAAAAGTATATTTCAATTTTGTTTTCTCCTTTGATAACCTTGCCTGCCACATCAAAGCTGTGAAAAATATGGCCGTTATCACAATTTGCAAGATGCCTGCCGTTGAGAAAAACATCGCAATATGTATCAAGACGTTCAAAGGTGAGCACAGGCGCCTCTGAAAGCTCATCAACGCTGAACACCTTAGTATATTTATAGCTGTAGTTTTCGTATTTAAGGAAATGATCTGCGTTATCACGCCAAAAAATATTTTTATATTCCGCATTTTCCTCAAGTTTCAAAATCTCATTAAGTGCACTTCCGGGAACCGATGCTTCAACCTTGAATTGATCACCGTCGGGACCGTTGCCCTCCAGCATCCAATGGCCATTAAGATCTATTTTTTTCATATGCCGTCATACCTCCGCATATATATTTATACATATATAAGTTTACAACAGTAACCGATATTTGTCAAGAAAAACAGCAAAAATACGGGTTGCATTTGTATGCAACCCGCAAAGTTTATATTTTTCTTCTGCATCCGTCAATAATAATGTTTTCACCTGATATATAAGCCGCCCCATCACTTGCCAAGAAGCATATAAGCTCGGCATTTTCGCGGTTGGTACCTGTTCTGCCCATGCGGCAAAGCTCGCTTGGCTGATGAAAATCTATATCGCTGTTGGATGACGGGCTTACAGATCCCGGCGAAACGCTGTTTACGGTAACGCCCTTATCTGCCACCTCTTTGGCAAGCGCTTTTGTCATGGATATAAGAGCACCTTTTGTGGCAGAATAATGTGCCATATTTGCGTTGCCGTATACACCTGCCACAGATGCAACGTTGATTATTCTGCCGTAGCCGCGGCTTATCATTCCATCAATAACTGCACGGGTGCTGTACACTACCCCCATGATGTTTACATCAATAAACTTTTTCCATTCCTCTATCGGAGTTTCCCAAAATGAGCTGCTGCATCTCCATAAGGCAGCATTGTTTACAAGAATATCAATACCGCCTAAAGCTTCTGTTATCTGTTTTGTTACAGCATTTACACATTCCTCATCCGAAACGTCACATTGAAAAATAAGAATATTGTCGCCATATTCTTCAAGTTCTTCTTTCACCTTTTCAAGTGATTGATAATTCACATCCGTAAGCGCCACTTTAGCTCCGCGGCGTGCAAATTCAAGAGCCGCCGCGCGTCCTATGCCCACACCTGCTCCGGTTACGAGCACTTTTTTGCCTGTAAATTCCATATTTACCTCCCGCTCTGTTATCCGACATATGTAAAGCTTTCCCAGGGGATGTTTACATTTTTCTTTTGTGTTATAATCTCATCAATATGCAAAAGCAGCGGAAAGTTATCCGCACAAAGTATGCCTTTTTCTATATTGTACTTTACTGCTCGCGCCACACGTTCTGCCACCACAAGAGATTCAAGAGTTACACCACAAAGCTGTTGCTTTGCTTCGTCTATATTAAGACCTTTGCCCAGCAATATTCCCACAAGACGGGTTCTGCCTCCGTATACGGTAACGTAAAGATCGCCTGCACCGACGCAAAGGTTATCAAGGCTTAATGCGTTCTGGAATTCCAGCAAGCGGTGCATTTCCTTTACAGCCTGACCAAACACCGCCGCCTGGGAATTGAAGTGAAGCACATCGTTTCCAAAATTCTTCTGATTAAGACCTATTGTAAGGGCAATACCCAAAGCGTACCCATTTTTGAGCGCCACGGCACTTTCAATACCCGTAACATCGGTGGTTATGCTTATGTGGTAGTAATCTGTCTGCATAAGCTCTTTAAGATATTTTAAGGTTTTCATATCGTTACCGCAAAACGATACTTCGGTCTGATCATGTGCCACAAGTTCGTAGCTTGTGCAAGGGCCACCCACGGCATTTAGCTTTAACTTTTTGCCCATAGAATCCAGCTTTTGCTGCCATATATCGGGATAAGTTATAAGCTTTCCGTCGGGGGTATCCATAAGGCCCTTTGTAACGGTAAGCACAGGAGTTCCATCGGGGATTACCGGCAGAATATTATCGGCAAACCATTCCACGCCAAAGCTGCTTACACCGCCGATAACAGCATCCGCACCGTCAAGAGCTTCTTTTATTTCCTCAATATGATAAAAGCTTATTCCGTCGGGGAAATCCTTTTCAAATTTTGGGTGTCTGTTGTTCTTTTTGCAATCTTCAATTATTTCGCGGTCAAGATGAGTTCCCACAACACGCACGGTGTTTCCGTTTTCCCTTGCGGGGAAAGCAAGTGCGCTTCCCATCATACCGGAACCAACTATCGTTATAACTGCCATAACTTTCTCCTTGATAGCTTTTTTCACATCAATTATAGAACAAAAAAGCCTTTGCGTCAATATCATTTGAAAAAAAACGCCCCACAGAAAACTCTGTGGGGCGCCGAATTGATCAGAAACTTATTATCTTACGATGATCCTGATTACATTACCTGCCTCGTAAGCATTTGCTGTTACGACATACTGAGGAATGTTCTGTTCGATCACCTGGCCGTTCTCATCGGTATAAGAAGCCTTGATTTCCATATACATATGGTCGTGAACGTGTCCGCAGAATACGCCTCTGATAACGTCGGAGTTTGTAACGATCACGTTATAAACTTCCTTGGTTACAGCGTCGCTTCCCTTGACACCAACGTTGTTGCCGGCACCGCGCTTGGAATACCATTCGTTGTTACCGGGAACTCTTGCATTGGTGGCTTCACAGTTAACCCACAGAGTCTCAAAGGAGTTGAGAGTGTAAGGAGTGAGTCCCATAGCATCGTGGATGGCAGGATCATACTTGGTTGCAAGGATGTAACCGTCTGTGTCAGCCTTGAAGTTTGCATGGTTGGAATTTGCGCTGTCAAACTTCATCCAAGCCCAGTCACCGTCATCATAGAAGTACCATACAGGGTCGATATCTACGTTGTTTGTGCAGATGGGATCGTGTTCGAAGATGAAGATCGGAATACCCATTTCGCGTGCAACTTCAACGTCTGCAGCAAGCTTTGTGCCCTGCTCGGCAATATATGTATCCTGCTCATTGTTGAGCGTTACGCACATTGCCTTTGCCTGGCCGTCATCGTTGTAAATGATCTTGCTGTAATAGTAAATATCATTGGGCCAGATGGACTGAAGCACGGGATAGATCTCTGTTCTGCCATTGAAGTGGGTGGGAACAGATGCATCGTTCTGCATAAGTTCTGCAGGCTCGTGGTTACCCATTGCGATCATAACGTTGTCGTCTCTGTCAACAATAAGCTTATCCATGATTTCTGCACAACCCCATGAGAAGTAGTCCATAACGTCACCGGTAATTACTATCTGATCGAACAAGCTTCCGTATTCCATAGCTGTGGAAATAGCTGCTGTGGACGAACCGTTTCTGTTCCAGCTTCTTCCGCGGTAGGTGGAAATAGTGGAAGGATATGCGTTGTAAAGGTCTTCTTCGTTGATCCAGTTGAGGTGAGTATCGGCAAAGTGAACGATCTCAACGGGATCGTCTGTTGTGCTGCCGCTGTAGTTGATCTCAACTTCTCTTACTGTCAAACCGTTGACGAGTTTGTACATTGCGTGATTGGGATCGGTATCGGCAGTTGTGGAGTAGCCGGAAAGAAGTGTTCTGTTAGCGTAGTTATCAGCCATATAAGCGTCATAGCGTCCGCCTTCGCCGGGCTTTGCTTCAACGTATGTCTGAACTTCGGTAAGGTATTGGCCTTCTTCGCCAGCCTCAAGTGCCGCATTGGATATCTTGTAGATGTTTGTCTGATAATATTCGGAATAGAATACACGTTCAAAACCGTTGGCGTCGATATATCTGATATAGCCGCGTACGGAGTAGAAGTTGGTGTAATTATTCTCTGCGATATTTGTAAGACAAAGTGTGTAAAGTGTTGCATCACCGTCGGATGTGGTGATTTCTGCAAATGTGTTAACAGCGGGAACAGCCGAAGGCTTGTAAGCTGTTTTGAACACAGAGTTTGTTGTAATGGGAGTTGCGTTGTGAGCCTGATCAAGGTCAAACGGAGAATCCTTGGAACCAAGTTTTCCGTCATCGCGGTTCCATTCTACGGGAATTTCCTTATCATAGAACATGCTGCGGCCCTTTGTGAGGGTTGTGGGCAGGATAAGTGTACCGTAGTTGGGGTTAGCGCTGTCGATGATGCTTGCAGAATACTGAGTAAGATCTGCAAAGAACTCATCGTTCATCTGAACAATGTAACGCAAGCCGTTGCCCTTTTCGGAGCTGAGACGCACCTGAGCACCCTTGATGAAGAAGTCACCTGCGGTAGCAGTTGCGTTTTCGGGAGTGTAATCGATGTACTTAGCAACAAGAACATCGCCGGGAGCGAATTCGTTGTCGGCATAATTGGGAGCTTCACCGTTTTCGTAAACCCAACCCATAAATGCCTTGCCGTCGTACTGTGTAGCCTTGAGGAGAGAAAGATCAAGGTCTGTGCAGGTGCTGTAGAACTTGATAGTATCGTTTGCAATAATGTAATCGATCTTATCTACGAATTCAACAGTGTATCTGCCTGCAGGAAGTGTAAGAACACCGTCCATGGAAACATACTGGTTGGAGGAAGTATCGGTTGCAAGAGCTGTCATGGAACCAACAACCTTGTAGGTACCGATTGTATCGGTGTATTCAAGGTAAGAACCGTCTTCAGCCTTAGCGGCATTTACTGCCCAAACACCGTTGGGTGCTGTGAAGGAATCTTCAATAGTAGTTACAGTGCCGTTGTTTGCAAGGATTTCCACTGTATCCTGGAATGTTGTATATTTTGCAGAGTTATCAGCCTGTGTTGTAACAGCAATTGTCTTAACACTACCGCTGTTAACTGTTACTCTTACGGGACCTGTATAATCATTACCCAGCTGAGTAGTCAGCCATCCGTTGGATGTGAATGAAAGGGTTGTAATGTTGGCACCGTCAACCACAACTTCAGCACCTGATGCTGTTGCACGGTTGGTGTAAACCCAGAAGTTACCTACTTCAAGAGTAGCAAATGTACCGCTTTCGAAAGTACCTGTAATCTTCTTGCCCCAGTTGCCCGTATGGTCACCACCAAGGCGTACAATGTAATCGCTG
>JAZSGA010000087.1:0-9033 GCA_045532495.1 Eubacteriales bacterium | reverse complement strand
TTCCTCAAGCTGCGCTTCTGCTTTTTTAGCGGTGCAAGGACCTATAAATATCACTTTTGCGTTGGGAGTTGTTTCTTTTATGTACTTTGCAAGTACTGCCATGGGTGACATATTGTGAGAAATATGCTCGACGAGATTCGGAAACTGGGATTTAATATACTGCACAAAAGCAGGACAACACGAGCTTGTCAAAAGTCCTTTTTCGGAAAGTTCCTTTGCTTCTGCCATAGCTACCATATCCGCACCGAGAGCTGCCTCGATAACGTCGTGGAAACCGAGCTTTTTAAGTCCTGTTACCACCTGACCGAGCTTTGCATAGGAAAACTGGCTTGAGATAGACGGAGCAACGACAGCATAAACTTTATAGTTGCCTGTGCGCGTATTACGCTCACTTTTTTTGAGAATGTCGATGGCGTTTACCATAAAAGATTTATCCATAATGGCACCAAAAGGACACTGATATACGCAAGCTCCGCACTGTATGCACTTTGAGTTGTCAATTTTTGCCGCCTTTTCCTCGTTCATTGAGATCGCTTTTACTTTACAAGCATTTTGGCAGGGGCGTTTGCGGCTGACTATTGCGGTATAAGGGCAAACCTTTGCACACGCACCGCACTCTTTGCATTTGGACTTGTCTATATGGGCAACGTGATTGTTATCAAAGGTTATAGCGCCGAATTTACAAACGTCCTCGCAACGGTGAGCCAGACATCCGCGGCAGGCGTTTGTAACCTCAAATCCGCCAACCGGGCATTCGTCACATGCAATTTCAATAACCTCAATGATATTGGGATTGTTCTTATCACCGCCCATGGCTATCTTAACACGCTCGCCAAGAATGGCACGCTCCTTATAAACACAGCAACGCATAGTTGCTTCTTTTCCGGGAGCAAGCTTTGCCGGAACATCCATGATATTTTCCAGCAGTTTATCCTCCCATGCAAGGCGTGCAACCTCGCGCAATACCTTATATTTCAAATGCTGTACCTTTGTATCAAATTTACGCATTTTACACCTCCTCAGAAATAGCTTACCTTGATGCGTTTACCCATCTTACGGAGGCAAGCAGAAAGCTCTTCCACCAGGTTCATTTTGATATTGAAATTGATGGGAAGATCGGGGTTTTGGTGGGCGGGATTAACCGCTCTGCCCACATAAAAGTTAATATCGGTTGCTTCTTCAAACAGAAGTCGGCTGATAAGAGAAGCTCCGTCTTTTTTAAAGTTCCAGTTTTCGTAGAGTTCGTTTTCACCGAGATAATCTTTGGCATACTGTATAACCTTATTCATCGTAATAACGCCTTCGGTTACAAGATCAACACCATCAATCTTTGCTATCGGCGGAACATCGCTGCGTTCAAAGCTGAGGCTTACCTCAACCTTTTTACCAAGATACTTTGCTGCAATGGAAGAAGTAGTGCCACCGCAGATAATGTGCTTACCTTCCTTTGAGAAAAACAGCGACATCATACGGTTTGCATCATCACGATTGGATGGCGGACCAAAGAGAATATTCATCGGCTCTCTCTTTCGGATCTTTACAACGCAAGCGGTGGTATCATCGCCCGGCTTGTGCCCGTAAAGACTGTCGCATTCATCAACCAGCATTGTCGAAAGATTTTTTGCCGTATAGCCGCCTGCAACCAGTGCCTGCATATAGTCTGCAATATCCTCGCGCTTCCAGCCAAAGTTATATTTGCCACCCATACCTGCATGGGGGCATCCGTCGCTCATTGCAACAAACACATCATCTTCTTGCAGTTTAATGGTGGATTTATATATTTTTTTGCCGTCAATGTTCATTTCGGTTTTGGGATAATCGTAAATATTATAATCTCTTATAATGATTACGTGGGGATTATCGTACTGGATTATCTCGGCTATTTCATTGTTCAAAAGATGAATAATGGTAAACGTGGAATATGCCACACCGCGCACCGAGCATACGGGAAGTGTTGCAGCAATGGTCGCCACACACTCCTCGACGGGGAGTCCTGCCGCCATCATTGTGGAAATGATCTTGGCGGTAAGGGTTGAAAGGATGCTCGCCTTAACACCGCTTCCAAGTCCGTCCGCAAGCACAATAACTGTGGAGTTTTCGTTTTCCTCTACAACATCCACATGGTCGCCGCAAAGCTCTTCACCGACATGATTGATGCTTTTGTATCCGATATCTGCACACAAATCATTCATCTTCGATTGACTCCTTAAGTTTGGTAAGGGCGATTTTAGTTTCAGCCGCAGTCTCACCAAGCAGAGATGCTATCTCCTGTACTATCCTCATTTGTTTTTCAACAACAGAATCGGCTACTTCCAAAGTTTGCTTGTTGAACCTTGCCTTTTTGTCTCTGTCGGCTTCCTCATCGGTGATGTCGCGCATAATACCGACAAGCATGTGGGAATCGGGATCGTAAACTATAGTTTGTTCCACATATTTTTTATATTCGGCAAGATATGTGCGCTGATCCCTTATGGTTCTTCCGCTGTTTTTGACCTGAACAAACAAAGACGGATCAAGAATACGGACAACCGGCTCACCAAGTACATCGGATGCCGCACGGATATTCATGATTTTTCTTGCGGCATTGTTGATCTGTTGTACCTCGAGATTTTCATTAAGAACAATAAGCCCGTTGGGAGTATTCTTAACGATGGTATCCGAGAAGCTTTCTGCCTTGTCCTTAAGGAACGGCAGACACATGGAAATTTCTGCTTTTCCCTGAATAATGGCAATTGCTTTTTCGCGGCATGAATTATATCCGCAAGAGCCGCAATTCAACTCGTCTGCCGGCTTGAATTTGCCCATCTGACGAAGAACATTCATAATTTCATCTTCGGAAGGCTGCGTCAACTTGTGTTCGATCATAGTAAAATGCTTTTTGATTTCCTTGGAAGCCGGCTGAATAACATCAAAGTCACGCTCTCCGGCGTAGTCCGCAATAGTGATATAATCCTTTATGGGAGAAGCGTTGTGATACTTTTCCATAACCGGACCACCAACACAGCTGCCGACACATGCCGACATTTCAATAAAGCATTTATGTATTTTTCCGCTTTCAATATCGCGGAGCGCGGAAATGCAGTTTTCAACTCCGTCAAGAGCGATATAAGTATATCCGGGAACATTCTGCGCCATTGTTTTGAGCACACCTCCGGTCGTTGGGAAAAAGCGTGCACGGCTATCCGGAGTATTATCAACATTCTGTTCAAGCTCAACGCCCTCGGCTTTTAACCAATCTGTGAGTTCTTCAAAGGTAAGTACAGCGTCAACAAGCCCTTCATAGTACTCAGCTTCGTCTTTTTTGGCTACACAAGGGCCTATAAAAACGGTTTTTGCGTTGGGCATTCTTTTCTTAATATCAGCACAATGTGCCTGCATGGGTGACATAACGTCTGCGAGATATTCGAGAGATGACGGGAAATATTTTTGAATAAGCAAATTAACCGAGTGGCAGCAGGAGGTGATAATAATATCCCTTTCCTCCTCACGGAGCATACGCTCGTATTCTGTTTTAACTATGGTTGCACCGATTGCAGTTTCCTCAACATCGAAAAAGCCAAGCTTTTTAAGAGCACGGCGCATGGACTCAATTCCTACCCCTTCATAGTTGGCAATGAACGAGGGGGCAAGACTGACAACCACGGGATCTCCGCTTTGCAGAAGAACGCGCACCTTTTCAGTGCTGTCTACAATTTCCTTTGCATTTTGAGGACAAACAACAAAACAATGACCGCACAAAATGCACTCATTGCCGATAATATGCGCTTGGTTTCCCGAAAAGCGAATTGCTTTTACGGGGCAGTGACGTATGCACTTATAGCAGTTTTTGCAGTTTGATTTCTTTAAGGTCAAGCAATTTGCCATAATCGTCACTTCCTTTCGTTTTCTATAACATCAAGTACATTCGTCTTGAAAAATTCTCTGAAATTTTCTCTCGTCACACCAACGTGAACATCATCATTTACCTGCACGGTAACTCCGACACGGTTGCACTTTCCTATGCAGAAGCTGCCGGAAAGCACCACCTCGTCTTCAATGTGATATTCTTCGATGGATTTTTCAAAAAGTTCAACTATATCCTGCGAGCCCTTGAGGTGGCAAGATGAGCCAACACAAACCTGAACGAACAGCATACATTTATACCTTTGCAAGTACTTCTTTAGCGAAGAAGTCTGCAACATTTTCGGGAGTAACAGAATGGAAGGTGTCATTTACCGTTACGCATACACCTTGCTGACATTTACCCATGCAGAAAGTTCCGCCAAGTTCTACCTTTTCTCCGAGGTTGTTTTCGGCGATCAAATACTGAAGCTGTTCTACTACCTGGCGTGAACCTTTGATATGGCAGGAGCTTCCGATACAAACTGTAATTTTAAGCATAATATTTTACCTCTCTTAATTCGTAAATATAGTAGCTTGATGCGGACTTGCCGCATCAAGCGTTGATTTTGAAACTGAATTATTGGTAATCGACAACGCCGACCCAGCTCATAAGGAACTCGCGTTCCGCCTCTTTGCCCTTAACAGACTGCGAAGCTGCAACAATCGGCATCCACTTCTGAACGTACTGCTTTGCGGTATCGCTCTTTTTGCAGAAGGTATCAAGATAAAGCTCCGCACCCGAAATATCTCCGTTCAACCAGAACAGAAGATATGTACGTGCCACATCGGCAGATGCGTTGCCCTGAGTTGCGTGAGACCAGTCAAGAATATAAGGAAGACCGTTCTCACCGATAATAATGTTGGAAGGGTTAAAGTCACCATGGCAAACCTTGTTGTGTTTTGGCATACCCTCAAGACGGGTGTGAAGATCGTAACGGGTGGTAGCGTCAAGCTCGGTTGCGGCAATTTTGCGGCTCATCTTGTCCTTAAGTTTATTAAGGAGAGGGCAAGTTTTTTGGTGAACGCTCATCTGAATATCGACAAGAAGCTCGATATACTCTGATTTCTTTTCTTCGTTCTCTGACATAAGCTGCGCAAGAGTTTTTCCTTTGATATACTCGGAAATAATTGCCCATTTGCCATCGATCATGGTAACCTCGAGCACCTTGGGGATATTCAATCCTGTTTCTTCGATTCTTGCCTGATTAAGCGCCTCATTAAGTACGTCAGCCTTTGAATATTCTTCATTGAAAACCTTGATGGCTCTGTCACCGTCACGGTAGATCGTTTTGTTATTTCTTACTGCAATTACTCTATCAAGTTTCATGTGTTCTTCCTCCTTCAAATTACGCCTTTTTACCCTTGCGATAGGGAGTCTTTACGGGATCAGCCTTTGCCTCATCGAGATCGGTAGCAGGCATAGCCTCCTCAACAAAGTGCTTGCCGTAGTAAGCGTTAAGGTACATCTGCTTGATTTCGCTCATAAGAGGATAACGGGGGTTGGCACCTGTGCACTGGTCGTCGAATGCCTGCTCAACCATGTCGTCGAGGCGTTCAAGGAAGTCTTTTTCAACGATGCCGTAGTCCTTGATGGTTGCCTTTATGCCTACTCTTTCTTTGAGTTCGTTTATAGCTTTGATAAGACCTTCAAGCTTTTCTTCGTTGTTTACGCCCTTGATGCCAAGGTAATCGGCAATTTCAGCGTAACGGGCAAGCGTGTGAGGATGATCGTACTGTGAGAATGTGCCCATCTTTGCAGGAGCTTCGGATGCATTGAAGCGGAGAACTTCTTCTATCATAAGTGCGTTTGCAACGCCGTGGGGAAGGTGGTGGAATGCACCGAGCTTGTGTGCCATGGAGTGGCAGACACCAAGGAATGCGTTTGCAAATGCCATACCTGCCATGGTGGCTGCATTTGCCATTTTTTCTCTTGCTTCAACGTCGGTCTGTCCGTTGTCATAAGCTCTGGGGAGATATTCGAAGATCACCTTGAGAGCGCGGAGCGCAAGGCCGTCGGTGTAATCGGTGGCAAGCATTGCTGCGTATGCTTCAACTGCGTGAGTTACAGCGTCAATACCCGAGGCTGCGGTAAGTCCGCGGGGGGCAGACATGTGGAAATCGGTATCGATGATTGCCATGTTGGGAAGAAGCTCGTAGTCTGCAAGGGGATATTTGACACCTGTCTTTTCGTCGGTGATAACAGCGAAAGGAGTAACCTCAGAGCCTGTACCGGCGGAGGTGGGAATTGCAATAAAGTATGCCTTTTCGCCCATCTTGGGGAAAGTGTAAACTCTCTTGCGGATATCAATGAATCTCATTGCCATATCCATAAAGTCTGCTTCGGGATGCTCATACAGTACCCACATGATCTTTGCCGCATCCATTGCAGAACCGCCGCCGAGGGCGATAATGGTGTCGGGTTGGAATGCGCTCATCTGAGCCGCACCCTCGGTTGCATTAGCAAGGGTGGGATCGGGCTGTACGTTAAAGAATGTGGCGTGCTGAATGCCCATTTCATCGAGCTTGTCGGTAATCGGCTTTGTGTAGCCGTTTTGGTAAAGGAAGGTATCTGTTACGATAAATGCCTTCTTTGCGCCTCTTACCGTTCTCAGTTCGTCAAGAGCCACGGGGAGGCATCCTTTCTTTATGTAAACCTTTTCGGGTGTTCTGAACCAAAGCATGTTTTCTCTCCTCTCGGCAACTGTTTTAATGTTAAGAAGGTGTTTTACACCCACGTTCTCGGATACACTGTTACCGCCCCAGGAGCCGCAACCAAGGGTAAGCGAGGGAGCAAGCTTAAAGTTGTAAAGGTCTCCGATGCCGCCGTGGGCCGAGGGAGTGTTAACAAGAATACGGCAGGTTCTCATTCTTGCCTCATACGCTGCAAGCTTTTCCTTTTCCGTGATCTCGTTGATGTAAAGAGAGGAAGTGTGACCGAAACCTCCGTCCTCAACAAGCTTGTCTGCTTTGTCAAGAGCTTCTTCAAAAGTCTTTGCTTTGTACATGGCGAGTACGGGAGAAAGCTTTTCGTGAGCAAACTCTTCGGAAAGCTCAACACTTTCAACCTCGCCAATAAGTATCTTTGTGCCTGCGGGAACTGTTACGCCCGAAAGCTCGGCGATCTTTGCCGCTTTTTGGCCAACTATCTTTGCATTGAGCGCACCGTTGATGATGATGGTCTTGCGAACCTTTTCGGTTTCAACAGGATTGAGGAAGTAGCATCCGCGAGCTGCAAACTCTGCCTTGACAGTATCGTAAATGCTTTCAAGTACAATAACAGACTGTTCGGATGCGCAGATCATACCGTTATCAAAGGTTTTGGAATGAATAATAGAATTAACGGCAAGAAGTATATCTGCGGTTTCATCAATGATTGCGGGAGTATTGCCTGCACCAACACCGAGAGCGGGCTTGCCCGAAGAATAAGCTGCCTTAACCATGCCGGGACCGCCGGTTGCAAGGATGATATCTGCTTCTTTCATTACGGTATTGGTCATATCAAGAGATGGAACATCGATCCAATCGATGATTCCTTCGGGTGCACCTGCCGCTACTGCCGCTTCAAGAACAAGCTTTGCAGCCGCAATGGTGCAGTTTTTTGCTCTGGGGTGGGGGCTGATAATAATGGCGTTGCGGGTTTTGAGTGCAAGCAGGCACTTGAAGATTGCTGTGGATGTGGGGTTGGTTGTGGGAATAACAGCGGCAACAACACCTATAGGCTCTGCAACCTTTCTGATACCAAAAGCCTTGTCTTCCTCGATCACTCCGCATGTTTTTGTTTCTTTGTAAGCATTGTAAATGTATTCGGCAGCGTAGTGGTTTTTGATTACCTTGTCTTCTACGATACCCATGCCGGTTTCTTCAACCGCGAGCTTTGCAAGGCTGATTCTTGCTTTGTCTGCAGCAGATGCGGCTGCCAGAAAAATTTTGTCAACCTGCTCCTGAGTATAGGTTGCAAAAACCTTTTGTGCCGCTCTTACACGGGCAATCGCCTCGTGAAGTGCTTCTACACTGTCTACGATCTGATAGGTTTTGGTTTCCATTTTATATGTCCTCCTAAATTTATTTACCAATTAGATTGTTAATATTTTAACACACATTCTGCATATTGGGAATAATTAAAATGATATATCGTATTATCAATATCGATATATCTTATAAATGCAAAATGGCTTTGCATTATTGCAAAGCCATTTTTATATATTTATTTACTTAATAAATTCCCTTCTTGCGTTGCAAAGCGCAGTAATGAAATCCTTATCGAGTTTTGTCAGTTTATATCCTTTATGATAAATTAGTACATCTCTATATACTTTTTTGTTGCCTTCGCACACGCGTTGAACAAGATTATATCTGTCGAGAATTTGCTGTGATGCAGGCGATACCCACATGAAGGTTTTTGGGTTTTCTGAAAGAAGATCGAACTGACTTGCGCGTTCAAAGACGAATATTCTTTGATCTACATTGTCAGGAAGTTCCTCTCGAAATACCTTTGACATTGAAAGGGTAGGAACATAAGGATCGGCGTGAGCAATCTCGACGTATTCGGAAAGATTGTCATAAGTGATTGTTTCCTTTTCGGAAAGGGGATTGTCCTTGCTCATAAGAAGAACGTATGAGAACTCCGCTACAAGCTCATACGAAAGCCCTTTTTCCTCAAGCATATCCTTGTAATATTTATCATAGTTATCGGAGTACCGAATGATACCAAGCTTATATTCGTTTTCAAGAAGCTTTTTTATGGTCTTTTTGGAGTTGGTCTCCTTGTAGTATATTTCTATGGGAGTATCACCGATGTTTTTGGAAAATTCCGCCATTGCGGCGGAAATATAGCACGCACGCGGAACAGAAATTGAAAATTTGCGCTTTTTATGCGATCCGTCACGGTATGATCGCTCGAGCTTATCGATACGGTGAAGAATATCACGCGCATAATCCATAAACTCCTCTCCATCGGGAGTCAAAACCATGCCTTGTGCGCTTCGCTTGAATATTATAATTCCAAGATCTGCTTCGAGCTCCTTGATAGAACGGCTGATGTTAGGCTGCGCTATCATAAGAGTTTCTGACGCTTTATTCAGCGATCCAAGCCTTGCAACTTCAACCGCATATTTCATGTGAAGTAGATTCATAAACAAGCCCCATTTCGTC
>JAZSGA010000211.1:0-17673 GCA_045532495.1 Eubacteriales bacterium | reverse complement strand
CAGTTGTAACAAGTCCTGTTTTTTCATCCACACCAAGCAGGATGTTCATGTTCTGTATGGCAGATCCCGTTGCGCCTTTTCCGAGATTGTCAAATCGGGATACAAGAAGTATGCGCTCATCATTGCCAAAAACACCCACCTGCATATCGTCCTTGCCCGAAAAAGCCGATGCGGATAAAAATCCGTCCGCATCCGCACTGTCGGAAAACTTAACAAGTCCGCTGTTTTTACCGTAAAATTCTTTATATACTTCTTTTATATCGGAAGCCTTGCCGCTTATCTGCTGTGCTCCGAGGGTAACCGTAACTTCCATACCGCTGTAAAAAGGAGCAACCACGGGGCAAAACAACGGCAAATTTTCAAGACGGGAAATTTTTGCCATTTCCTTAAGATGCTTGTGCTCCTGGGTAAGAGCATACTGGCGAGGACCTTCAAGCAAACCATTGCGGTCGGCGGCCTCATACTCAGCTATCATCTTTTTGCCGCCGCCGGAATAACCCGTAAGCGAAAAACAATGGATAAGCTCATCTTTGCCTATTACCCCTGCCTTTATAAGCGGAGCCACCAGGGCAACAAATCCGCTGGCATGGCAACCGGGATTGGAAATGCGTTTTGAAGAAGCAATCTCAGAATAATCGCCGCAAAGTTCGGGAAAACCGTATGTCCATCCGTCCGCTGTACGGTGGGCGGTGGAGGTATCAATAATTGCGGTGTCGCTGCTTCCTGCAAGCTCAACCGCTTCCTTTGCCGCCGCATCGGGCAAACAAAGAAAAGCTATATCCGCCGAGCATATGGCGTCCTTCCTTGCGGCAGGATCCTTGCGGAGCTCGTCGGAAAGGGTTACAAGCTGTATATCACGGCGATCTGCAAGCCGTTCATAAATACGCAGCCCGGTGGTACCGGCGCTGCCGTCGATAAATACTTTGGTCATTTTTAATCTCACTTTACAAAAATTGTATAAATATGCATCAATACCGTATATTATATACATTCACTTCTGTTTTGTCAAGCTTTATTTTGCACAAATATACTTAATAATCAAAGTTTTTTTCATGCAAAACGCATTTTATGCATTTATGCAAAAAATAATGTATAATATACATGAATGGACATTGGATTATACATTTTTACTATTGATTTTTATTATTATACATGCTATAATAGCCACAACAACAAAAAGGAGATGCCGCTATGCTTGCACTCATAAATTATACCGACAAAACCACCGGCACGCTTTCCCTTGCGTCAGTCACAAACAGAAATGTCGAAAGTTTTGTTCTTGACAAAGAAAGCCTTGACTGGAAAAATATCACCCATATTGATTTTGCAATGAACAATACCGATATATGCGCCGGGGAGGACGGTTTTTATCTGCTTTCGGGCACATCCACGGATTGCCGTGAATCCTCCGTGGGTTATTTCCGTCAACGCCAAGATATCACCCATGAAAACAAGGTTCAGCATATGCCGATTTTCGGACTTTGCCATGGCGGAAAATGCTTTATTGCCATCATGACGGGCATGCAATATGACATGCACACTGTTCTTGATATAAAAGACAACAAATATTCCTTTGCCCTGCGTTTTGTTCCCGAAAACGGAGCGCCTTATGAAAATATAAGCTTTGAGCTTCATTACCTTTCCGGCAACGATGCCACCTACAGCGGCATGGCACGTGAATACCGCAAGTATCAGCTTGCACACGGATTCCGTTCCATAAAAGAAAAAAACGATGCCGAGCTCAATTTTGCCGCAGAATCCATGCTTATACGCATACGCCACGGCTGGAAACCTGTTCCCTGCACCGTTTTTGAACAAACCCCCGAAACCGAGCCCCCCATGCATGTGGCGTGCACCTTTGGGCAGGTTGTGGAAATAATGAAAGCTTACAAAGCCGCCGGTGTGGAAAAAGCGGATTTTTCGCTGGTGGGATGGAATATAAAAGGTCATGACGGACGCTGGCCGCAGATACTCCCCCCTGAAGAATCCCTTGGCGGCATGGACGGTCTGCGCGAGCTTATTGACACGGCGCACTCCCTTGGTTACCGCATAACCTGCCATACCAACAGCACCGATGCATACAACATTGCCGAAAATTTTGACAAAAACGATCTTGTTATCAAAAGCGACGGCGAATACTATTGGCGTGATGCTTACTGGGCAGGCGGAAAAGCTTATCAGATATGCCCCGAATGTTCGGTAAGGCTTGCAAAGGAAACCCTGCCGGATGTGCGCAAGCTGGGTTTTTGCGGCACCCATTACATAGATGTTATAACCAGCGTTAATCCTTACACCTGCCACAATCCCAAGCACCCGCTTAACAAGCGCCAGGCTGTTGAAAAATGGAACGAGCTGTTTGATTATGCAAAGGATCTGTTTGGCGGCATAAGCTGTGAAAACGCCTGCGATCACACTCTTAAAAACTGCAATTTTGTGCTTTATGTTTCCTTCTTTAACGGCGAGCTGCCCGAATATGTGGACAAAGCAGTACCTTTTTGGCAGATAGTTTACCACGGCATTGTTGTGAGCAACCCCTATGCCACCACGGTAAATGCCGCTGCCACCGGAATGGACAGTATTCTCAAGATCATTGAATACGGAGGCAGACCTGCCCTTTACTACTACTCAAGATTTGTAAACGACGGCAAGGACTGGATATCCAACAACGATTTTACGGCAGATACTCCCGAAGAAATACAGCACACCGCACAGCTTGCGGCGCAGGAATATAAAATATTCGAACCGCTTACATATCTGCAATACGAATTTATCGAAAACCATGAGCAGATAGCGGACGGAGTATTTGTTACCACCTATTCCGACGGAACAAAAGTAACCGTGGATTACAATCAAAAGAACTACAGCATAACAAAAAATTAATTTTACAAGCCAAAAGCCGCAGTGTAAAAAACTGCGGCTTTTGTGTTGCGGTTATAGGTTCAAATCACACTTTTATCACTGCACGGTGCACCGTACGGCAATTATGTGCGTTTGGTATGCGGCTGCGTGCTCTTGTACGTGCATAGCGCACAATAAGCTTTTTGGTGAAACGCGCTGCGGCTTCAAGGGCATATACCGCGGTGCAAACAGCGATTGCCGTTATCATATAGCGCACCGCATCGGTGAGAGTTAAGCGTGAAAGCTCCAGGCTTCCAACTATTCCCCAGCAAAATACTGCACTTATAAGCAATGTGATATTTCTGATTTTTTTAAGCATTTTTTATTCCTCCGTTGCTTTGTTTTTTGTTTCTGATTTCATTATAATGCGACATCTGTCCCAAAAAACGGACAGTAAATTCTTTATGCGAAAAATTATTTATATACCAAAGCATAGTGGACATTGTGGGAATTTTGTGGTAAAATATATTTTAATGAGATTTTAAGGAAGTGACTATCTTTAATGGAAGATACTAAAAAAAGGGATCTTTCCGATCCCCAATATATAAAAATGACACGCACACCCGTGCCCTTGCTTGTAACAAAGCTTGCGATTCCCACAACGGTGAGCATGCTTATATCCTCCATATACAACATGGCAGATACATATTTTGTTTCACAGCTAAACGATACCAGCGCCACAGGTGCCGTATCCGTTGTTTTTGCGCTGATGGCAATTATTCAGGCAATGGGCTTTACCGTAGGCATGGGTGCGGGAAGCTGGATATCCCGTCTTCTTGGTCAAAAAAACAATGCCCACGCAAACAAAGTGGGTATAAGTGCTTTGGTTATGGGAATAGGCCTTGGCTCGCTTATAATGATATTCGGCAAAATATTTTCCGATAAGCTTATGATCCTTTTGGGTGCCACGGATACCATTCTCCCTTACGCCAATGCGTACGGTCATTATATTCTTTATGCCGCGCCGATAATGTCGGGCACCTATGTGCTCAACAACATTCTGCGTTCCGAGGGAAAAGCAACCTTTTCCATGATAGGCATAGGCCTTGGCGGTCTTATAAACATAATTCTCGATCCTATTTTTATTTTTGATTTCGGTTTTGGAATGAAAACAGCAGGTGCAGCACTTGCCACCGCCATAAGCCAGGCAATAAGCTTTTTGCTTTTGCTGTGCCCTTTTCTGTTCAAAAAAACCGTAACAAAGCTCAACTTCAAAAACATTTCCGGCAGAATTTCCGATTATACAAACATATTAAAGTTCGGTCTGCCTTCGTTCTGCCGTCAGGGCCTTTCCAGCGCATCCTCCGTGGTGCTCAGCAACTGTGCAAAGGCGTTTGCAGGCGTATATGCCGATGCCGCCATTGCCGCCATGGGCGTTGTAAGCCGTGTGTTTATGTTTGCCTTTTCGCTTTGCCTTGGACTTGGTCAGGGCTACATGCCCGTGCTTGGCTACAACTACGGTGCAAAAAAATACTCCCGTGTTAAAAAAGCCTTTAACTTTACACTTTATGCAAGTGTTGCAATGTTTGTTGTTGCCGCCGTGGCAGGCTTTGTGTTTGCGCCGCATATAATACGCCTTTTCAGCAAAGGCGAAGGAGGCGAAAAATTGCTGGAGATAGGCACCTCCGCTTTCCGCGCCCAATGTATTTCCATGCCGTTTATACCCATAGGCGTTATGAGCAACATGACATATCAATCTTTGGGCCGCTCATCCACCGCCACATTTTTATCATGTCTGCGTCAGGGACTATTTTACATTCCCACAATGATTATCCTTCCGAGATTCATAGGTCTTGCAGGCGTTGAATATACTCAAGCCATATCCGATCTGCTCACATCCGCAGTTTCGCTTGTGTTTACCGTAAGATTCCTTAAAGAAATAACCGCACTTATAAAAACCCAACAAACGGAGTAACGCAAAATGCCACTGGACATTTTATACGAAGATAAGCATATAATAGTCTGCAAAAAGCCTGCAGGCATACTTTCGCAAGCATCCGAAAACGGCGAAGAAACCATGTGCACACTTATTGAAGCGCACATGCGTGAGCAAGGTCAGGAGCCCTATGTGGGTGTTATACACAGACTTGACCGGGGAGTGGGCGGTGTTATGGTCTATGCCAAAACAAAGCTTGCCGCCGCAAAACTTTCCGCACAGGTGGCAGAAAAAGACACCTTTAAAAAGCAGTATTTTGCCGCAGTGCACGGAAAACCTCAGGAGGATATCGGACAGATGCGTGACCTTTTGTTCAAGGATACACATCTGGGAAAAAGCTTTGTGGTGGACAAAGTCCGCAAGGGCGTAAAGGAAGCTTTGCTTGAATACGAGCTTTTATCATACAACAATGAGCTTGACATTTCGCTGATAAAAGTAAAACTGCACACGGGCAGAACTCATCAGATCCGTGTACAGTTTTCGTCAAGAAAAATGCCCTTGTGCGGCGATAAAAAATACGGTGCCCGCGATTCCTTTAAATCAACGGGGCTGTGGTCATATTCGCTGGGTTTTGTGCATCCCGTAAACGGCAAAGCCATGGAATTCTGCGAGCTCCCCGAAAAGGATACTGAGCCGTGGAATTGTTTTGATATATAAAAAAGAAGTGGCTTTCAGATGTTCATAAAACCGACCTGCAGTACACTATTCAAAGCCTCCCTCTGACGAGGGATGTGGCAAAAATCTTTGATTTTTGACGGAGGGAGAGAAAATGAAAGACTATAACAAAAGGAATATCCCTCTGGCAAAAGTGCTACGGAAAAACATGACGCCTTGGGAACGAAAACTGTGGTATGATTTCTTGAGAAATTATCCGATTCGCTTTCAAAGGCAAAAAGCAATCGGCAATTATATTGCCGACTTTTATTGCGCCAAAGCAAGAATGGTCATAGAACTTGACGGTGGAGTACACTATACGCCGGAGCAAGTAAAGAAAGATGAATTGCGCACAAACGATCTTGCATCCATGAAGTTAACGGTGGTGAGAATTTGCAATCTTGATATTGACCGAAATTTCTACGGTGTATGCGAGTACATTGACCGGTTGGTAAGTAATTCTCTCCCTCAGTCAGCTTCGCTGACAGCTCCCTCGTCAGAGGGAGCCAATAAATAAAACCGACCTGTGGTACAATTACAGGTCGGTTTTTGCATAGCCAAAAGTTTTATAAAAGTGCATTGCTGTTTGATAAATTGGAATTTGTCAGTATTACAACTGCTTTATCTCATTGGCAATTATAGCCACGGTTTTGGCGTTGGTATCAATTTTAATGGTATCCAATGCTTGATACATCGGTATTCTTGCTATGCTTCGCTCAATTATATCTTCAGAACGGATACCTCTTTCCACATCCATTGATAATCTTTCGCACAGGGTCTTTTCATCCGCTACAAGCGAGATGCTTTTCACCTCACAGTTCTGTGTATCCAGCTTCTCAAGTATAGAATTGATAATACTCTGCTCGTGCATCACCCAACAAAAAATGATATTCTCGTATGCAGAACACTTCAGAAAATTATTAAGTAAGTAACAAATATTATTCGTCACCATTACTTTTGTTTCATCGGTTACTTGGAACGGACTTGCATCCCAACACCAATCTCCGTCAAGAAATACGCTATTCTGTAAATCTCGTTTTAGCTGTTGGCACACGGTTGTTTTTCCCACTCCCATCGTGCCGCCAATCATATATAATGTTTTCATCATTCACACCTTCGTCAAATTCTTATTTATCCCACCATTTTTTAGACAGATGCTCCGCCAAATACAACTGCACAGAAAATTATTAATAACGTGAGAACCGCAATGCTTCCTGCAACTAAATTGATGATAGACAATACAAAGGTGGTCTTTCTTAGTTTCATCATTCTTTTTGCCTTGATAATTCCAATAATACCAGCAGGTATACCTATTAACAAGATAATGCCACTTCCCGAAATGCCGACAGTCGCCAGCAACTTATACAACGAATTAGAATTTAAAACATTTGTAGGAGTAGCAGACCACCAAATAACAAAGGGTATAACTAAGAATAGTGCAAGTTCAAGCCAAAAAATAACTTTCTCGAATAATGTATTGTTCTCTTTCATACCAAATCACCTCTCCTTCAAATTCTTATTTATCCCACCATTTGTTTGCTTTTTATCGTACAAATGATAATTATACAAAATCAGGCACAGCAGATAAAACTGTTGTGCCTGTCAACCGGCTTATAAATACCGTTGTATTATTCTTCATACCCGTTGGGGTTATTTTTTTGCCAGTTCCATGAATCGCGGCACATATCATCCACATTTTTTGTTGCCTTCCAGCCCAAAAGCTCATAGGCCTTTTTGGGATCGGCATAGTTTTCTGCCACGTCCCCGGGACGTCTGGGAGCGATAACGTAAGGGATTTTTATACCGTTTACACGTTCAAAGGATTTTACAAGATCAAGAACGCTGCAGCCAACACCCGTACCAAGGTTTATAACCTCTGTTCCCTTATGTGCTGCGGCGTATTTTATTGCATCCGCATGGCCTTTGGCAAGGTCCACAACGTGAATATAATCACGCACACCCGTACCGTCGGGAGTGGGATAATCATCACCGAAAACGCTTAACTTTTCAAGCTTGCCCACAGCAACCTGGGAAATATACGGCATAAGATTGTTAGGTATGCCGTTGGGAGCTTCGCCTATAAGTCCGCTCTCATGGGCACCTACGGGATTGAAATATCTCAAAAGCACCACGGAAAGTTCGGGGTTTGCGCAGGCAGCATCGGTAAGGATCTGTTCGTTCATATATTTTGTCCAGCCGTAAGGATTGGTGCAGCCCGTGGGCATATCCTCGGTAAGGGGCACACGTTCGGGCACGCCGTAAACCGTGGCAGAGGAGCTGAACACGATGTTGTTAACGCCGTACTTTGCCATAACCTCAAGCAGAGTAAGGGTGGAATCCAGATTGTTGCGGTAATACATTACCGGCTTGCGGCAGGATTCGCCCACCGCCTTATAGCCCGCAAAATGGATAACTGCATCAAAGTTTTCTGCAGCAAACATGGCGTCGCAAAGAGCGTTATCGCATACGTTTATATCATAAACCTTTATGCTTTTTCCGGTTATTTTTTCGATACGTTCAACCGCCGCATGGCTGGAATTTGAAAAGTCATCGGCAATAACAACCTCATGACCGCATGCAAGAAGCTCAACGGCTGTATGCGATCCAATAAATCCGGCACCGCCGGTAAGAAGAATCTTCATAGTTACCCCCATATATAAATCGTAGTTATTTGTTTTTATCAAATAAAGTATATCACAACATCAAAACGCTGTCAATGATATTTTAATACCTCAAAAAGCTATTCGATAATTTCACGTATTGCCTTTTCCGCATCAACAAGTTCCTTATGAAAAGCCGCCGCCGGCACACGCAATGCACCGTTGCCCAGAATTATCATTTGCTCTGTGCCGTCGGAGGTGGCAACACGCACTCTGTGCTTTTTTGAAAGCTCGTGGGAAACCTTTTCGATGTAGGCATCCGCCGTTTCCGCCTCTTTTGTATAAACCACGCTTATGTTACGGAATTCCTCCACCGATCCGGGGTTCTTTTTTACTTTATATGCATCAAAAACAAGAATTATTTCTGTTCCGCAAAAGCCCTGATAATTGCAAAGACGGTTTATAAGCAGATTGCGTGCAAGATCAAGGCTGGATCTTGCGGCATTTTTGAGCTCGTCCGAGGCAAAAATAATGTTATATCCGTCCACAAGCAGATATTCTTTTCCGTCAAAGCTCTGCTGCGGTCTGGGTTTGGGCGGCTTTTGCACCGCACTTTTAGGAGCTTCGTGCCGCACTCTGCCCTGCTCCTTCTGCTTTATGGGACCGTAGGTGCGGACAAAAATATCCATAAGCTCTTTATCGTCGGCAATACGTGCCACATAGTTTTCGGCACATCTTTTCAAAGCAGCTTTTTGCTCCTCCGCCTCCTGCGATCTGCCAAGCACTGCATCTATGTGCATATAATTTTCAACCTCATCCCATTTTACAAGGAAGCCTGCACCGTGGTTGCAAAAAACGGAGTCGCAGGAATTTTCAATATCCGCATCGGGGTTATAACCGATGGATTCCACGGTTTGCTGCTGGTTGGCACACGGCTCGTAGCCACGCAGGCTAAGCAATACCGTGCCTTTGCCGTGGGAAAAATCGGCAAGCTCCAAACCGTAATGCTGTATTTGCGAAACGGCTGCATTACCCGTAAGGGTTGAAAACTCTCCGTCCGATTCAGGCGGATTTATGGCTGCGCCCATGCGCTGCATATCCGTCATAACTCTGCCTATAAGCGCATCGGGCACACGGATCTCATAATTGTAAAAAGGCTCAAGCAAAACGCTTTTTGCTCGCATAAGCCCGTGGCGCACGGCACGGTAGGTGGCTTCACGGAAATCGCCGCCTTCAGTATGCTTTTTGTGTGCTCTGCCTGCCACAAGGGTTATTTTCATATCTGTTATGGGCGAGCCTGTAAGCACACCCAGGTGTGTTTTTTCTTCAAGATGGGTAAGAATAAGCCTTTGCCAGTTTTTTTCAAGCTCGTCTGTGGAACAGTCGGTACAAAAATGCAATCCGCTTCCCCTCTCCGCAGGCTCAAGTATAAGGTGTACTTCGGCATAATGGCGCAACGGTTCATAGTGCCCCACACCCTCAACCGTATCCTCGATTGTTTCGCGGTACACCACGCTGCCCGAGTCAAAATCCACATCAATTCCCAGTCGCTCGGACACCTGATGTTTTATTATTTCAAGCTGGATCTGCCCCATAAGCAACAGTTTTATTTCGCCCGCTGCCGAGTTGTATGAAAGGCGCAGCTGCGGTTCTTCCTCCTCCAGCATACGCAGTTTTGAATACACTGTGTGTGCATCGGCCCCAGCCGGAAGTATCATTCGGTAATTAAAAACCGGTTCAAGCACGGGTGTGGGCAGCTCTTTTTCAAAGCCAAGCACATCGCCAGATAATGCTTTTGAAAGCCCTGTAACCGCACAAACGGTGCCTGCAGGGACATCAGAAACTGAGGTATATTTTTCGCCCGAGTATATGCGGATACCATCTATTTTTTCGTGCCATTCCTCGCCCGATGCGGTTGTGCCGCAAAGCTCATCACGCACGGCAAGGCTGCCGCCTGTAACCTTTAAATGTACAAGGCGTTTACCCGACTCATCGCGGGTTATTTTATATATTCGTGCTCCGAATTTTTCCTTACGGTCGGGTTGGCGCAGATATTTGCATATGCCGTCAAAAAGCTCCTGCACGCCCTGATTTTTAAGTGCCGAGCCAAAGTAACACGGAAAAACCGCCGCACGGCTTATGGCAGCGGAAATATCCCGTTCTGAAAGCTCGCCTTCGGCAAGGTATTTTTCCATAAGAAGCTCATCGCACATGGCAACTTCTTCGTAATCGGAAAATCTGTCCGCCTCGATGCAGGATTGGGAAATGCGCTTTTTTATGCCGCTCATAAGGGTTTCTCTGTCGGCACTGGGCACATCCATTTTATTTATAAAGACAAAAGTTGGTATGGCATGCTTTTTCAAAAGCCGCCACAAGGTTTCGGTATGACTTTGCACTCCGTCTATACCGCTTACCACAAGAACAGCGGCATCCAGCACCGAAAGAGTGCGCTCGGTTTCGGGAGAAAAATCCACGTGGCCGGGGGTATCCAGCAAGGTGAATTCATAACCGTCGCCCACAAGCATTGCCTGCTTTGAAAAAATGGTTATTCCCCTTTTGCGCTCAAGCGAGTAGGTATCAAGAAAGCTGTCGGCATGGTCCACTCTGCCCTGCTTGCGTATATTGCCTGTAAGAAAAAGCAATGCTTCGGAAAGTGTTGTTTTGCCCGAATCCACATGGGCAAGTATGCCAAGAGTCATTCTTTTCACGGCGGTTTTCTCCTTTCATCCGAATATAACATTGTTATTATAACAGAAATTTTTAAAACTCTCAACCTATATTGTAAAAAAACCTCATGATATGTCAAATAATCTTGACAACGACCTTTAATCAATATATAATTTAAGTAACTGTATTTTATAATATGATGGGTAATTTATGCGGAGGAACAACAATGAGCGTATATTATATATCCACAACGGGCAGTGATGATAACAACGGTCTTTCTGCGGATACACCGTGGCAAACAATACCCAAAGTTAACAGCACCGCCGCCCCCGGTGACGAGATCCGATTCCGCTGCGGCGATACCTTTTACGGTGCGCTTCGCCTGCCCCACGGCTTAAACGAAAACGAGTGCACCACCGTAACATCCTACGGACAAGGCAAAAAACCCGTTATAAGCCAATACAAATACTCGCTTCCCGGAAGCTGGGAGCAACATTGTGACAGCATTTACAAGCTGGATCTCACAGACACCTCAAAATTCGGTGGAAACACCTGCAACATCGACAGCGGTGTGGGTTTTTTTAAGGTAAACGGCACCATTTATTACAAAAACAAATCGTGCATTGATGACCTTTGCGAAAACTGGGATTTTTGCAACGACGGCAAATATGTATATGTTAAGCTTGACAAAAACCCCGAAGAATATTCCTCCGACATCCTTATGGCTTGCAACATAAAAATGATAGAGCCAAGAAACTTCCTTCGCATAAGCGGCATAAGTTTTTGCGGCACGGGCGGACACGGATTCCAGGGCGTTGCCTGCGGAACGCATATTTCCGATTGTGAATTCCGCGAAATAGGCGGCTCTTTTATGTACAACGAGCATGGCGAAATGACAAAAATCCGTTACGGCAACGGCACCGAGTTCTGGACAGATTCCAAAAACTGTACCGTGGAAAACTGCTATTTTTCCGATATTTACGACGTGGCAATGTCCCTGCAGGGATGGAAATGCAAGACCAACTGGGAAAATATAGCGTTCAAAAACAACACAGTTTACCGCTGTAATCAGGCTTTTGAAATATGGACAAAAACCGAAACCGAACACACAGGCATTATAAACTGCTATTTTGAAAACAACGTATGCGTTGAATCGGGTTTCGGATGGGGCTACGATGCGCGCCCCGACAAGGATCAGGCATGCCACCTTTTGATGTACCACCGCGAATGTGAATACTGCGATGTTCATGTACGGGGCAACACCTTTATAGGAGCACGCAACTGTTTTCTGTTCAAAACCGGCGGAGCAAAGGAAATCCCCTCTGATTACAAAATATACGATAACATTATCGTGCACACCCCCGAAAAGCCCATTGTTTTCAGATGGGGCGGCACCGATGAAAGCGATTACACCGAATACGAAAACAGCATACGCAAAAACAATATGTTTTTTGATATAAACAAATTCAACACAAATACGTAAAGGAGAATTGACATGAGCATTTATTACGTATCCGCAGCAGGCTGCGACGAAAACGATGGCCTTACCCCCGAAACCGCCTGGCAGACAATAGCCAAGGTGGACAGCACCATTACCGGCGGCGATACCGTAAAATTCCGTTGCGGCGATACCTTTTACGGTACCATCAATACCCCCGCAGGCCCCGATGCCGAGCACCCCACCACTTTTACCAGCTACGGCGATGGCGAAAAACCCACTATATCCCAATACAAAATCCCCGTGCCCGGTGCATGGGAGCGCCACATTGACGGTGTTTACAAGCTCAACCTCACCGACAACACAAAGTTTACCGGCAACACCAAGGATATAGATTCAAACGTTGGCTTTATGAAAGTTAACGGAGAATACAAGTTCCGCAAAAGATTCAACATTGCAGATCTCGCCTCAAGATGGGATTTTTACTGCGATGACATATACGTTTATGTTCTCAGCGATCTCAACCCCAATGATTACGTAAGCGATGTAAAAATAGCCTGCAACATACGCTGCATAAAGCTTGCCAACAACATCCGCATAGAAAACATTGTCTTCCGCGGCACAGGCGGACACGGTGTAAACGGCATAAGTGTAAATTCCTACATCGGCAACTGCGAATTCCACGAGCTTGGCGGTTCACGTCTTGGCGGCGTTGAACGCAACGGCAGATTCAATACCACCCGCTACGGCAACGGTGTTGAATATTGGTCAAACTCTGCCAACGGCACCGTTGAAAACTGCAAATTCTCTGAAATCTACGACGTTGCCATCACCATGCAGGGCAGCAGAGTTGAACGCAACTGGGATAACATGTATTTCCGCAACAACGTTATATGGAACTGCACACAGGGCTTTGAACTGTGGGCAACCACCGAAAGCACCGAACCTGTCGGTTACACCAACTGCTATTTCGAAAACAACGCTGTTTTTGACTGCGGTTATTGCTGGGGTTACGAAGCACGTCCCAACAAGGGATGTTCTGCTCACTTAATGATATACAACATCAAGGTGCCGCTTTGCGACCTTACAGTCCGCAACAACGTTTTTGCAAGAGCACAGTCCAACTTTATGTACAAAAGCGGAAAAATGGATTCTTTCCCCAAGGATTGCAAAATATACGATAACGTTATTATCCGCCATGAAGGTCAGGAGCTCGGCTTCCGCTCGGCATGCACCGCTTCGGAAAACATGGAATTTGAAAAGATGATACTTGAAAACAACCAGGTATTCAACACACCCAAATACAGACACATAGACTGATATGACTGATTTTTCCCGAACAGAGCTTGTTTTGGGCGACAGCATACAAAAATTATTTTGCTCCCACATCGCCGTGTTTGGCATTGGCGGTGTGGGTTCATATGTTGCCGAAGCTTTGGCAAGGTGCGGAGTAGGCAAGCTTACCCTTGTGGATTCCGACAACGTTAGCGCCAGCAACATAAACCGCCAGATAATAGCCCTTAACAGCACAGTAGGCAAACCAAAAACGTCGGTCATGAAGGATCGCATTGCCGATATAAACCCCGATGCGCAGGTATTTTGTCACAACATGTTTTTTACAGCAGAAAACGCAGATTCCATGGATTTTTCGCAGTTTGATTACGTTGTGGATGCCATAGACACCGTTTCGTCAAAGCTGCTTATTGCACAGATCTGCGACAAACTGAATATACCGCTTATAAGCAGCATGGGCACGGGTAACAAGTTGCACCCCGAAATGTTTAAAATAGCGGATATAAGCAAAACTTCAGTATGCCCGCTGGCGCGAGTTATGCGCCGTGAGCTTAAACTGCGCGGCATTAAAAAACTTAAAGTGCTTTATTCCGAAGAAATACCGATAAAACCTCAATACAATGAAAACTCCGAAAAAAAAGGCTCGGGCATGGCTCCGGGCAGCATATCTTTTGTTCCCTCGGTTGCAGGTCTTATGATCGCCGGAGAAGTTATAAGGGATATTTGCGGTAAAAATTAAAGAAAAAACAGAACTTCGGGATATAAACAAGCACATTGCGGTGCATATTTGCGTATGCAATAATACACCGGGGTGAATATTTCCGCACCAAGGCTGCGGCCCGAAAATGTAAAGCAGGTACAAATGTTAAAACACGTTTCAAAAGCTACAGTAAAAAAATATCTTAAAGCCGCAGCATATGTTGCGGCTTTAAGTGCTGTTCTTTCCGTTTGTATGCTGTTTTTATCGGTACAGCCCTTTGACATATCTTTGATAGGCGTTTTGTTTGGCGATATCCGTTTGGTGACGCTTAACTTTTTACCTGTTTTGCTTACCGTATTGCTTTTGTGGTTTGCCACGGGCAGAATGTTTGCGGCATTTCTTACGTCATCCGTGATTTTTTACACGGTGGCGATTGTAAATTCAAACATGCTTATGATAAGGGACGATCCCTTTTTGTTCCCCGACATTTTTTTGGTATCTGAAGCTGGAAACATGATGCACAGCTATACATTGAAATTCAACGCCGCAGCTGTGACAACAGGAACAGTGCTTATACTTTGCCTTGTTGCCGCATTTTTTATAAAAATGCGCATTAGGCGCAAATTGCGTCGATTGATTGGCGTTGTTGCTTCTGCGGTTTTGCTTGTGGCATTGTCCTGCCTGTTTTTGTTTGACGAAGTTTTATACACCAAAACCTGGCACGACGAGTTCGGAAGCGGCTACAAAACCGCCAACCAGTATATGTCCCACGGTATAGTATATTCCTTTTTCAACAGCATGCCCGATGCTTTGGGCGGCAAACCCGACGGTTATTCAGAAAATCAGGCGCAGGCTGTGCTTGATGAGTTTGACACCGAAGATCTGCCCGACAACAAAAAGGTAAATATAATTTCTGTAATGCTGGAATCCTACAACGATTTTTCAAAATTCGGAGTGCTGGATTTTAAAACAGATCCTTACCAAAATTTTCATAAGCTGCAAAGCGACGGCTACAGCGGAAACCTTTTTGTAAATGTCTTTGCCGGCGGTACTATTGATACCGAAAGGGGCTTTATTGCAGGCTTTGCCGATTCTGAAATCAAGCAAAAACCAACAGATTCTTTTGCATCATATTTCAAAAGTCAAGGGTATTACACCGAGGCAATGCATCCGGGATACGGATGGTTTTACAATCGCAAAAATCTGGCTCCTCTTATGGGATTTGACAGCTTTTTGTGCTACGAAAACTGCTTTTCGCATGTTGTTAACAGCAAGCTTGCCGAAGAAAAATATCACGGCTTTATAAGCGATTACGACTTTTTTGATCATATCATAAATGGCTGTAATAATGCCATAAAGCAAAACAAAAAGTATTTTAATTTCAGCGTTACATATCAAAACCATGGGCCTTACGGCACCGAATCCATTACTTATACCGATTATATAGAAGATATAAAAGGCATTGACAAAGCCGACCTCATAACGCTTAACAACTATTTCGACGGCATAGCACGCACCGACAGAGCCATAGAAAAGCTGCGTGATTATGCCGATTCCAGCGATGAACCCATTGTGCTGATATTCTTCGGCGACCATAACCCCGGCCTTGGAGAAAACAGTATTCTGTATGAAAAGCTGGGAATAGATATAACCCTCAACAACGTTAAAGCAGCTCGGAATTATTACGAAACGCCGTATGTTTTTTACGCCAACAGCGCCGCAAAAAAACTAACCGGACGCAAATTCCAAGGCAAAGGCAAAACAATTTCTCCCATTTTTCTTATGTCGGAATTTTTTGAGTGCCTTGGTGCAAAGGGTTGCTGTTACCTGAATTACCTTGACAACATAAAACAAACAACTCCCATTATAAACCCGTCTTATTTTGTTAAGAACAACAAGTTCATTCCCCGTAGCGTGGAAACGGGCAAGGAAGTTATTATTCAGCAAAAGAACATAGAATATTACATAAAAAACAAAAAACTGCGGTAAGTGTATAAGCATTTCCGCAGTTTTATTTTTTGACTTAAATTTATATGCCAAAAAGCTTGACACAAAAGGCATTTTGGGTGTATAATAATATAGTTAATAATGCTGGTGTGGCGCAGGGGTAGCGCAATTGATTCGTAATCAATAGGCCGAGGGTTCAAATCCCTCTACCAGCTCCAACAAAAACCGTGCAACTTTTGTTGTGCGGTTTTTGTTATTGTGTAAGGATTTGAACCCCAAGGGGGCTTTTTGCGTTAATAAAACAGCCCTGTGTGGCTGTTTTTAGCAAAAAGGTGCGAAGCCTTTAGGCGAGCAGGCAGGATGCACGGCACTTGTGCTGTGCAGACGTATCCCTCTACCAGCTCCAACAAAAACCGTGCAACTTTTGTTGTGCGGTTTTTGTTATTGTTGATATAACAAGAGCGGAGGATTTTCCTCCGCTCTTGTCTATTTGATATCGGTTTTTGGGATTACATTTGCTTTTGAAAAATAAACATACCCTCACCACCATCACCGATAAAACTATTCTCGGATTCATCAGGTGCGTTAAATTCTCTTTGAAATTCCACTATGTGAAAACCGCATTTATTAACATAGAAATGGATGTTCCTTTTTTCAAAATACGGAGTACAAGTTTCCCATACCTTTGTGTATGGGTGTAGGTTTTCAATTTCTTTCCATATTGAAAAACCAATCCCTTTTGTTTGTACACCATATTTAACATACAACAAATGAAGATGATTGTGCTGTGTTGTTTCGTCTATTACAACAACAGCACCGCCCACCATTTTACCATTTAAAACCGCTTTATAGGCAATAGCTCCTTTTTCATTCAAGGAACTGTCAATGTCTTTTTCTGGTAGTATAAGACCATCGGTCTTTCCATAAACATCTTCAAATCCCTTTTGAAATGCTTCTTGCATATCCTTCTTGAATTGAGAAAGGTCGTTGCTTGTGATTTGTGAAAGTGAAAAATTCATAATGCTTTTTCCTCCTAAAAATAAAAATAACTCGGTCATTACCTTTAAGTAATAACCGAGCTCACTCGACATCTTATCTCCCAGCCGGCCTGCAAGTTTGACACTTACTATCACCTACACTACGGTGTACTGTCCTCCGATGACTTATTTTTTTATTTATTATACCACAAGTTTATGAATGAATCAATACCTCTTGAAATATTCATAACTTTATGATACAACAAAAACGTAATCAATAGCACCTAATGGTGAGATTTTTGTTCAACAATTACCGATTCGGTCAATGCCGACCGAAAAAAACGTTGTAAAGACCAATATTAAGAGTGTCAAAGGGGCTATTTAGACCTGTTGATTCGTAATTAATAGGCTGCTACCAGCTCCAACAAAAACCGTGCAACTTTTGTTGTGCGGTTTTTGTTATTGTTGATATAACAAGAGCGGAGGATTCTCCTCCGCTCTCATCTGTTCGACAAATTGCGATTTATAGTTTAACTGTATTGGCATATGCTTTTAATATGTTA
>JAZSGA010000048.1:0-21833 GCA_045532495.1 Eubacteriales bacterium | reverse complement strand
AAAGCCGGGTTCGCAATCTATGCGGTAGAATGCCGCTCCTTCGGGAGCTGCGGGCATCTGAGCTTCTGCGGTCTGTGCGGAAGCGCTTATAAATGCATAGGATGAATCGTACCAGTAAACGGTATATTTACCGCCAACTGCTGCATCAAAAGTAAAGCTTACATCCGTGGGGATGTATCCCATTGTATAAGCATGGTCTGCGGAATCTGCAAATTTAGCGGTGGAATCTCCGTCACCAACACCGGTGCTGTCTATACCGCCAACCTCAAATGCGCTGTGCGGAACAGCTATGGTGCGGGATGCGGAAAGGAAGCCTGTATAATCGGAAACGTTATCCTCCGAAACAGTTTTGCCTGATGCAAGCTTGTGTACAAAACGCACCAATGCCGATTCGGGCATGGCTTCCTCTATATTAAGTGTAGTTGATTTATTATCACCGTAAGATTTAACAAGGCTCTGATCCGCATTGTAACCGATAAGGGTATATGACGCAACATAATCGTTGGTGCCGGCATAGGTTACGGTAAGGCCCTTGGTGGAATAGTAATCAGGGGTATAAACACGGGTGGTGCTGCCTGTATTTGCAACTCCCGTTGCACCTGAAATAGTACCCTTTGCCCATGTAAGTTCTACGGGTGCCGAGGACTCAACAAGGGGTGTGCGTACGGTTAGATGCTTTGACATATCCGCCACCTGCGCCTGGCTGAGGGTGGTGTTGTTGGTAAGAACGCAGCGGTAATATGCCATGTTTTCGTTTTTGGGAACGTAGGTATCCTTGGTTATCCAGTTGGATGTGGAAAGCCATTTTTTATCGCTGTCATACTCCATAACGATGTATTGAACGCCGGATGCACCGTCAAAGGTTATAACGGTGTTTTCAGCAGGGATATAGCCGGGGGTAAAAATTCTATTTGTGTTTGCAGCATTTGCCACACCGTTGCTGCTGCCAAGAGTGCCAAGGCGCCAGTACCATTCGGTAAGCTCGGTGAGGTAGATATCCTCGGTAACAGGCTCTTCCTCGGGCTGTTCCTCGGACGCGGCAAGCTCGTCAAGGTAAAGGTTGTAATCGGTAACGATGTTATCAATGGCATCGTGGTTTTCCTTTACTTCGTCGGAATACTTATCGGCATAATCCACAAGGATCCTTTTGGTAAATTCCGCCGCCGAAACGGTGTAATCGGTATAATTATCGGCATATTCGGTTATCTGGTTGCCGTCCACGGTGTATTTTACATATGGGCGCACAACAAAATCCTTGCCGTAATGCTCGTGGGAAACGTTTATAAGGCAAAGGGTGAAGCGGAAAGAATCTGCCGCATGGTCAAAATACACAAAGCCTTCGTTGGCGCTGGAAACGGATTTTGCAAACTGTGTTTCCAGGGTAAGATCGCCCACCAAAAGCTCGTTGGGGATAATAAGCATGCCCACTTCGTCATAATCGGTGTATGCGCCTGCAACCTTGGCAAAAAAGCGTATGCCGCGGGACTCGGTAAGGCGCACCTGCACACCGTCGAGAATAACGGCAGGCTCATCGGCACTTACAGCCTGCACTGCTCCGAAAAGCATTGCGGATGCAAACAGCATGCAAAGAAAAATGCGTAATTTTTTCATAGATAAATACCTCATTCTAAAATTTGCGCATTGAATACAATGATTATAGCAAAAAAGTACTTATTTGTCAACGGTCAATATGTAACACGGTTGCCGTCTTCCGCCGCCTTGAAGTTATCTGCAATGCCTGCTATTTCATCACGCACAAGGAAAGCAATCTGTCCGCGCAGGCTCTGATTGGGCGAGCCAAGCACATGCTGGGCGTAATATACGGAAAACTCCCATTTTCTGTCGCAGGCAAGAAAAGCCGCCGCCGCACCGCCCCAGCCGAAATCGGTGGAAGCGGATTTTTCATCCATGGGGCAACGCACTCCAAGACCATAGCCGTAACCCTGGGCGTATGAGCCGTAATCTATGTAATTTGTGGTCATAAGGTCAAGGGTTTGGGGTTTTAAAATTTTGCCCGTGCGCATGGCTTCAAGGAATTTCATGTAATCGTCAACGCTTGTAATAATACCTGCACCGCCGCTTTCGTAATTTCTGCCGAGGCGGTACCAATTGTAATCGGGAGCTATGGCATCAAAGGTGTTTTTTTCGGCATTGTAACGGTACTGGGCACAAAGCCTTGGGGCGTTGCTTTCGGAAAGAAGGTAGGAGGATTCCTCCATACCTGCTTTATCAAAAACAACACGTTTTACATAATCGCCGAATTTTTCGCCTGCCACCACTTCCGTAACGGCAACAAGCACATCATGGCAAATGCTGTATATAAATCCTCTGCCCGGCTGTGCCGCCAGGGGATTTTTTGCAAGATACTTCATGGCAAAGCGCGTGGGGCATCCACCCTCATCCTTACGCGCCTCGTTTGCCGCATCGGTGCCCAGGTTGTAATCAAAACCTGCGCTCATGGTAAAAAGCTGTTTTATTGTGATATCACTTTCCACGGCATCGCCGTTGGCAAGGCGAAGATTTTCCTTTGCAAATTCAGGCAGATAATCCTTTAATTTATCATCCAGCGAAAGCTTACCGTTTTCCGCAAGGGTAAGCGCCGCCGCACAGGTTACGGGCTTTGAGCAGGAATATATGTTGTAAAGCTCGGTGCCGTTTATGGGCTTTGTCTTTTCGTAATCGGAATAGCCGTGCATACGGCGAAAAACCTTTTTTCCGCGGTGACGTATCTCTATATCAAAGGACGGTATGCCCATTTCCGCAAAACCGTCAAGGAATTGGTTGAGTTTTTTAAATTCGTACATAACAATATACCCCCACTTATTTTGTAAGTACTTTGATTATACCAACAAAGCCTTAGCATGTCAATAAATGGGGGTATTTTTTTACATTATGTGTTCGGTTTGTTTTATAAACTCATCCTGTTCCTTTTTGGAAAGGTTTACAAAAAACACGTTCCATCCGCATACGCGCACCTGAAGAGTGGCATATTTTTCAGGTTCAAGCTGTGCATTGCGCAGGCAGGATGCATCAAAAACATTGCCGTGCATTGCAAATCCGCCGCACCCAAAAAATGTTTTAAGCACGCCGTACATGGCACAAAGTCCGTCCTCACCGGAAACCGCCGACGGGTGCATAATTATATCCAGCACAGAGCCGTTGGAAAAATCCGAAAGGTTTGTTTTTGCCACGGATGCAGCAAGTGCCGTTATGCCGTTTTTATCCTTTGCCGTGGTGGCGCAAAGGTTTTTGGATATGGGCTCACCTGCCCTACGTCCGTCGGGGGTTGCGGCTGTGCGCTCGCCCCACATAAAGCAACGGTCGATGGAAAACAGACCTGCCTTGAAAATTCCGCCTCTGCCGTTGGGTTTGCCGTTTACAAGCCCTGCGGCAAATGACGCCATTTCCTTGGCGATATTATCTGCGGTTGCGTTTCCGTTTCCGTATTTTTCGGCAATACCCGAACAATAAAGGCGCAGCTTTTCGTTGCCCTGCCAGTTGTTTTTCATAAGGGTGCAAAGGTCGGCAAAGCTTATTTTGTTTTCATCAAAAACCACACGCTTTACCGCCGCCATAATATCAGTAAGCGTGGCAATGCCTGCAAAGGTAAGCGAGCTGTTGTTGTATTTTGCACCGCCGCTGTAGGCATCGGTGCCGTTTTTTACACATTCGCGGTACATGGCAGAGATCATGGTGTCGGCATAAACCGTGGGGTACAGCTTTTCAACGGCACATATATATTCGGTGGCGCCGCGCACTGCATGACGTATCTGATCCTTTACGGCATTTACAAAATCGCCGTAGGTTTTTATGTCGCCCGTTTGCACACCAATTCTTTTGCCCGTTGCCATATCGCAGCCGTTGTTCATGGCAAGCTCGGCGCATTTTGCAAGGTTAAGGCTGCTGTTGCCCGTGCAGGGCATTTCAACGCCCCATGCCGCCGCCTCATAACAGCCTATAAGCACATAATCCCTTGCCTCCTGCGTGGTTATGCCCACCTTTTCAAGGGAAGCTATTGCCACCGCATCGTTACAAAAAACAAAGCTGCTGTTTCCGCCCCTTATGCATGAAAGCACAAGCTTTACAAAGCTTTCGGGGGTGTTTTCGGAAACACGTATATGTATTTTTGGGCTGTGCACGTTGAGCTCGTTGTATGCCTCCACCACCATGTATGAAATCTCATTGGTGACTTCGGTTCCGTCTACATCCATGCCGCCCAGCATAAGGGGTTGGTCATAGGGCACTTTCATTACCCAGAATTTGTTTAAAAAGTATTTGAAAAGCTGTTTAATTTGATCTGCGGTAAAGGTGCCGTTTTTTATATCGTTTTTGTAAAAAGGCAAAAACAGCTTATCCACTCTGCCCAGGGTACGCACGCGTGAGCCCATTACAAATTCATGTACCACAAAGTATATTATAATAAGCTGCATGGCTTCGTATGTGTTTTGCGGTGCGTTTTTGGATATGTTGCAAAGACATTCTGCGTTTTCTTTGTTATATGGTCTTATTGCATCCGCAAGGCGAAGGGCAAGGGTGCCTGCCGCATCAAGTGTCATCAGGCATGCGTTGTAAAAATCCCTTTGCTTTTCGCTGATATTTTCCGCCTCAAGCTGACGGTGTATATTGTTTGCCATGCCGCCAAATCCCAGCTCCAGAAGATCGCGGGAATTGGGCGAGTTGTGACCGTAATCGTGATTGGCGGAATAAAGTCCCAAATCGTTTGCCTCGATTTTGCGGTCAAAGAGTTCAGGATCCGATTCCTTTGCGGCATTTACCGTGAATTCCCAATTGTAACGGTTGAACATGCCGCGTGCATCGATCTTATCCTGAAAAATATCGGTTTTATCTATGGCAATGCGGCAGTTGTTTATGGTATAGCAAAGAGCCTTTGCCCTTGCCATGGGCACGGATAGTGTTTTATCGCACAGAAGCTGTTCCACCTTCTCCTGCGCCTGCGCTTTGGTTATGCCGCTGTCCTGCAGCCAGTTTATATTATCGTATTGTTTGTCGAGTTGCGGTTTTTGCAAATCAAAATCTAAAAAATCCATGGTTTATCTCCTTTCCGCCTTTGTGCACATTGTATTACACCAAAGCAAAAACCGCAAGGACCAAACGATAAAACAGGATTTTTTGATACTTGTTTTTTTTAAAAACACCAAAAAACACAAATTATGTTGAATTTTTTTGGATTTTATGATACAATCGCATTGAGGTGATACCATGAGTTTTTTTGATATAAGCGATATTACCCTTACACACATTTCCACCGTATGCCATGTTGCACCGGGCACGGGCAAGCCAAAACACACAAACCGTACCTTTCACGGTATTGTGTTTTACCCCGACAATTCCTGCACCTTCAGCTTTGACAGCGGCGAAAGCATTGTCACCGCAGCAGGCTCGGTGGTTTATCTGCCAAAACATTCGTGTTACCGAGTAATAACACAGTCAACGCACAGCGGCTGCTATGCCATAAATTTTGATACTCTTGAAGATATAAACCTGCCGCCGCAGATATTTGTATCAAAAAACCCTTCAAAGCTGAGAAGTCTTTTTGTGGGTGCCGAAAACATGTGGCGCACCAAGCCTGCGGGATACATGCACGGATGCAAAAGCGCTTTTTACAGCATACTGGAGCTTATCAATCACGAAAACCGTGCATATGTGCCATCATCAAAAAAAGCAAGACTTGAGCCTGCCGTAAAATACATTTCCGAAAATTACACTGATTGCGATATAAGCACCGATATTTTGCACAGCATGTGCGGTATAAGTCCTGCGTATTTCCGCAGGCTGTTTTGCGAGGCATACGGCATGCCCCCCGTAAAATACATAAATTCCCTGCGTGTTGCCCACGCAAGGGAACTTTTGCTGTCGGATATGCACACCACGGGCGATATTTCTGCCCTTTGCGGATTCCGTGATGAATGTTATTTCCGCCGTGTGTTCAAGGCAGAAACGGGCTGCTCGCCGGGGAGATTTTTGAAGAGCTTCAAGTGAACAAAAGCCATATCACCGCGGGGCAATATCACCGGATGCAGGCTAATAAAACTACACTTTTTCTATATTTGTTTTTTGATATGCAAAAGAGCTCCTTTTTCGAGTCTTGAAACCTGCGCCTGGGGAATGTTTATTTCCTTTGCCACCTCCATCTGAGTCTTGCCGCGGAAAAAGCGCAGCTCTATTATGTTGCGCTCACGCTCCGAAAGGCTTTTTATGGCTTCGGAAATGGCAATGCTCTGCAGCCAGCTTTCATCGGTGTTTTTGGTGTCGCTTATTTGATCCATAACGTAAACTGAATCGCCGTTTTCCGAAAAAACCGGCTCGTAAAGCGATATGGGATCGGTTATGGCATCCAGCGCATTCACCACTTCGCAACGCTCAACGCCAAGCTCCTTTGCTATTTCGTCAACCGTCGGTTCACGGCCAAGGCTGCACGAAAGCTTTTCCTTTACGGTAAGCGCCTTATAGGCAAGATCCCGCAAAGAACGCGAAACACGGATGACATTGTTATCACGC
The DNA here is from genome assembly GCA_045532495.1 of Eubacteriales bacterium. Lineage (GTDB taxonomy): Bacteria > Bacillota > Clostridia > Oscillospirales > CAG-382 > UMGS1052. Next base: position 15,314 of record JAZSGA010000048.1, on the reverse strand, counting down.
AGAAACCGCCTCAGCTCGCCTATTATCATGGGAACGGCATAGGTGCTGAACTGCACCCCCAGCGTTACATCAAAATTATCAATGGCTTTTATAAGGCCAATGCAGCCTATCTGAAAAAGATCGTCCGGGTTTTCGCCACGGTACGAAAACCTTTTAATAACACTGAGCACCAGTTTTAGATTGCCCTGTACAAGCTCGTTGCGTGCCTGCTCATCGCCCTGCTTTACCCGAATCAGCAGGTCGTTTTTTTCCTTTGCCGTCAAAACTTTAAGCTTTGCGGTGTTTACTCCGCATATTTCCACCTTTCCGTTGTGCATAAAATTACCTTCCCGGTTTTTGTTTATACACAAAGTATTGCCTGCAAAGGCAAAAATAATACCGTACGGATGTATTTTTCTGCAAAAAAACAGAGCTGTAAATTTTTTACAGCTCTGTTTGTGTATCAGCCCTTATCAGATACCGCCAACTTCAAAGCAATAAAGATTGCCGTAGCTCCAGGTATAATCACTGCCGCCTGCGCGGTCAAAGGTGAGATGGAAATATTTTGTGCGTGATCCGCGTTTGCAGGGGATAATTGTGCCCCAGCCGCGGAAACCGCCGTCATCGTAATTGAATTTCATGGATTTGTATTCCGAAAAATCGCCAAGGCGGTAAACACGGTAATCGGCACGCCTGTCAAAGCAACTTCCGCACACAAAAACATATTCACCGTCAAGGCAAAGTATGGAGCCGCCCGTATCCTGACCGCTTTTTGTGTTACCTATGTATTTATAGCCCGTGTGGGGGTTATCCGACTCGTAGAAGAAATAGCGGTAGCCCCTGCCGTCATCACCTTCGCAAACACGGCATACCGACATATACCATTTGCCGCTTTTTTTATCGTAAATAAAATCGGGATCCTCGTCGCCGGATTTTCCGCCAAACTGTGTTACATCCGCATCGTCGGGCAATTCTTCAAGCAATTCTATATCCACCACATTTACGCCAAAGCGAACATCACCGTCAAACTCCGAATATCCGAGAACGTGCCCGTGGGAGAACGAGCATACCCACAAACGCCACAACGATGCATTGCGGTCAAACATCAATGAGGTGGCAACATCGTTGCCCCACACACCGTCGCCCGTATTGAAAAACAGCGCTCCCACCAGTTCAAAATCCGCCGTACCCGGCACCCACGAAAGCACGCCTTCAATACATTGCTCCTGCATGCGCAGAGTTGCGGTTATAAAAACCTTGCCGTTTTCGGTAATAATATCGCCGTTTTCGTATCTCACCGGGCGCAAATCCGCCTGGGAAATACCGCAATCTATATAAAAGCTTGCGTTGCGGCACACTCCGCTTCCCGAAAAATAAACACTTGCAACCGCATCGCAAAAAACATCTTCATGGTCAATATTTTCAAAATTTTTATCGGTAAAAGTGTATACATACTGCGGATAACCGTCGTATTTTAAATAAACGTCAAAATTCTGTGTGCGGCAGGTTACAATAAGAGTTATATCCCCCTTGGGCATTTCGGCACAAACCGACTGTTCGTTACCCTCAATGGACAAACAAAGCTTTTGGTCACGCTTGTTTACAAAAATGCCCGTTTTGCCGCAGGGAGCGTCAATTACAAAGCCTGCGGTGCCGCAAAGCTCCTGCAAAGTGAGCTCATATGTCACATAAGGATAGTGCCTGCCGATAAGGCGTGCAACACTTCCGTTTTCCGAACTGAAGCTGTATTTTCCTCCGCTTACCTTTTCGCAAATATCTCCGCTCTTCCAGGTTATGGGGTAAATATCGCCCTTTGTTTCGTTTACAAAATCCTTGCCAAAGCTCATTTCACCCAACGGCAGTTTAAGGTTTTTAAACGGATTGAGTGAAAAAAGACGTTTTGCGGGGGTGTCAAATATTTTTGTCATTGAATCGTTCTCCTTTTACTGCGTTATTCTGCGCAAAGCTCGGCGGCAAGTGCTTTAATTTCCTGCTCATTTACAACATTGGGTGCCGAAAGAATCTTTACGGTGTTCTGCGCGTAGGTAAGGTTTTTGCACTTTTCAAGCATGCCCATCATGGTTTTTGTCGCCACGGGTGCCCATGTGCCGTTTTCGATAAATGCCACGGTCTTTTTCTGGAAGTTTCTTTCGGTGAGGTGATCTATAAATTCACGCATAAAGGGGAAAATATCCGCATTGTAGGTGGTGGTGGCAAAAACCACTTTGCCATATCTGAAAGCATCCTCAACGGCTTCTGCCATATCGCATCTTGCAAGGTCGTTTACAACCACTTTTTTACAGCCTGCCGCACGGAGCTCATCTGCCAGCATCATTACCGCTTTTTTGGTGTTTCCGTAAACGGAAGTATATGCAATAACAACGCCTTCGGATTCCACACCGTAGCTTGACCATGTGTTGTAAAGGTCAAGATAGTAGCCAAGATTTTCCTTAAGCACGGGGCCGTGCAAAGGGCATATGGTTTTTATATCAAGTGCCGCCGCCTTTTTAAGCAGCGCTTGTGCCTGGGCACCGTATTTGCCCACTATGCCGAAATAATAGCGGCGTGCCTCGCATGCCCATTCGGCATCCACATCAAGGGCACCGAATTTTCCGAAAGCATCGGCAGAAAACAAAACCTTTTCGGTGCTTTCATAGGTTACTATAACCTCAGGCCAGTGCACCATGGGAGCTGTGTAAAAATTGAGTGTATGATCGCCAAGGCAAAGGGTATCGCCTTCGCCGACAATTATTTGCCTTTCGGCAAAATCCGTGCCGAAAAAGTTTTTCATCATGGCAAAAGCCTTGGCGGAAGAAACTATTTTTGCCTGCGGATATTCGTTTGTAAAAACGGTAATGCTTGCCGAATGGTCGGGCTCCATATGCTGAACCACAAGGTAATCGGGAGTTTTGCCGCCAAGGGCGGTTTTTATGTTGGATATCCATTCATCGCCAAAGGCTGCATCCACGGAATCCATAATGGCTATTTTTTCGTCAATCACGGCATAGGAGTTATACGCCATTCCGTCGGGCACGATATACTGCCCTTCAAAGAGGTCGATTTTGTGGTCATTTACACCGATATATTTTATATTTTCGGAAATATTCATATTTATCTCTCCTTATTTTTTGTTTTTTCTTTTATTGTGTTAATTGATGAAATCAACATTCTACGAATTTGTCCACATTCGTTTATTATTAATTTATATTGTTCATCATCAATGTGTCCGGTTCGGTTGAGAAGTTCTAACCAATATTCTGATTCATAACACTCTTTTAAAGCAATCTGCATTTTTGAAATAAAATCTGCCGTTCCATGTGCATATTTTGACTCATGAATATTGGCACCACGGAACACATCAGTTGATTTGTTAATACACTTTCTGCCATATTCTCACATCCAATCAATTTCTTGCAGCTAAATTTTGAACTTCGTTCAATGCTAAATTATCTCATTTTATTCGATAGCTAAATAACTCCTTCGGAGTAGCTAAATTAAATTCGCTATTAGCTGACCGTAGGTCAATTTAGCTGCGAAGTAATTTAGCGTGCGTTAGCACATTTAGCTCGCCTCAAGGCGAATTTAGCTGAATTCAACTTTGTTGAATTCATTATACAACATTTTTTCCGAAAATTCAATATTATATGTTCGGTAGCCGCCCGTTGCAACATAAAAAGAGAGAAGCATTTATACTTCTCTCTTTCTGTTTTTTGTCAGACAGGCATGTTGGTGTTATCAACAGTATTGTTGATGCCATCAGTTATTCCGTCGGCAACATCACCTATCACACCGTCATCATCGTAGTTATCGTTGTTGTAACCGTTGTCGATAATGCCGTCATCGGTATCAATATTGCGCCCCGTAACGCCTGCACAGCCGTAAAGGCCGCTCATGCATACAAGCGATACTGCGCAAACAGCTAAAATTTTCTTCATAATCTGTATCCTTTGCATTTTTTGTTCCCCGAAATAGTATTGGCAGAATACATTTTTTAATTCAAAAATTTTTGCTGAATTCAGGAAACGATACCTGCATCCTTTTTGATCTTTGCCTTTTCCTTATCGGTAAGCTCAAAGCCGTCTATCCACTTTTCCACATCTTTTAAATCAAGCTGTGCGCCGGAGGACAGTACATTTTTCACCATAATGCTGTAATTTACGTATTCCTTGCCGAATATGCCTTTGGAGTTTACGTTGCTATTGCCGTCGGTGGTGGTGGTTTGGGGTTCGGTTTTTTCTTTGGGTTTTGAAGTTTTTTCAACAGTTGCCGTAGGCTTGTTTTCAGGTTCTTTTTCGGGTTCTTTATAGCCCACAGTGGGAATGTGACCTCCCACGGCGTAATAATCGTACAAAGCCGCGGGCGGAATGTAGGGTGTTATGCCTGTGGGGACATTCTGCTGCTCACGCAAGGGCGAATCTACCGCTCCGTCCATAATAAGCTGATGCTCAAATTTTTCACGGTCAAGCGCAAGCTTTGAATCGTTATACTGTTTTTGCGCTTCCTGCTCGGCAAGCCACATGTTGTATTGCTGCAACGCCTGCTGCTGTTTGAACTGTCGGTCTTTTGCATCTTCCTCCGCTTTATAGTCAAACTGTTCCTTGTCAAGTTCAAGGTTTTTGTTGTCCATTTCCGCTTCGTGTTCAAACTTACTGCGGTCAAATGCAAAGCCTATTTTATCCATAAGCGCTTTATGTTCAAATTCCTTTGCCCATTTTTCATCGGCGGCAGCATCACGCTGCTTGCTGTAATCAAGCTGCTCCTTATCCGCCATAAGCTGATAATAGCGGTACTGCTCGTCGGAAAGCCCCGTCATTGCCGCCTGACGCATTTGCGCTATCTGCTGATCGTACTTGTTTTTTGCCTCTGTAACAGCGGTATTTCGCACATTATCAAGCTCTGCAAGGGCGTTGTAAAGCTGTTCGGCGGATTTAAGACGCTCGGTCATGCTTCTGCCGCCGTATGCGGAATGTCCTTTGTTTTTAAGCAGCTCATCGTAATACTTTTCAGCCTCGCGGTAAGCTTCAAACAGCTGCTGACGCTTTTTGTTGTAATCGTTGTTTACCGATGTAATGTAGCTGTTGTATGAGCGTGATGCGGCATCAAGATTGCTGTTTACCGCCTCAAGGTACGCGCTTGTTACACCTTGCATGTAATCCTCGTTGGCAGCCTTGGCGGTTTTCTTTACAGGCTCCTTGGGGGCAGGCTCTCCTGCCACCTCGGGGAAAAGACGGGCTGCATAACCGGTTTCTGCTACTTTTGCGGCATCAATGCCCATATCCGCCGCCTTTGCAAGATTATAATTGTATGACACCTTGTCCGCCCAGTTCATCTGCTCGGTAACATCAAGTCCCGCATCCGACCGTGCTTTTATAACATCGGCGGTGCGTGCTATTTCCTCATCGTAAAGAGAGGTATCTCCCTTGCGGAGCATTTCAAGCCTTTGCTCGGCAGGCACGGTGGCATATTTCCATTTTGTTGCCATGTTTATGTTCCTTTCTGTAAATAGTTATACCGTATGTTTTTTTCGGTCAGCTTCGCATATGCAAAAAGCAAGATTGTAAAAGCCCGTTCTGCCGCCGCATGCTTTGAGCCCGACAGAATATTCCGATGCATAAAATGTGGGTATTTTAAGCTTTATTCTGCCTTCCCTGCGTGAAATAAAGGGCTCATGGCGGCATATTTCCTTACCGTCGCCGTAAACTGTTATTTCCACATTGACAGGGGTATCTGAAAATCCGCTGTAATCCAGCGAAACATATTCCGCTCGCTTGCGTGCATGCTTTATGCCAAAATCATATGCCTTTGTGCGGAACGTGCAGCAAATATCACGGGTTTCCGCTGTGCCGTCGGCATAAACCGTATCACCGTCGGCATCTGTATTGTAGCTGTAAAGAGAACATCCGTCGTTGTCGAATATAAAATACAGACGTCCTGCCAGCGAAAACATATCAGCACAGTCGGCAAATCCCGTAAAGCGGTGCCAGGAAAGGCGTTTTTCGGCCTTTTTTTGATCGCCCGATGTGTAATAGGGCGTTCTGCCGTAATCCCACACAAAAAGCTCGCCGTCACAAAGAATCCAGTACATTCTGCCGTGATTGCAGGAGCAGCTTGCCGATGTTTTTACAAAAGCATCCGATTCGCTTTTTGTTATGTTTTCCGAAATATGCTTAACATTAAGCTCGTCAAAAATATCCGTGGATTGCAGTATGTGAACACCAAGGATCTTATCACAAAAAACCAGGGTGTTATCCACCGCCTGCACGGTGCGGGGCACGGTACAGCCCACGGAGGTGTTTATTTCGCAAATATCAAACTGCGCCCCGTTTTCTGCCGTAAACGAATAGGTCATGGCGTATATGTGCTTTTCCGAAAAAATATACTGCTTTTCGTAACGCCTTGCGGCGCCCGTTATTTTTTCGCATCCGTCGCCAAGAAGCTCTGCGCATGTATCGGGAAAATAAAGCGGATCGGTAAGGTTGCTTCTTAAATACCATCCCGGGTAGGCGTCATTGCCTGTAACAAAAGCCCTTGTACCGTCGCCGCTTGTGCCCCCGAAGCTGAAGGATATGGTGCTGCCGAAAAACTTTTCGATGTTTTTTTCCACCGGAGTTTTTTCGCTGTCCTTTACGGCATATTCTATAACCAGAGTGCAGGAGCTGTCTATGCCGTAATCAACAGTGCTCAGCGATACCCGGTTATCGCCATGGGTATTGAAAATTGTTCTCTTTTGCCACATGCCGTTTACGTAAAGCTTTGCAGGATAACCCGTATCCATGGCAAAGGGCAGCGGAAGTATTTGCGCCGAATTGCTTATGCCCGTGTAGGTACATTTTACAAACCTTGTCATAAGGTTCACAGCCTCATCGGTTTGCATGGTGTCGCTGTCGTTGCTTGTATATACGGCAATGTTGGGGACATACGGAGATGCTTCGGCACACACAAACTCGTTGGTTATTAAAAACACCCGTCGGTCGGAGGTGTAAAGGTAAGCCGAGGATTTCATGCGGATAAAAAAGCTGGGGCATGCAGAAACCACCTCGGATATTCTGTGAACCTCGTTTCCGTCAAAACGGTAAACGCAGCTTCCGCAATGAAACAGCACATTTCCAAAAAACTCTCCCTCAAGACGGCTGTAAAATTTGCCGCTTATATCTCCTTTTATTCCGCAAATGCCGCCACGCATGCAAAGCATGCCGTCGGAAAAGCTCATGTTTTCCATGCCGCAAAGCTGATTATCCGCGGCATAACGCCCGTCAAAGCATACTCCCCCCGAAAGATCGGGGACATTGTAAATTTTGCGTTGTGACGATGATATGCCATGGGTTTTTACAAAATTATATGCCAAGCCGCTCACCCCCGGAAATCCTTAAAAAGTCGGCGTCTGCCAAATCTTCCGCCTGCAAAAAAGCTGTTTTTGCGTTGCATCAGCGTTGCGGGGTAAATGTTTGCCAAAAGCTCACGGTATTTGTACATAAGCCTTGAGTAAAGCTCTCCGTCCTCACGGGCACAAAGCTCTGCTGCGGCGGCGTAAACTGCGGCACTGCATGCGGCAGGTGAAAGCTGTATTGCCTTTTCGGGCGGATCATTTTCGCAAAACTCATCGGGATATTCGTAAAACTCCACGGTGTATTCGCCGCTGTATTTTTCATCGCAGCACAAAATGCCGTTTTCATGCGTAAAAATATCCGTGGGGCAAACCTCATCCCTGCCTCCGCAATGGCGGATAACAGAACATATTTCCGTACAACGGGGCGAAAAAGCACAGTAAATGCTTTTTCCGTCGGGCAGATATTTTTCGTCACAGCCTCTGTACTTTTCTCCGTAAAGGCAAAAGTTTTTTACAATAGTGTAATTATCGGCAATTATGCGTATGCTGTCGGTGTTTTCGGGAATGTTCTTTCTTACGTTTTGCATTTCGCCAAAACCTGTTTTAAGATCGTATGACAGTAGTATGTTTTCGCCATAAACAAATTCCAGCCTGCCGCTGCCGCAAAAAGCAAAGCTCAATGCCGTATCACACGTGGCGGAAATTTCCTTTACCTGACCGCGGTAAAGGGTAAAACTTGCATTTTTTATAACCGCATCGGGCGATGCAAGCTGTATACGCACCCGCACGGGCCTGCGTGCGCACGCAAGATAAACCAGACGCACAGCGGAATTGAGTGCGGAAACAAACCTTTTTTCAATATCGCCCGTGCCGCCCGAAAATACCTCGTGCCCGTTGCCGTTGCAACTGTATTCGTCCAACGCTTTAAAAACCTCACGGCGGAACTTTTCAAGGGTGTAGCCGTATTGGGTATTATTCATTTTCTGCCTCCTTTCTCGGCGTCATGTGGAGATGCGGAAAAAATCCGCATCTCCTTTTTTGTTTATACCGTGTCGAAGGTTAACATGTACACGGTAACGGCTTCCTTTGCCGAGTTGTAAAGGGTGACCGTGCCCGAAAAATCAAGTATTTGCGCCTGCTTTAAAGCATAGCCTGCAGTTTTGTCGGCACAGCCGTTTTCGCAAACGGTTATTCCGTCGGAAGCGGCATACATGCGTGTGTGCAGACCGTCATCGCCCACGGTGCAGGTTTCTGCTGCCGCAAGGCTTTTGGTATGTGCACCCACAATTCTGCCGGGAAGTGTTGTAACATACATAAAGTTCACCTCCGTAAAATTATGCCGGATCGGAAAAGATAATGGGACGTGCATCGCCAAATCCAAATGCAAAGTCCACATAGCCGATGTAATCGGTAAGCAGAGGATTCTGCTGATTTGCCACAAGAACCGTGGGCTCGGTTATGTAAACAAGCTTTAAAATTTCGGGCATGAGCATGGAATCGGCAATCGCCCACTTTTTACCGCTAAGGCCTGTTCCGCCGCCGCCCACAACAAGGTACTTCATGCCGTAAACGGGGTTTGCCGCATTGATGCCTGCATCGGCGTCGGGGTTCTTTTCGGGAATAAGGCGGGAATTGGGGCCGCATATTTCCTTTGCCTTGGCTTCAAGCTCGGGGCTTACAAGCAAAAGATCAAAGTTGCCGGCAAAGGGAAGTCCATCGGGGGTTACAAAGGATGCCGCCTTTGTTTGGGCAGCGGTTATTGCAGCCACGGAAAGGTTGCTGTGGATAACATTGGAAAATGTTTCGTTTGTTTCGGAGTTGATGCGGTGAGCATCGGAAGCCCATGCCACACCGTCGGAGCCAATGGTGGTAAACGCATTGCCAAACAGACGGTAGAACTCGTTGAGCACGGTCATGTAGGCAGAATCGGCAAGACGTGTGCCCACCTTTTCGGATTCCTTGGAAAGGTCGATCTTTGTCTTTTTGTAGGACATTGTAACCTTAAGGGCATGCTCTGTGGGAGTGATGGTGGTTATAAAGGCTCTTTTCTGGTCGGCTTCGGCAATGTTTGTACCGTCGTAAACGGGAATTTCACCGTAACCGCCCACTCCTTCAAAGCGGTAATCCACGTTATCCTGGGTAATAACCTCGGCAAGATTGGAAATAACATCCATTCTGTCGGCATAACGCATATCAAATCTCTTTTTTACCAGAGGGTAAAGGTCCTGGGGCCATGTGTAAATATCGTTCATATCAAAATTCTCCTTGATCAGTTATTATTTTGCGGTGTCAGTTAAAAAAGGTATTTGTAAAGCAGATCTCGCAGTAGCTGCTTTCGGGCAGGCTTACCGCCACCTTTGCCATGCCGCTCTTTTCTGCCGCAAACTCAAAACTGCGTGCATCGGCAGAAAGGGCAATATGCTCAAAGCCTGCGGGCGGAAGAATTGCATATATATCGCCTGCAAAGGCTGTGCCGCCTTCCTCAACCGTAATGGTGCTGCCGGAGGAAGCTGTTATTTTGCGCACCGCTCCCACAGCATCTGTGTTGGTGGAATTTTCGGGCTTGTAAACAAGCTTTAAATAGCCGCCCTTAAGTGCATTTGCGGCAGAGGGCATTGTAATGCCGCTTGCCTTTACAGTAGTGCCGCTGCCTGCTTCGGTCACGGCAAATTCGGGGTGCTCCATTCTGCACATGGTGCCGGGCGAAACAGTTACCTTTACACGGCATTTTCCGCTGCCGGGTACAAGCTCGTCTTTCTGTGCCTTGTAATCCATGGCGGTAATGCCAAGTACCACAGAGTTTGCGGCTGCCTTTACGGCCTTGCCGTTTTCAAGTGCAACCACGGTGCCTTTGGGCATATCTTCGTTTACGCCCAATTCGTATTCACGTATGCAGGCTGTGCAAATGCCTGCGGAATTCATGCTGTAATCCATAATTTTTTACTCCTTATCTGTAATTCAGTTTTTTTGAGGGTATTTGAGCCAAAAGCTCGGCATATCGGCGGTAAGACATACCTGCTCGGTTTGCAATATCACGTTGGTTTTCGGTAAGCATGCTGCCGTAATCCACCGCAGAAGATGCGTTGCCCGAAAAGGCTGTGGAGGCAAGATATGCCCTTGCCGCACGGAAATTGCGTGCCTCGTGGGTATTTTCAAGAGCGTCAAGGAATCTTCTGTAATCATTGTAAAGCTCAAGAATACTGCCGTTTTTGCCTGCGCAAAAAGCTCCGAATGCGGCATCCTTCAACGCCGCCGCCAGCGTTTGTTCGCTGTAAGCTGTAAGGAATTCCGAAATCTCATGCAGCTTGCGCATTTTTTCGGGATCCTCCGTTTTCTCCGGCAACTGTTCCGTTGTTACGGATGCAATGTATGCCTCATCGCCGTTTTGAGCATACTCTTCCGCTTGCGCGTGGGGTTCTTTCAGCTGTATATATTCCGCCGTATCGCCGTCGGGAACCGATATAATATCACGGGATACTGCGGTGTTTTCCGCAAAGTCTGCACCATCTGCAAGCTCACACAGCTTTTGGGCAATCTCTGCGTTTGAAAGCGTTTTGAATGGCTCTTTGGTGCGCAATGTATTAAGCACCGAGCGAATTTTTGCCAGCGATTCGCGGTTTTTGCGTTCACGGCAAAGCCTTTGTTCTACTATATTTTCCAGTTCTTCATGGGTATAGAGCTTTTGGGTATTTTCAGTCATATTATTTCCTCCGTTTTAAAGTTGCGCGGCAGGGTCGGCAGCGCAAAGCTTTCTGCTTTTCCGTATTTTTGTTCCAGCGCATCGCATATTTCCGCTCTCATGGGCAAGCCCACCAAATCCACATAGCTTTGCACCAGCCTGAAATTGTCGGGCGTTATGGCAACCTTCATAAGCTCGCTTAACGCCTGCACGGTAAATGCCTTGGAATTTGCCACACCGTCACCCACGTGGATCTTAACATCCACCACGGGCACATATGCGCTGTCGCCGCCATCGGGATAAGTGGCAAAATCCGCAAAGCGGTAAACCTTTTTGCAATCCTCGGCGGCACCCATTTCTATTATTCTGCCGTCGTCGTAATATTCCAGCGCCGTGCGGTCGATAAGCTCGTAAAGCCTGCGGAAACCTTCGGATTTTATAACCTTTTTCATCTGCTGGCGGTTTTTTGCACGCTCGTTAAGCAAAGCAATGCCCGATGCCGTGGTAACACGGGTGGGCTCAACCCCCTGATTTATATCATAGTTGCCCGTGGTTTCCTTCATAACGTTGCGCCAGAAGCTGGAGTTGTTGTACTGATTGGTTTCGGTATATGCGGCATTGCCAAGGCGCTGGATCTTGCCCATCATACCGGGACGCAGTTTCCACACCGCACCGGGAGAATTGTCCAGGTTTCCGTCATCGGCAAGAGCGTTTTCTTCCGCCACGATTATATCGTTGGAGGAAAAAGCGGAATTCAGCTGGGCAAAGGCAAGCTCACGGTCGGATGCATCTATAAGCGGTATCAGCGCCTCAAGCTCGCTTTTGCCCCATATGCTGTCCTCCTTGGGAATTTTTGCATATATAACAAACGGAAACATGGAGCACACCGTGTTTTTCCAGTAACGGGGAATGTATCTTATTTCCCTGCCGTCAAGCAGTATGGAAAGGGCAATATCCCCCGCCTTCCAGCTGTAGGAAACATTTACCTGCTTTCCGTCCACCATGCATGGAACGGTGGCTTTGCCGTCATTTGGCTGACGAAACCACCACTCGGTAACCGTTACCGTGTTGTCGCCGCTGTCATCGTGACGCTCCTCGCCGGTGTAATCGTAATAGCCTTTGCCGCCTGCACGGTAGCCCGAAAAATAATCGTTTATATCCTCGCCCATACGTTTAAAATCGGCACCGAAAATTCTTTTTGCCTTCTGTATGTGCAGCTTGTAAACATAGCCAATGTATTCGCAACCGTCAACCGTGGATGCAGAAGGGTCCGTCAGTATCTGCTCGGGCTTGGGGATATCAATAACCACATCCCCGTAGTTGTGACCGTCAAAAACCGAACTGTCCCAGCACACCTTGTACACCGCCGAACCCAGAATATTCAGTCTGCGTTCGTTAACGGCATTTTTCTGCTCAATGGCATTTATATCGCACACAAACCTTGTTATGCGCTCACGCTGTTTGGCACGGTCATAATCTTCACCCGTACGGGGAGAAAACTCAAAATCAGGCACACGGGTGTCCACTTGGCTTTCCACATGGATAAAACCGTCGGTGGACTGTGCCGCCTCCCACGGGATATCCTGCTCGGCGGCAAAGGGGGCGTTGTGGGCGCGGATCTGATGATCACCGTCGTAGTAGCTGCGCATCTTTTTCCAGTAGGAATTGATGGCGGTTTTGCTGCGGGATGCCGCATGCATAAGGTGCGAAACCGTTTCCTCGCGGCTTGATTTGTCGGAATAATCAAAAAAAGCTGTGGTTTTTTTGCTGTTTGTCATTTTAAAAATCTCCTTTTACAGTTTTCTTGCATTTTTCTTTTTAAGAACCTCGGTAAGCTTTTCCGTCTTTTCATCTTTTTGTCGATTGTAGCCTGAAAAAGTACGGTAGGAAGCAAAATACCGCAATGCATCGGGGGCGTGGGTTATTTCGTGGGGACGGGTTGCCGCATCACCGGGGTTTTTGGGATCGTAAAGCAGCTGCGGCAAACACCGTATAAGATTTGCACAGCCGCGAAAAATTTTCATTTTGCATTGCCTGCCGTCATCGCCTTGCGGTTTAAGCCATTCCTTAAGGCAAAGCCAGCCCTGCACACGCTCGGGCGTTATGCGTGAAAGGTATATGCCGTTTTGTGCAAAAAGCTCGTGTATGCTTTTGCCCGAATCCTTCTGACGGCTCCACAAATCCGACGGGGCAATAAACTGGCACACCCCTTGCGCCTTTTCCAGAATAAGCTTTGCCGCCTCGCTTACAATAAGACCGCTTTTGTATACCTCATCGTAAACGTAAGCATCTCCCTGTGGCGAAAGTGCCACAAAAACCGCCGCCAGCATATCAAGACCGTAGTCTATGGCGCAATAGCGGGTGTATGTTTTGTCGATAAAAAAGGGTTCGGTAACGTGTAGCGACATATCAAATTCAGGGAAAAACTGCCCTGCAAAGGCATCCCATTTTCCGTAAAGCCACGCATCCCTAAGGGCAGGCGGCAGGCTTTTAAGACGCTCAAGATATTCGGGATCATATTTAAGCAACACCTTGTTATCGTAAACGCAAGCGGGAATAAAGCGGTAATCCCCGGCTTTTTCACCCTGACGGAATTCACGGTCCACAAACAGCCGTTTTACCCATCCGTGCCCCACACCGCCGGGATTGCAGGTTATATACATGCGTTTTGGAAAGCTGTTTGCACCGCGCAGGCAGGCTTTTAATGTCTGAAACTGATACTCGGTAAGCTGAGTTGCCTCGTCAAGGGCAATAACATCAAATTCCTGCCCCTGATACTGATCCACATCCGATTCGCTGTCGCAATAACCCATTTTTATGCGTGATCCGTTTGGAAACTCAAAGGTTTTTCGGGTGTCGGTGTAGCTTACGGCATCGGACAGCTCCGCTTTAAGCGGCCTTATGTGGTTTTCACGCAGTTCGGGATAGGTGCGGCGGATAATGAGTACTGAAATGCCGGGGTAACGCAAACACATAAGTACCACCTTGCGGCGCAATGCCCAGCTTTTTCCGCCACCTCGTGCCCCGCCGTAAGCAACATACTTTTCGGTGGCTTCAAAAAACTGCCGCTGACGCTCCTGGGGGGATCCGCTAAGAGTAAGCTTTTTGTAACCCCTTTTTCTTTTTGCCGCCACGGCTCATGCGCCAAGCCTTGCGGCTTCTTCATCAAGCAAAATTTCATAGCCCGATGCCTGCGCTTCGGTTTTATCGTTCCAGCCAAAGCGCGCTTTTAGGCTGTTTATGGCGGCGGTGGATGCCAGTTTGCCGCTTAAGGCGTTTTCTTCGATATATGCTTCAATACGTCGTTTGGCGCTGCCTATGATTCTGCAAAGACTGCGTTGACGTTCAAGCTCGCAAAGCTCGTCCTCGCTCATGTCCAGGTAAAAAAGCAGACCGGAAAGGGTGTAGGGCTTGGCGGCGTATTTTCCGCTCACCGAATCGTTGGCGGCATCGCACATTTCAAAATATTCGTTGATCTTTGCACAAAGCTGTTCTTTTCCTTTTTTGGTTCTGTAATTCATAAATATTCCTCCTCGGTTTCGGCGCCGTCGGTGTGGTTTAGCACACAGCACAGCTCGTAAAAATTTTCGTCGGCATAATCCTGCCAGCATTTTTCGTGGATAATATCTCCCGTTGCCAGCACCTGCGCCTTGCACTCGTGCGGCATTATTTCGTAACCGCAATACATGCATTTTTCGGCGGCATAACAAATGTTCTGAATGTCATCGCAGGTGGATGGCCTGCTTTCCTCAAAATACATTTCGCAAAGCTCGGCAGCAAGGCGGGGTGTTAGGATATTTTGTGAGTTTTTTGTTTTGTTGTCGGTCAAATCTCTCCTCCTTCACGGAACTGCGGTTTGTTTGTTTAGAATGTTTGTTCCGTTATGTTTGCTAAAAAAATAGAAAGTCTGTAACAGCTTTCAAAACGTGCGTTCTCTTTACAAGCAAAATTATACTCACAAGCAAGCCATTTGTCAACACAAAAATAAACAGAAGTTCTAATTTTTACCTTATGCACAATTACATGTGTCAAAATGGGTAGAATTTTATCGAACTTTTGTGCAGTTTTGCCACTTGACAACAACGCTTGTTTGTGTTATGGGCATAATTTTTGCATCCCTTGACGAACAGGCGGTAATGTGGTAAAATACAGTAAAAAAAGCGGAGGATCTTTTATGGAACCCAAGGATTATACAGTAACAAAAATAGAGGGCGAATACGCCTACCTTACCGAAGACAGCACGGGCGAGCAGGTTTTTATTGCCCTGGCACTGCTGCCCGACGGCACGGATGTGGGCACAAGGCTGCACAGCGAGATGTTTGTTTATAC
>JAZSGA010000162.1:0-2045 GCA_045532495.1 Eubacteriales bacterium | reverse complement strand
GCTCCTCCCACAGCCGAACAGCTTGGCGGCAGAAAGGATACCTACAACAGACTTACCGAAAACGTGCGCTCCGCATTCAACGTGCTCCGTCTTGGCGGCTACGGCTGGGGCTCCATCACACGTTTCAGAGGCAGCCAGCTTTACTGCGGTTCCACACTTTCCGAAAACCGCAACTGTATAGCAGAATACAACATTTTTGACAGAGCTCAGGGCAACCTGCTTAACCTGCCCTCCAACTCCACTGAAGTTGAAGATAAGAACATCTACATCCAGACACTCGGTCAGCCTTGGGGAAGACTTAAGGGCAACACCGTTAATTGCGGATACAACTCTGCAGAAGTGATCGAAAAGTTCTGGGGCGATAAGAACGCAGTTGTTATTGTTATTGATAAAGAGCTTGAACCTGTGGTGCTTGATAAGCCCGAAGGCCTTGCTCCTTCCACCCTCAAATAAGTTTTATAAAACACAAAGGACTGTGCAATGCACAGTCCTTGTTTTGTGTGGTTTGTCAAAAACAGTGCAGATAATTTGTGTAAATTACCAATCAAAATTTCCTTGTGAAAAGATGTCATTTATGGTATACTAAAATCAGGTGTTTATCATCAAAAATCACAAAAAGGAGTAAAAAATGAACACTAAAAAGCTATTGGCTGTCCTTTTGGCAGCTGTACTTACCGTGTGCGCAATTCCTTTTACGGCATTTGCGGCAAGCCCGTCGGTAATCACACTTGACGGCGAGCGCACAGCAATGGTAAGCTCATTCGGAAAAATATCCTATAACGGCAAATCCTATGTCACCTACAAATCCTTTGGCGATGCACTTGCTGCACTCGGCAAGGACGGCGGCACCATAGTATTTACAGGTAATGTTGACCTTTCGGGTTTTAAAGATATCAAAGGCCGTGCTCCCATAACCATCAAGGGTATCGGTACAAAATCCTCAGGTAACCTTCTCAATTTCTCGGGTTCTGCAGAAGCGCCCGTAAAAGAAGTAAACCTTGCAGGCGATATCATTTTCGACTTCCTCAATATACGTATGGCGGAGGGTGCTTTCCTCTTTACAAACGGTTTTGATTTTTCAACTCGCAACGAGTTTGATACATACCACACCGAAAAGCATGTGGCAGACGGCGACAACATCATAACCTATCCCACGCCTCCCTCCATTGCTCCCGGTACCATCAACGGCGATGCTGCCATTACCCTTGAAGCGGGTACATATACAACCCTTGCGGCAGGCTCCGTAAACGGACATGCCGTAAACGGCAACACTTATGTATCTCTTGAAGGTGGCACGGTTGAAAACGTTGTGGCAGGTAATATAGGCTCCGGCACAATGACAGGTAATGCACGCCTCAATATCGGCGAAGGTAATATCACAAAGCTTATTGCAGGTTCCTCCGGCGGTACAATAAACGGTAATGTTACAACTCAGATAGATGGCGGCGAAATTGCCTCCGCAGTTATCGGTGCCGAATCCGGCGCAACCATCAACGGTAGCGTAATAGTTATGCTCAACGGCGGCAACTTTGCAGGCGAGATCACCGCAGGCAAGGGTACAGTTACCGGCAAAAAGATCGTTATCACAGGTGCTGATGCTGTTCTTAACCTGGCGTCGGGCGCAGCAGATTACGTTATCAAGCTTTCGGGCGGCCTTTGCGAACCCCAGATGGACGGTGCAAACGTAACAGGCTTCCTCTTTACTGATATTTACGGAATCCCTTGCGAAACAGCCACCATCAACGGCAAGGTTGTTTCTGCGGCAGACGGCATTTATCAGCTTTCCGCAGGCACAAACACCGTGGCTGTTGCAAGTAAGGTGGATGTAAAAGTAAACAAAAACGCAAAATATGTGGCAGGCTATACCGACGGCACATTCCTTCCCCAAAACAATATGACACGTGCAGAAGCAATAACCCTTCTTACAAGAGTTGTTGTTGATGAAAATGTCATCAAGGGCAAGGTTACCGCAAATTATGCGGACGTTGCATCCGGCTCCTGGTACGAAAGCTACATCGGTCTTTTCCAGAAGCTCGGCTTCCTTG
>JAZSGA010000055.1:0-4970 GCA_045532495.1 Eubacteriales bacterium | reverse complement strand
CAACGCCGAAACTGTTATTTTCAACATATGCAGAGGAACTTCCCCCGACGGCATTTGCGGTATTCCGCCGGTAAGAGAAAGTTTTATACGCCCGCTCATTGAATCCTCACGTCAGCAGATAGAGGATTATCTTTGCAACGCAGGTCAGGATTATGTTACCGACAGCACCAACAGCGATGAACACTATACCCGCAATTTTTTGCGTCACAGCATAATTCCTCAACTCAAAAAAATCAACCCCGAAGTCGAAAACTCCATATTCCGCCTTTCGGATTCGGCAAGGCTGGATAAAGAAATGTTCGGCAATATGCTGGATGATCTTTTGCAAAAAAAACTTACGGTCTTCGAAATATATTCCCTGCCGCCTGCAATGCAGCACAGATACATTCGCGAACTGTACAATTTGCAGCTTGATAAAACCGAATTCATATCAAACGCAAAAGTCAGTGCCATAACACAAGCTGTTGAAGATATTTGTAAAAACGGCGGCATCAAAAGAATTTCCGTAATGGGCAACATATTTGCGGTAATAACTTCCGATGGTGTTGATTTCACATCAATTGTTCCGCAAACTGATTCCGTTTCGTATAATATTCCGCTGAACAAAGGGCAGAATATTATAAACGAAGAATATGCAATATATATGGCAGAAAACGCAGAAACAATCCCCGATGTTATTAAAAACCAAGAAATTATTTACAGATTATATATAAAGACTGAAATTGTTTCTGATATAATTAAAAAAGATGCTTTTATCCGCAACAGACAGCAAGGAGATGTTTTCCGTTTGGGTGGAATATCAAGAAACCTTAAAAAAGTTTTTTCCGATAAAAAAATCCCCCAGTCAAAACGTCATCTTATTCCGTTGGTATGTTGCGAAAACGCCGTGGCGGCTCTGCCGCTGTTTAATGCACCTGCTGACGAATTCAAACCCCAAAACGGCAAAGACAAGACCATTATCGCTTTTTATAAAGCATTCTTATCAAGTGGCAAGGAGTGATTTAACACTTAATGAAAAAGAATATCAAAGTAATTGCATTTTATCTTGTTATAATCATATCCATGATAGGCATCACATCATGGATGATAAACACAACCGAACCTGAAAAGCTTAAATACAGCGAAATTATTCAGCTTTTCAAAGACGAAAAGGTTGCGGAATTCGAAATAGACAACAGCAACAAGCTTATAATAACCCTTGCTGACGAAAACGAGCCTCAGATCTCCTACAAGCTGCGCAGTATTGATCTTTTTCTGTACGATGCAGGCGACCTTATAAAGGAACAGCATGAGGCGGGGATTATAAAAAATTATGATTACGAAGAACCCGTTGAAGTGGCATGGTGGATATCTTATCTGCCCTACCTGCTGGTGCTTGTTTTTGTAATTGTAATCTATTTTGTATCCATCAATCAGGCAATGGGCGGAAAAGGCGGAAAGATCAATTCCTTCGGTCGCTCTCGCGCACATCTTATCAACGATTCCAAAAACAAAGTAAGATTTGCCGATGTTGCCGGTGCCGATGAGGAAAAAGAAGAACTAAAGGAAGTTGTGGAATTCTTAAAGAGTCCTGAACGTTTCAACGAGCTCGGTGCAAGAATCCCCCGCGGTGTACTTCTTGTGGGCCCTCCCGGTACAGGTAAAACGCTTCTTGCAAAAGCCGTAGCAGGCGAAGCAGGAGTTCCCTTCTACTCAATATCCGGTTCGGATTTTGTGGAAATGTACGTTGGTGTGGGTGCTTCCAGAGTTCGTGATCTTTTTGAAAACGCAAAAAAGAATTCTCCCAGTATTATATTCATCGACGAAATCGACGCAGTAGGACGTCACCGCGGTGCAGGTCTTGGCGGCGGTCATGATGAAAGAGAACAAACTCTTAACCAGCTGCTTGTTGAAATGGATGGATTTGGCAGCAACGAGGGTGTTATTGTTATTGCCGCAACCAACCGCCCGGATATACTTGACCCCGCTCTTTTACGTCCCGGCCGTTTTGACAGACAGGTAACCGTAAACTATCCCGATCTTAAGGGCAGAGTTGACATTCTTAAAGTCCACGCAAAAGGCAAACCTTTTGAGGCAGCAGTTGATCTTGAAAAGATAGCTCAGTCAACAGTAGGCTTTACCGGTGCCGATCTTTCAAACCTTCTTAACGAGGCAGCCTTGCATGCCGCACGCAAACACAAAAAACTTATCGGCATGTCAGATATTGAAGAAGCATCGCTTAAGATAATGGTGGGCACACAGAAAAAATCCCTCAAATTCAAGCCCGAAGAAAAGAAAAAAACAGCATACCACGAAGCTGGTCATGCGGTGCTTGCACACATCCTGCCCTCGGTTGATCCCGTACGCCAGATATCTATTATCCCCACAGGCCGCGCTTTGGGTTATACACTCACCGTGCCGCTTGAGGATAAAGTAAGCGTATTCAAAAAAGGCCTCATGGAAGAAATAACCATGATTCTCGGCGGACGTGTGGCTGAAAAAGTATTCTTTGATGACATTTCCGGCGGTGCGTCCAACGATATCCAACGTGCCACAGCCATAGCTCGAAACATGGTTACTCGCTACGGCATGAGCGAAAAGCTTGGCCCCATCGCATTTGCATCCGAGCGTTCCAACGACGAAGTATTCCTCGGCCGTGATTTTAACAATACACAGAATTACTCCGACGAAACCGCCGCTCTTATCGACAGCGAGATCAAGCATATTATTGACGAAGCCTTTGCACAAGCAGAACGTCTTATCCGTGAAAACGAAACCAAGATGCACGTTACGGCAGAATTCCTTCTCAAATACGAAACCATGGATGAAGATCAGTTCAAATTCCTTATGGATACCGATCCCACTCCCACCATGGACGAAATTGCCGCTATTGCCGAAGCAAAGAAAAAGCAAAGCGATTCGGAAAATGCCGAAAGAAGTCAGCTTGTTTTTACAGTTAAGCCCGCAGAAGGTACCGAAACACAGCCTGACGAATCCGTAGAACCCGAAAATCAGGATAACGAAAACGAATAAACATACAAAAGCAACCGATTGTTTCGGTTGCTTTTGACTATAAAAAGGAATCGATATGACAATCAAGGAAAACAACGAACTGTTGCTGGAACGCCTAAGTTTTTATATAAACGAGTGCCCCGATGCAATAACAGAGGAACAGGTAAATACAACTGCGGCAGAATGTGGTGTCAGCAAAGAAGAAGCCTTTAGGATACTTCTTTCGGGGGCGCTTGATCTTTTTGACAACCGTGAGATTATGTCGGGGTACATAAGGCAGCCCGGCACAATAAAGCTGATGGACGCAGAAAAATACAAAAAAGATCCTTACTACGTCAACATAAAATTCCCCAATATCAAAACTGATAACTGGGAGCTGGTAACCAAAAAATACAAGCCTTACGAACTTTTTGCTTATGACGATATGAAAGAGCTGCCCGATGGGAGGATCTTGCCTCGTGTTGGCTTTTTTGACACAGAATTCAGTTTTCCCTGCATAATGCAAAACGGCAGAGAATGGATGATGGTAACACCCAATGAGGTAGAAACCATGGCAGAATCCATAGACAAAGCCTTTGGCAGAGTTGCAACCTACGGTCTTGGTCTTGGCTACTTTGCGTACATGGCAGCAATCAAGCCGGACGTTCAAAGCGTTACAGTGGTGGAAGTGGATAACGAAGTTATATCGCTGTTTGAAAAATACCTGCTTCCACAGTTTCCCAATAAAGAAAAAATAAAAATTTGCAAAACCGATGCGCTTATGTTTGCATCCGACCAAAAAACAAAAAAGAATTCGGATTTTGATTACATTTTTGCAGATATATGGCACGATGCTTCCGACGGTCTTGATATTTACCGTCTTCTGAAACCGCTGGAACGCAATGACACGCAATACACATACTGGATAGAAGATACTATAAAGTGTTATATGTAAAAAAGCTTTTTACGGCATATAATTATACATAACCCATATCAGAGAGGTATTTTAAAATGGAGCTTAAACACTATGCACCCGAAAACCTTGATTTTAACGCATTTAACAAAATCGGCAAGGAATGGATGCTTATTTCCGCATATTCCGAAAACACGGGAACGGATAAAAAAATCAACACCATGACTGCAAGTTGGGGCGGAATCGGCGTTTTATGGAACAAAAACGTCTTTTTCTGCTTTGTGCGCCCTCAGCGTTTTACCAAAAAATTCATTGATGCATCCGATACCGTTACTTTATCTTTCTTTGATGAAGAATTCCGTGCCGCACTCACAAAATGCGGAAGAACTTCAGGCAAAGATTGCGACAAGATAAAAGAAGCAGGTATAACTGCAAAAGTTAACGGCAATGCCGTATTCTTTGATGAGGCAAAGCTTACAATTGTAGGCAAAAAACTCTTTGCTCAATACATGGATGAAAACTCCTTTATAGATAAAAGCATTATAGATTCCTGCTATCCCGGAAAAGATTATCACATGGTATATGTGTGCGAAATAACCGACATATTGGGCAAATAATATATTGAAAAAAAGATTCATTGATGATATAATGTAACCAATGAATCGTTGCATTGCATGTAATGCCATGCGAGTCGGCATACGTCCCTTGACTTTCAAAACGATTATATTAACAGTATCACAATAAAAAATTCGGAGGACATCAAAATGTATAACATCAAACTTACGGATTACATTCCCGAGCCCAATCCCGTATCATCCAAATACATAGTTGCCGCTCACTATTATGCGGCATGGAAAAAGGGTTCTGCAGGTCTGCACAACGCATTTCTCGATCTGCACGATTACCCCGAACGCACCCCCCTTATGGGCTACTACGATGAGGAAAATCCCGAGGTGTGCGACTGGGAAATCAAATGGGCTGTGGAACACGGTATAAACTGTTTTATCCATTGCTGGTACCGCAAGCGTGAAAACATGGGCAAACCCGTAACGGTTGATGCATTAAGATGTTCCCACGGTCTTCACGA
>JAZSGA010000207.1:0-2914 GCA_045532495.1 Eubacteriales bacterium | reverse complement strand
AGGTAATAAAAATGTTTAAACTTCAATACCTTAATGATGTCTACGCAAAGGTTGAAAAGAGAAGTGCCGGCGAGCCTGAATTTCTTCAGTGCGTTAAGGAAGTTCTTGAATCCCTTGAAGTAGTTATCGAACAAAGACCTGACCTGCAGAAGGCAGGCATCATTGAAAGATTTGTAGAGCCCGAGCGCTTTATCCAGTTCCGTGTTAGCTGGGTAGACGATAACGGCAATGTTCAGGTTAACCGCGGTTACCGTGTACAGTTCAACTCCGCTATCGGTCCCTACAAGGGCGGCCTGCGTTTCCATCCTTCCGTAAACTCTTCCATCATCAAGTTCCTTGGTTTTGAACAGACTCTTAAAAACAGCCTTACAAGCCTTCCCATGGGCGGCGGTAAGGGCGGTTCCGACTTTGATCCCCAGGGCAAATCCGACGGAGAAGTTATGCGCTTCTGCCAGAGCTTTATGACAGAGCTTGCAAAGCACATTGGCCCCGATACCGACGTTCCCGCAGGTGATATTGGTGTTGGTGCGCGTGAAGTTGGCTACCTCTTCGGTCAGTACAAGAGATTGAGAAACGAGTTTACCGGCGTTCTTACAGGTAAGGGCATTTCCTACGGCGGATCCCTTATCCGTCCCGAAGCAACAGGCTACGGCGCAGTTTACTACGCAGTTGAAATGCTCAAGCACTTCGGCGATGATATCAAGGGCAAAACATTTGCAGTTTCCGGCTTCGGTAACGTTGCTTGGGGTACTGTTAAAAAGATCAACGAGCTGGGCGGTAAAGTTGTTACCATTTCCGGTCCCGACGGTTACATTTACGATCCCGACGGAGTAAGCACTCCCGAAAAGATCGACTTCATGCTCGAAATGCGCGCTTCCTGCCGTAACAAGGTTCAGGATTACGCAGATAAGTTCGGCGTTGAGTTCTTCCCCGGTCAGAAACCCTGGGGCACAAAGGTTGACATTGTTATGCCTTGCGCTACCCAGAACGAAGTTGGCGTTGAAGAAGCTAAAAAGATCGTTGATGCAGGCGTTAAGTACTACATCGAAGTATCCAACATGCCCACCACCAACGAAGCTATTGCTTACCTCAAGGAAAAGGGCATCAAGATCGCTCCCTCCAAGGCTGTTAATGCCGGCGGTGTTGCTGTTTCCGGTCTTGAAATGTCCCAGAACTCCATGCGTTACAGCTGGAGCGCAGAAGAAGTTGACGAAAAGCTTAAGATGATCATGAAGAATATCTTCAACAACTCCATCCAGGCTGCCAACACTTACGGCATGGGCGATGACCTTGTTGCAGGCGCTAATATCGCAGGCTTTATCAAGGTTGCCGAAGCTATGCTGGCTCAGGGCGTTGCATATTAATTCGGTTTTATAAAAAAGCTCCCGTGGGAAAGGATCCGGTTCTAAAGGACAGTTTTTACAATAATTCAATAGAAAGACAAACGGCTACACCCGGCGGCTCCCTTGTGTAAAGGGAGCTGACGCCGAAGGCGGCTGAGGGATTGTTATTGCGCAAATTTTAGCTTCTACAATCCCTCCGTCACGGCGTTGCCGTGCCACCTCCCTTTACACAAGGGAGGCTTTTTTCTTATCCGTGAGTGCGCACTTACTCACCACTAATTGTAGTGGTGCAAAGGCTTCAACTGTCAGTAGAAAGAGCTTGTAATGTTCAACAAGCGCGTTATTGACCATGATCTTCTGATGTGGTATAATATAATTGCTTCTTAAAGGGGGGATATGCTTATGAATATCAGTAAAATAATAACTGACAGGCGGAAATCGCTTGGATTGACTCAACAGGCATTGGCGGAAAAGCTCAATATTTCTTTTCAAGCCGTTTCAAAATGGGAAAATGGTACTTCTTATCCCGATGTTACAATTCTCCCCCTACTTGCTGCTACTCTTAAGGTTTCTATAGACTCTTTGCTTGGATACTCTTTGCAATCGCTCACCGACTATGACAAACGATATAATATGGAGGGCTATTATTGGGGCTTGTCGCCCAACCATCTTTGTTATGAGATTATGCGTCTCAAACCTCCGACCAGACCATATAAAGTGCTTGACATAGGGTGCGGTGAAGGTAAGGATGCTGTTTTCCTCGCAAGAAATGGATACAATGTAACTGCTTTTGATATTTCGGAACAAGGCTTATCAAAGGCACGTGAGCTTGCCGATCACTGTGGTGTTAAAATAGAATTTTTCAAAGCAGATATCCGTAATTTTAGGCTTGGAGCGGATTTTGACATAATTTTTTCGAGCGGAGTATTTCATTATATACCGCAAGAACAACGCAAAAGTGTCATTGACAGTTTGAAGATACACACCGCGGCAAACGGAATAAACGTCATAAATGTTTTTGTTAGAAAACCATTCATTCCATTACCACCCGATATCGAAGAAAGCGAAATTGCCGCAGGAAATTGGAAATCAGGAGAGCTATTGACGTACTATTACGATTGGTTGTTCAGAAAGAATGAAGAAAGAATTTTTGATTGTAATAGCAGTGGTGTTCCTCATAAGCATTGTATGGATGTAATAATTGCAGAAAAGATTTAATACAAAAGCCTCGGCAAGAAAATCTTGCCGAGGCTTAATTTTAATAAAACTGTCCTTTAGCACCCCAAGCTAAACCACGGGAGTTTTTGCGTTTAGCGGCAAAAATAAAACTGCGGAGTGCCGTTTATGGCACTCCGCAATTATTAATTATTTATGGAATTAATACATTCCGCCCATGCCGGGGTTGGGAGCTGCCGCAGGTGCGGGAGGCTCGGGCTTATCGGCAACAAGAGCTTCGGTGGTGAGGATCATGGATGCAACGGATGCGGCGTTCTGCAAAGCGGAACGGGAAACCTTTGTAGGATCCACGATACCAACTTCGATCATATCAACATACTTTTCGTTGTAAGCAT
>JAZSGA010000008.1:0-6488 GCA_045532495.1 Eubacteriales bacterium | reverse complement strand
CGGACGCTGAATATATTCTTTGCGGGAACAGCCGCAGGTGTACCAAGCTCAACTTTGGGGTGGTGAGGAAGTGTGGTGAGAGATCTGTTTGCGTTATCGTATATAGTCACACCGTATTCCATATCCTTACCGTGGGTAAGGACGGTGGGAAGTACAATGGAACCGCTTTCGATAATATTATCTTCTCCGCCAAGCTTTTCAAGGAGAGAATTCTTGCGGTCGATTATGTATCTTAAACCGTTGGGCGAGGTGACACGCATCTGCACACCGTAAATATAGAATTCTCCGCCGTAGCCTGTATCGTAGGTATCATACTGTGCGGTAAGCACATCGCCTGCAGAAAGTGTGGCTGTTGTGCCGGGAGTTACACCCGTGGTTTCGTTCTTCCATCCAAGGAATATCTGTCCTTCAAGAATTCTGTGATCCTCGGCTGAAAGATCCACTTCGGTATCTTCCATGGCAACGATAAATGTTTTTGCATTTACATGCTTTTTGCCTTCTTCGGGTTTAAGGAAGTAAACATCGTATGTGCCGGCAGGAATGGTAAGCAGGCCGTTTTTGGATACTGTGTGTTCAAGGGTTGCGGTGTTTTGTGCAAGAAGTATGCCGCCCTCACGGGTGCACTTGAATGTGCCTGCTGTTTCGGTAACATCAACATACATGCCGCCGGTTTCGGTTTCGGTATGTTCTGTTCTGAGAACCCACATACCGCCTGCGGGATTTATGGCTTCAAGGTTACCAAGGGATGTTCTTAAATAATCGATGTTGTTAAGTGTAGCTGTGCTGTTATCGTAAATGTGCTGTATTGCACCATTAACCGCCGCGTTTGCACCGTATCTTATGTTGAGCACGTTGGTGCCTGCGGAAATTATGTTGAGGTTTTTGTTGAATGTGGTGTTGCCGATATAAATGGGTGTTTTTACAGAAGTGCTGTTGATGTATATGTTTGCATCCTTTGTAAATGTATCGCCCTCGGCACCGACTGTTATCTGTCTGCCGGAAGTTGTTGCCTGGAACGGGAAATCAATAGCAATGTTTCCGCCGTCCTTGTTCATAACAGCGTTTGTGCCCTGGGAATCAACAAATGTACCGTTCCATGCGGTATCACCGTTTTCGGCATAATAAGCATTGATGCCCTTCATTACGCAGTTTTCGGTAAACTGAACATTGTGTCCGTTGGTGTATATGCTCTGATGATCCTTTTTAGGGCTTACAAGGATAATGTTGTCGAATGTGGTATCGCCCGAAAGCTCAAGATTTGCGGGAACACCGAGAACATCGGAGAACATAAGGTAATGCTTGTCCGCTCCGCCGTCATCGTAGCTTTTTACAACTATACTTGCAGCATGCTCGGCAGCTGCTGTATCGGTGGAGGATTTCCAGGGGAGGATGTGCGAAACAGGCTTTTCACCTATGGGCTGTGCCACGTAACTTGTATCGGATGTTACATAAGCTGTGGAGTTGTAAAGCTCTTCGCCGTCATCCTGAAGAACATATACTGTTACTTCTTCGCCTGCGGCATATGTATTTGCAATGGAGTTGTTTATAAGGTATGTTACGGAAGGAGCAGGATTTTCAGGAGAAGCACCTGTGCCTGTTGCGCCGTATTTTACCCAGTGCTGACCGTAGTGTTTGAAATCAACAACGGTTTCGCCCTTGTTTTCGTAAGCGGAAAGGTCATAAACACCGTTTGCATCCTTAACAAGCTTAACATTGCCCACGTAAGGCTCGGCGCCTTCATATTCTGCCGTGAATCTGAAGCCCTTAAGAGTACTAGTTGAAGGATCATTGGCGATAGTTCTCTCAAACACCGCCTCTGCAGCACCGCCGTTTACCTTGAGCATATAATCTACAGTTTCTGCAGAAAGAGAGCTATCAAAACTGTGAGTGCCCTTGTTGGCGTTGTTGATAATTGCAATAAATTTCTTTGAGCTGTCGGTTTTTGAAGGAACAAAACTGCCCTGTTTTACCGCTATAGCCTTTTTAAAAGTTGAACCGTTTACACCCTTGGAAAAAATTGAAATCACAACATTTCCCATACGCTGAGTGCTGGTATCAGTTTTTGGCATTCCTTCGAAGCTTACATTTTTTATGGTTCCGCCGTACAGATTCAGGAAAGAATCTCCAAGAACCTCTCCATGCTGTTGATGTCCTGCAAAGGCATTATTAACTGTACCGTCGTAAACATTCACAACACTGTTTCCGTTTACCTTCCAGATAGCACTTTCGCCCGCAATATTTCTCACGCCAAGAAGTATATAGTTTATGGATCCACCATAAATGTTGTACACAGAAGAAGTGTCCACCTTCTTGCCGTTAGCAGTGTAGCAGAATATGGGCGTTGTATAACCGAATGAACCGGAATAAACATCTACAGTCTGGTTTCCTGCTTCTCCTCGTGTTCCAAGAAGATATTTTCCGCTGGGCGTAAGCAGTCCTTCGCCAAATGTTATTTTATGTCCGAGTGCCGCAAAAGGATATTCGGATGACGGTCCGTAGATAGTAAGGTTTTCAAAAACAATGTCGCCCTTAATATATGATGTACTGGGAATTGTGCCGACAAAGCTTATACTACCACTGGTGTTGACATCACCGTAACCTCGAAGTGTTACAACATCTCGTCCGTCTGTAGTTCCCTCAAAATCAAGAGGGTCACCGTTGCCGTTAGCAAAGCTTATGTCACCGTAAATATAAATTTCTCCGCCGGATTTGCCAAGATAATCAATGGCAGAGGAAACAGTTGTAAACACCTTTTCGTCTTCTGCGGGAACAAAGCTTTCATTGGTTGTGACAACGGGAGTAAGAAATTCTCTCAGAGTCACATTGATCTCGCCCTTGTTCTCATATGCAGAAAGGTCATAAAGTCCGTCTTCGGAGGGCTCAAGACGCTTGCCGTCAATTACAGGGAAATAATATTTGCTGCCGCCGTCGGCATTGAAACGGAAGCCCTTGAAGGTGCTTGTAGAAGGATCGTTTGCGGTAGTTCTTTCAAAAACGGGAACTGCGTTTCCGTTTTCTACCTTAAGCATATAGTCAATATATTCACCCGAAAGAGAAGAATCAAACGAATGGACATTGTCCTCGGAATTGTTGATTATTGCAATAAACTTTTTTGAACTGTCGGTCTTTACAGGTGTACTGCTCCCCTGCTTGACAGCAATCGCCTTTGTAAAGGTTGAACCGTTATATCCCTTGGAATAAACAGAGATAACAGCATTTCCGAACTTCTGTGTGCTGGCTTCATCCTTCGGCAGACTCACAAAGCCTACATTTGAAAGATTTCCGCCATATATGTTGATGTAGGCATCGCCCAAAACAGCTCCATGTTGCTGATGTCCCACATAAGCACTGGTAACAGTGCCACCGTAAACATTTGCAACAACTTCGCCGTTTACCTGCCAGGTTCTGTTTTCGCTCGAAAGATTTCTCACACCAAGCAATAACGTGGAAACAGTGCCGCCATATATGTTATATTCCGATGAAGCGTTTATTTTGTTTCCCCATGCATAGTTGTAGAAAATAGGAACTACATATCCAAACGAACCCGAATAAACGTCAGCAGATACATCTCCGCCACCGTCACTTCTGCCGCCGATCAGATACTTTCCGCTCGGAGTAGAAAGGCCTTCACCAAAAATCATCTTGTGACCAATGGCCGCAAAAGGAAATTCGGTTGACGCACCGTGGATAGTAAGGTTTTCAAAAATGATATCGCCCTTTGTATATGCTACACCGGGGTTTGTATTTGCAAATGACACGCTTCCGCCGGTGTTGACATTGCCGTATCCTCGGATGGTAACAGCCCCTCTGTTATCAACACTGCCCTCGAAATTAATAGGAGCCTCTGAGCTGTTGGGGTTAGCAAAGCTTATGTCGCCTTTAATGTATACAGTGCCTCCGTCCACACCAAGATAGGTGATGGCATCTGATACTGTGGTAAACACCTTTTCGCCTTCAAGAGGCTGATATGCAGTATCGGCACAAACTACCACTGTTTCCGCCTGATCTTCTGCGCCCACGGAAAAAGTGAAGCAGGTAAGGATCATGCACAAAGCCATAAACAGCGGCAAAAACCTTTTTGTTGTTTTCATAACAAAAACTCCTTTCAGATTTTGTTAAATAAAGATTCATACTATTATATCAATAACACGCAAAAAAATCAATGCACAATTTTTTGAATTATTTGCACATTTATAAGGTGCTGTATCAATCACATTGTGCAAAAAAATCGGGACGATGCACGCATCTCCCCTTACGAATATTTGTGATTTTTCATAAAATTCGGGCTGTATCATATTGTTTTGATACAGCCCGAATCATCAGAATATCATAGCTCTTATTTCTTCCGCAGTAACATTTCTTACCGCAACTTTCTTTTGTGCTGCAATGGCAGCTGCGGCACCTGCCGCTTCGCCTATACCTGCACATATGGGCATGGCACGGAAATTGGAATGGGCAATGTGGGTGCCGGATATATTTCTTCCGCAAAGAAGCAGATTTTCAATCTTTTGCGGAACAAGGCATCTGTACGGAATAGTATATCCGCACTTCTGTGTAAATCCGTGCTGAACTCCGGTTTTATCAAGACCTGCACCCGATATGTTGTGAACATCAAAATTGAAGTGAGCATCCTTTACCACATAGTCATCAAAAACCTTTGCCTCAAGGATATCTTCCCTGGTGATGGTATATTCGCCCTTAAAATGACGTGTTTCCCTTACTCCCATAAGAGAAGCCGAGCTTATTATATAGCAGTTTTCGTAGCCGGGCACATATTCCCTTAAAAACTTTACTATGTGATCCATCTGATTGCGGCATACAACCGTTGCCTTTGTAAGATCCTGTGCATTTGTGCCGTCAATTTCAAGACAGTTTGTCATGTTGCAGGTTACAACACCGGGCAATGTTGTTTTATACAGCAGCACATGCCCTGCGGGTGCGGGAAGTATTTCTTTTGCCAGCGCCTGAAGCTCGCCTTTTTCCGTGGGTACAAGCGTTTCAAAAGAGCCGGGAAAAACAGCACGGCTGTAATCAACACCGCCAACCTTGAACATCAGCGTGGCAGGCTGCATTTTTCCGTCCTCTTCCCTGCCTTTTATAAATTCCGCTCCGCTTTTATATGCTATATCACCGTCGCCGGTGGCATCTATTACGGTGTGGGCATAAATATCCGTAAAGCCAGATTTGTTTACAACAGTAACACCTTTAACCGTGTTGTTATCCATTATTGCATCGCAGGCAAAGGTGTAAAGCATAAGTGTAACACCTGCTTCGCACAGCATTTCAAGGTACAGGGTTTTAAGCTTTTCGGGATCAATTACATTTGTGATCACTCCGTGCAAATCCCCTTCGTTTTTGTCGGCACTTCTTTTGAGTATTTCATGGTATAAGGGGCTTCCGCAGGTGCCTGTCCAATGGCTCATAAGACCGGTTGTGGATATGCCGCCCACATCGCCGCATTGCTCAACAAGAATAACACGAGCACCGTTTTTTGCCGCAGTATATGCCGCACAAAATCCCGAAGGACCGCTTCCTATTACCAGAACATCGGTATTAACAACCTGCTTTTCCATACAACACACCTCCGTGACAGTTAGTAGTATTTTACGTTGATACTGTCAACGTTAACTTGATTATATCCCCTATAATTCAAAAAATCAATACCTTTATGCATAATTGTTTTTCTTGACAGAAACTTAAAAACGGATTATACTGTGACTGAACATGCAGGCATGATACCATGTATTCGTGGGAAGTGGGAGGTCTTGAAAAGTGATAACACCTTACGACAACTATATATACCGCGCTGTTGTGGGTAAAACAGTAAATTGGAAAGCAAAAATGCTCACCACCGAACGCTTTTTTAAGCTCCCCTTGCGCACACTGCACGAAAACACCCGTCAGCACGAATATGCCACGGAAACACAGAACATTCACACTCTTTTCCGCAAGGATTTTACCGTAAAGCCTTGCAATATCTCAAGGGCGCTGCTTTTTATAACGGGAGATGACGTATATAAGCTGTATGTAAACTCCGTTTTTGCTGGCGAAGGGCCTGCGCAATCATTTACTTATGCATACAATTACAACTGCTTTGACGTAACCTCGCTGATTAAGCAAAATGCGCCCAACACCATCGGCGTACATGTTTATTATCAGGGGCTTTACAACATATCCCTTGTCAGCGCAGACAACCTGCACGGCATGATAGCTCAGCTTGAAATAACCTATGCCGATGGATCTACCGAAACCGTTATCAGCGACAGTACCTGGAAATACAAGGAATCGCAAGCACGCACTGCACGTTATATTTTAGGCTACGAAACCCAGTTTTCCGAGGATATAAATCTTTTAAAATGGGATAACAACTGGTACAGCACCGATTACGACATTTCCGCCTGGCATAACGCCCTTGTCAAAGAAACCTTACAGCCCTATACCCTTATACCGCAGACCACGCCTCCCGTAGAACACAAAAAAATTCATCC
>JAZSGA010000279.1:0-6436 GCA_045532495.1 Eubacteriales bacterium | reverse complement strand
ACGCGCGCACCGGCAAAACCGATAAGCGCTTTTGGTTCTGCAATAATTATATCACCCTGCATTGCAAAGCTTGCCGTAATTCCGCCGGTTGTGGGATCGGTAAGAACGGATATATACAGATTTCCACCGTCGCTGTGTCGTTTCACTGCTCCGCTTACTTTAGCCATTTGCATAAGAGAAAGAATACCTTCCTGCATTCTTGCTCCGCCCGAGGTTACAAAACCGATTACGGGAAGCTTTTTGGAAGTTGCGATTTCAAACAATCGTGTTATCTTTTCACCCACAACAGAACCCATACTTCCCATCATGAAATTAGAATCCATGACAAACATTGCACACGGAATTCCGTTTAATTCAGCCATACCGCAAACAACAGCTTCCGAAAGACCGCTGTTCTTTTTTGCCTCATTAAGTTTTTCGTTGTAGCCGGGAAAATCAATGGGATTGATGCTTTTTAAATCTTTATCAAATTCTTTAAAGCTGTTTTCATCAACCACATCATTTATACGTTCCCATGCACCCATTCGCATATAAGTGCCGCACTCGGGACATATCATGGAATTTTTTGACAAAGCTTCGTATTTGATTTCTTTGCCGCAGCCTTTACATACTTTGTCAGTTGCGCCTTTAGTCAACTTAAGATAACTGAGAATATTTTTCATCGATCATACACCTTTATTAATTTTCTGCAGAGGTAACGGCAAATGAAAACTCGCACGATACGCAAAGCTTACCGTCAACATATCCACTGCCTTTTGCAAAGTAAAACGGCTTCATCACACGCGTTATTTCGCATTTGGTTTCAAACAGATCTCCCGGTTTTACCGTATTTTTAAACTTTACATTATTAAGCCCCGTGAAATAAGGAACAGAATCCGAATCAAGTTCTTCGGCAAGGCAAACGCATACAGACTGTGCCATAATTTCGCACAAAATCACTCCCGGCACAACGGGGTTTCCCGGAAAATGTCCTTTTAGGAAGAATTCATCACCGGTTATACTTTTTTTACCGCAGGCAATTTTACCGTCAAGTTCTGCGCTGTCAAGCAAAAGCATATTTTCTCTGTGGGGAAGGATCTTTTTTATTTCTTCAATATTCATGATAAACCTCAGATTTTAGCAAAAGCAACACAAGCATTGTGGCCGCCAAAACCAAGGGAAGCCGACATAGCAAGGGAAACAGGCACACTTTTTGCTGTTTCGGGTGTGTAATTAAGATCACATTCTTCATCTTTTTCCTTAAGTCCGACGGTTGGAGGAACGATGTTATCGTTCAATGCACACACGCTTGCAATCGCCTCTATGGCGCCTGCCGCTCCGAGAAGATGTCCGGTCATGGATTTGGTGGAGCTTATATTTATCTTATAAGCATCCTCGCCAAAGGCATTTTTAAGTGCCTTTGTTTCGGTTTTATCATTCATGGGCGTACTTGTGCCATGTGCATTATAGTATATCTCTTCGGGCTTTCCGTTAAAACCGCATTCTTTAAAGCAATCAGCAATTGCTCTTCCCGATGCTTCAGCTTCGGGATCGGGAGCGGTAACATGATAAGCGTCACATGTACTGCCGTATCCGACAACCTCTGCATATATTTTCGCACCTCGTTTAATAGCATGCTCATATTCCTCAAGAATAAGTGCACCTGCACCTTCACCCATAACAAAGCCGCTTCGTCTTTTGTCAAAAGGTATGGATGCGGCACATTTATCATCGCTCTCGGTAAGTGCCATGCAATTCATAAACGCGGCAACAGCAAGAGGAGATATGGCAGCATCAACGCCCCCTGCAATTATGGCATCGGCACAGCCAAGACGTATGGCACGAAAACTTTCGCCAATGGCAGAAGTGCCGCTGGCACATGCTGTTGAAATAGAAATACAAGGACCTTTTGCCCCAAAACGAATTGCAATATTTCCTGCTGCCATATTGGGTATCATTTTGGGAATAAATTGCGGAGAAACACGCAAAGGGCCACGGGCAAGCATGTTATCATGCTCCGAAACAAAGGTATCAAAACCGCCCACGCCTGTACCGAAATATACTCCAAAACGGCTACTGTCAACCTTTCCTACGATACTGCTGTCATTTACAGCCTGAGAAGCGGCAGCAATGGCGTATTGAACAAATTTATCTGTTTTTCTCACTTCACCCTTTTCCATATAAAGCAAAGGATCAAAATCTTTTATTTCCGCCGCAAGCTTTACACGGTACTCAGATGTATTAAACTTTGTTATATTATCTATGCCGCAATTTCCGTTTTTAAGTGATTCCCAGAAGCTACCGGTATCACATCCGACAGGAGTTATGGCTCCCATGCCGGTAATTACTACTCTTTTCATATAAACACCACCTTTTTTGGTATTTTACATTGCCAATCCGCCGTCTATGCGGATAACTTCACCGGTGATATAATCCGAACTGCCATCTGCAAGAAAAGCCGCAAGGTTAGCAACATCATCGGGTGTACCCGGCTTTTTGAGAGGGATAGATGATATGAATGAATCTGTGTTTTCAAGATCGTTTGTCATATCAGTAGCTATAAAACCCGGAGCAATGGCGTTGCAGCACACGTTTTTACCGCCGAATTCTTTGGCTGTAACCTTTGTAAGTGCGATCACACCTGCTTTGGAAGATGAATAATTTGCCTGACCTGCCAAACCCATCAATCCGGACACCGAAGATACATTTATTATCTTTCCGTAGCGCTTTTTAATAAAAGCGCGTCCGCATGCCTTTATCATATTGAAGCAACCTTTGAGATTTGTATTGATAACAGCATCAAAATCCTGTTCTTCCATGGTCATGATAAGGCTGTCCTTTGTGATACCTGCATTGTTGACAAGTATATCCGGAGCACCTATATCCTCTGTGATTTTTGCTACAGTACCCTTACATTGGTCAAAATCCGAAACATCACATTTATATGTATTGCATTTTACAGAATTTTTTGATTCAATGTCACCTTTCACTTCTTGTGCCTTACATTCATTGCCGAAATATATAATTGCAACATTTGCACCCAGCGATGCGAATTTTTTTGCAATGGCTGCACCTATACCCCGTGATGCTCCTGTTACAATTGCTGTTTTTCCACTCAGATCAAGCATTATTTTTAAGTCCTCCTACAACAGTTTCGATATCAGATGCGTCCTGCACCGAGAATATTTTGACATCTTTAGAAGTTTTTTTGATAAGACCGCTGAGAGTTTTCCCTGCGCCAACCTCAATAAAAGTATCAAAACCGTCATTTATCATGTTTTCAACGGTTTCCTGCCATTTCACAGGGCTTTTCATCTGCATACCAAGCATCTCCACAACGTCATTACCATAAGGTTTCGCAGTTATGTTTGCGTAGACGGGCATTTGTGGAGCAGTTATTCTAAACTTTTTAAGGACTCTTGTAAACTCACCTGAAGCTTCTGCCATGAAAGGAGAATGAAAAGCCGCACTTACAGCCAGCGGCAAACATTTGCCTCCAAGACTTGAAATTTTTTTATCAAAATCCGCAAAAGAAGATTTAAGACCTGACACTACAGTCTGGCCGGGACAATTATAATTGACAGCATACAATGATTCAAATTCAGAAGCTGTTTTTGTCACAGTATCTGCATCAAGTTTAAGAACGGCATACATTGCTGTGTCAAACTGTTTTGCCGCCTTATCCATAAGTTTTCCACGCTCTGTAACGATTAAAAAACCGTCCGAATAGCTATAAGCACCAGCATAAGCAAGAGCGGCAACTTCTCCTAACGAAAAGCCTGCAACAGCATCGGGCACTATACCGTTTTCTTCAAGAGTAACAGCGGCACAAAGGTCGACAAGATAAAGGCAGGGTTGTGTATTACATGTCTGCTTAAGCTCATCCTCGGTACCTTCAAAGGACTGTGACATTGTTCCGGGACGAAGCTTTTCCGCATAATCATATAATTCTTTTGCTTTGCCGCCAATATCATATAAGGTTTTTCCCATACCGGGATACTGTGCTCCCTGACCGGAAAAAACAAAAGCTATTTTACCCATTTCGATGCTCCTTTCAATACTGTTTCGGTCTGATTCATAATACTTGATATTATTTCCAAACAAGAAATCTGCGAGCCAACCATCCCCGCAATCTGTCCTGCAAGGAAACAGCCTCGTTTGTCATCACCGTCAACAACCGCGGCACGCAAAGTGCCCACAGCAAGCTGTTCAAGCTCGTCATCGCTGATATCGCTGTATTCAAGCCTTGCATATTCACGCGAAAAAGCTGTTTTAATGCTTCTTACCGGATGACCAAGACGTCTACCGGTAACAATTGTTGCTGTGTCGTTGGCTTTAATAACCTTCTGTTTGTACGCTTCGCTAATCTTACACTCATTGGCTGTAAGGAAAACTGTGCCCATCTGAACTCCGCACGCACCAAGCATAAGCGCAGATGCCACGCCTCTTCCGTCTGCAATACCTCCGGCTGCAATAACAGGAATATTAACAGCATCCACAACCTGCGGCACAAGAGCCATGGTTGTAAGATCACCCACATGACCGCCCGATTCGCCGCCTTCTGCTATAACAGCATCAGCACCAGATTTTTCACACCGTTTTGCAATGGCAACCGAGGGTACAACGGGTATAACCTTTATTCCGGCTTCCTTCCACATAGGAATATATTTATCGGGAGTGCCTGCACCAGTAGTAACAACCTCGGGCTTTTTTTCACACATAAGCTTTGCAATTTCGTCGATATTTTCGCCCCTGAGCATAATATTTACTCCGAAAGGCTTATCTGTAATTGCTCTTAACTTATCTATTTCGTTACTTACAGCACAGCAGTTTCCGCTTGCTGCAGATATTATTCCAAGCCCTCCTGCGGCAGATACGGCAGATGCAAGGTTTGCATCTGAAATATGAGCCATACCGCCCTGAATTAATGGATATTTTATGCCAAGCAGGCTGCAAAGGTCTGTGTAAACCATTATTCTGCCTTGGAATCCACATAGGCAACAAGAGAGCCTACGGTTTCGCCCACATCGGTGATTTTAACTTCGATACCGAATTCATCCTCGATTTCCATAAGTATTTCTACGGTGTCAAGAGAATCAAGGCCGAGGTCCTTGAAAGAAGATTCTTTTGTGATTTCTACCACATCAATGTCAAGATGTTCAGAAAGGATCGCTGCAATTTTTTCGAATGTCATAATAAATTCCTCCAAAAATTAAATTTAATTTTTACCATTTTATAATACAAGCCGCAGCAGATAAACCTGCACCAAAAGCCGACATAGCCACAATATCTCCGCGTTTTAATTTTCCCGAAGCATTGAGCTCGGCAAGTGCAATTGGTACGCTGGCAGCCGAAGTATTACCGTATTTTTCAATATTGACAAAAAACTTTTCGCGTGGTATGCCAAGTCGCTTGGAAGCAAAATCGATTATTCTGATATTAGCCTGATGTGTAACAACATGGTCTATATCATTTATAGTAATGCCAAGTTTTTCAGTCAGAGCTTTTATATCATTGACGATTTTGTTTACTGCAAATTTAAAAGTTTCCTGCCCGTCCATAAAGATTTTTGCATCGCACTTTTCTTTTGAATAAAAAGGCGAATTGCCGCTGTTATCGGATATTTTGAGCACTGTATCACCGGCTTTTGTATAAATAGAAGATGCAAGATATCCGTCACCGGGACAGATAACCGCAGCTCCTGCTCCATCGCCAAATATAACACAAGTGCTTCTGTCATTCCAATCAACGAGCTTGCTCATTCTTTCCGCACCGATCACAAGAGCATTGCGGATGTTTCCACGCTCAATATACGATACTGCTGTTTCAAGCGCAAACATAAATCCGCTGCAGGCTGAATTTATATCAAAAGCAGGACATTC
This sequence comes from Eubacteriales bacterium, assembly GCA_045532495.1. GTDB lineage: Bacteria > Bacillota > Clostridia > Oscillospirales > CAG-382 > UMGS1052. Next base: position 575 of record JAZSGA010000279.1, on the reverse strand, counting down.
AGCACCGATCGCCATCTGCACAGCGCCTGCAACCGTGGGACAAATATTATCCGAAGTAATCGAAGCCGCTATTATAAGATCTATTTCGTCAGCACTCACACCGGATGAGCTTAAAGCCATCTTTGCGGCATTAACAGCAAAGTCTTCGGCTGTCTGATTTGTAGAAACACGACGCTGCGATACTCCAACACGTGTCATTATCCAGTCATCGGAAGTATCCACCATACACGCTAAATCATCATTTGTTACAATCTTATCGGGAACATAGTACCCTGTGCCCAAAAATTTTATACTCAAAACACAAACCCCCTTTCAGCACGGTGTGTGCTGGAGTATTTATTGACCAAAAACTTCAGCTCACCATCCACCGTTTATTATTGTTCCGCCGCCAGCACACTGTGTGCTGGCAAATAATTAACGGGACAAATCCCGTATCTAATTGTTCAGCACAGTGTGTGCTGTGTATTTTAAAAACAGAATGAATCTGTTTTTAAAGCGTGTTATTGTTTTATTCCCTCAAAAAGACAGTTCAAACCGAATTTAAACTTATCAACAGCCTCTTCACGGGATATACC
>JAZSGA010000221.1:0-2434 GCA_045532495.1 Eubacteriales bacterium | reverse complement strand
AAGCGCTTTGCGTATAATGTCTTCAACTGTACCATCCCCTGCGGCTTTAACAGCTTTTGCCGCTTCGGCTTTGCTGTATCCCAGCACGGTAAGGGCGGAAATGGCATCGTTGGCGTTGGATGCGGAAAGGTGGATATCGTCTGAATCGTTATCCGCATCAGAGGCAGAGTTGCTTGTGATTTTTGAAATTTTATCTTTGAGCTCAATTATAACTTTTTGTGCGGTTTTCAGACCTATGCCGTTGGCACGGGCGATGGCTTTTGCATCGTCTGATGCACACGCAACGGATATTTCTCCGGGGGTAAGGGCAGAAAGTACCGAAAGGGCGCCTTTGGGACCTATTCCCGAAACAGTAATCAGCAGTTTAAAAATATCGCGTTCTTCCTCGTCATAAAAGCCGTACAGTTCCTGGGAGTCTTCTTTTACTGCGAAGTGGGTATATAATTTTTGTTCTTTTCCGTCACAGGTGCCGTCGGGCAGAAATGTGTGCGATCTTAAAAGCCGTGCGTGTGTTGTAGCGCTTATGGAAAGCATGTAACCCACGCCGCCGCAATCTATAACTGCACATTCCTGACGAAGCAGGGTGAGTTTTCCGTTGATGTAGTAAAACATAAATTCTCCGTTTATTGTAATTTGAAAAGTGATGAAGATGAGCTGTAGCCGTGGCATATGGCGGCGGCAAGTGCATCTGCCGTATCATCGGGTTTGGGCGGTTTTTTAAGATTCAAAAGAGTGGTTACCATGGAAATCATCTGATGTTTTTCGGCTCTGCCGTAACCGGTTACCGCCTGCTTGATTTGGAGGGGAGTGTATTCGAAAACGGGTATCCCCCTGCGTGATGCGGCAAGCAGTATAACTCCGCGTGCCTGACAAACATTTACTGCGGTTTTTGCGTTGCTGTTGAAAAACAGTTCTTCAATAGATAGTGCATCCGGGTGAAATTTATCGCAAAGTTCGCATATGCCGTCATAGATTTCGCAAAGGCGAAACTCGGTTTTTGTATGGGCAGGAGTTGTGATGGCACCGTATTCGATGGGCACCAGATTGTTGTTTGAGTATCCGATAACGCCGAAGCCCACAATGGCGTATCCCGGGTCTATTCCCAGAATTATCATCAAGCATAAATCTCCATAATATAAAAATCTATACTATTATACCACTTTGTGATCAAAAAGTAAAGCGGTTTTTTCATTTTCTTTCTATAATATAAAGCGTAAAGGTAAAAAAAACATGAATTTCAGAAAAAATCATTGAAAAAATCAAATGTATGGTATATAATAATTCCATAACAATTTTTAAATATTATGGAGGTCTAAAAATGACACAGATTACAAAAGACACAATCATCGGCGATATCCTTGATGCAGAAAAGGATTGCTCCAAGTTTTTCCTTGAAATCGGCATGCATTGCCTCGGCTGCCCCTCTGCAAGAGGCGAAACTGTTGAACAGGCTTGCGAAGTTCACGGTGTAAACTGCGACGAACTTGTTGAAAAAATCAATGATTACCTCGCAACAAAATAAAAAAATCAATATCGGCAAACGGCTTAAAACGGTGGCAGAAACTGCCGCCGTTCGTTTATCGTGTGAGAAAAACAACGATGCTCTTTGCGCTGTAGATGTGGGTACTGATCATGCAAAATTACCCATGTACCTGGTTTCGGAGCTGGGATTTGAGCATGTTACGGCAACGGATATCAACGAAGGCCCCTGCCGTGCTGCCCGCGAGAATATAAATGCCGCAGGTTCTTTTTTTGCTCAAAAAATTGACGTTGTAAAAACAGACGGTCTAAACGGACTTGACGGAATTAAAACCAACCGTGTAATAGTTGCGGGCATGGGCGGTGAACTTATTGTACATATACTGTCCGATGCCGCGTTTGTCCGTAATGAGCCTGAACACATAGGCTTTGTTTTGCAGCCTCAGTCAAAGGAGCATCTGCTGCGCAGGTATCTTTACACCGAAGGCTACCGCATAACCGATGAAGTTCGTGTTGTAGACGCAGGTAAGCTGTATTGCGTTATCTCGGCGGTGTATGACGGAGTAAAGAGGCAAGCAGAACTGCTGGAGCTTTATTTCGGTAAGCCCGGGCTTGAACGGTGCGACGAGCTGTTTTTAAAGGATTTTTTGAAAAAATACCGTATTCTCCATAAAAACCTCAATGCAAGACAAGGAAAGCAGGAAGTCGGCAGAGAGGAAATATATGACGAAGAACACAATCTGTTTTTACAGATGAATCAATATATCGAAAGGAAGTGCCTTAATGCCTGCCTTGAATGAAATAAATGCTTTTATGAGCGAATGGGCAAAGCCGGAATTTTCCGAGCCATGGGATAACGATGGCGTTATGCTGTGCGGAGATATGTTGCAGAATATTGACAATATCACAGTGTGTCTTGAGGTTAACGAAAAGGCTGTTGCCGATGCATGTCAAA
>JAZSGA010000103.1:0-15613 GCA_045532495.1 Eubacteriales bacterium | reverse complement strand
TATTTTTCTATATCAAGTACATCAAGTGCAGGATTTGCGATGGTTTCGCCGAAAACAAGGCGTGTTTTTTCATCAAAAAGTGCTTCAACCTGATCGTCTGTCATATCGGGAGTAATAAAGCGAACTTCAATGCCAAGTCTTTTAAGAGTCACGGCAAAGAGGTTTATTGTTCCTCCGTAGATGGAGGAAAGGCTTACAAAGTTTTCTCCTGCGGATGTGATGTTAAGTATTGCAAGCAGGTTTGCTGCCTGACCTGACGATGTGCAAAGAGCTCCAACACCACCTTCAAGCACATTGATTTTTTCCTCAACTGCCGAAACGGTTGGGTTGGAAATGCGGGAGTACATATGACCGTCCGCCTCAAGGTCAAAAAGTTTTCCAAGATGATCGGCGGAATCGTATTTATAAGTAGTGCTCTGATAAATGGGAAGCACTCGGGGTTGACCGTTTTCGGGGGTATAGCCTGCCTGAATGCAGTTTGTTTCTTTTTTCCAGCTCATATATTTTTCCTCTCAAATAAATTTATCGGCTTCGGTGGTGGCAAGGGTATCGCAACGCTCGTTTTCAGGGTGACCGTCATGCCCCTTTACCCAATTATATTTAAGCGTGTGGTAATCGGTAAGCTCAAGCAATCTTTCCCACAGTTCGGGGTTGAGCGCAGGAGATTTGTCAGATTTTTTCCATCCGTTTTTCTGCCATGATTTTGCCCAACCTTTTGAAAGACCATCGATTACATATTTGGAATCGCTGTAAAGATTCACTTCGCAAGGCTCTTTGAGCGCTGATAGCGCCTCGATAACAGCGGTAAGCTCCATGCGGTTGTTGGTGGTTTCACGCTCGCCGCCCGACATTTCACGCCGTTTGCCCTTATACTCCAATATAGCTCCCCAACCTCCGCGGCCGGGGTTTCCGCGGCATGCACCGTCGGTATATACGTTAACTGTTTTCACAAATTACAGCCTTTCATTTTTGTTCAACATTTTCATTTTCGGGGATATATTCTTTCATTTTGCGATATTCAAGCTCGCCCATTTTAAAACCTTCTTCGGTTTTTTCAAAATCAAATTCCATTTTTGATTCTTCGGCACCGTCGATGTAAGTTATTATTTTATCTCCGTCAACTTCGTATCTTGAATAACTGTCTATCTCGTCGTTTACAATTATTTTGCCATCGGAGGTAAAATTATAAACGCTATCCATTCCGTCGCAAATGTAATAACCCGAAATATCCGTGCCGCCTCCGCACGAAACGCAGAAAAACACAGATAAAATACAAATTAAAGATGCGATTATTTTATTACACTTCATTCTTTTATATGCTCCTTATAATCAATACCGTTGATTGTTATACCAGACAGTTCCGAAAGCTTGTCGGATTTGATGCTGTATGCATTGGGAAAATCCATTGTTGATTCAAGATTATTTATGCTGATGTTTTTGTATCGGATATCAAATTCGCTTACATCAATGTTTTCGTCAAACTGCTGGTTACCAAGATTTTTGCCGAGTTTCATAACGCCTATGTAAACAAGCTGTACACCGCTGTTATCGCCCTTTAATGAAAAATCATATTCGGCGTTATCATCCTCGTTATATTGCATCGGCAAATGGTCTTTGTCGTGTTCAACATATACTCCGTTATACTCAATATCACTTACAGTGATGCTGTCACTTCCAAACCAGGTGTCAATGCTTATGGCTTTTCCTTCAACACGGATAAGGTAATTATCCTCAAAAACAACATCGTGTATATGGCTGTCGATACAACCCGACCAAATTTCAAGATTCTTGCCCCAGTCACACCACAAAGTGTTGTTCTTTATAAGAACATTATGGCATCCGCCGTGCTCACCGTCAAGATGAGGGGCACGCACAACAACACAATCGTCAAACGACCTTACAAAGCTGTTTTTAAGCACAACATCTGATGAATTGCAAATATCCACACCATCGGAATTGTATCGCCACTGACCGATTATTTTTATATTATCTATAACAACGTTTTCGCAACCATTGCGGATGATAAACGTCCAAAACGGCGAATCGATAAATGTAATTCCCTCGACCTTAAGATTTTTACAGTTATATGCGTTGAACATACCTGAGTAAAAAACATCGCGCTCGGTTATATCAAGTTTTCGGAGAGCATCAGAGATTTCGTGACCGTCGCTGCCGTTATCGTCATTGGATCTTCGGTAGCAGGAACAATCAAGTATACCTCTGCCTATGATTTCGAGGTTTTCGCAGTCCTTGGCATAAATAGCACCGTAAACCACAGCGCCGCGCTCAATGATTATGCGGCTGTTGCTTTTGGGGACAATAAGTCCTGCGTGATGAACACCCGCTGCAAAGCATATGTCATTTTCACGCTTTTCGTACTCAAACGGAGGATCGGCAAATATTGCAAGGCATTCGTGATAACCGTTTACCTCAACGGTAAACTGACCTGCGCAATTCAGTTCAAAACAAATTTCGTTACCATTAACCGTAAAAGGAATATTCTTTTTTAACGGTCTAATCTCAACTTTGTCCACAGCACAATCAAGCACAAGAATACGTATCTTTGCAGTTTTAAAAATATCAAAACCTGTGAAATATGATATTTCCGTTTGAGATACATTTCTTTGCTTTCCGCCCCACACACGGTTAATGGGGTGCTTTGAAACACGCACGGGGGTTACAGTGTGCTCGCAGTCATTGATCCAGATTCGAAAATTCATGTTTTACATTCTCCAAACAAAAGACTCGAAAGGTTCAATTTCAAAAAGCTTTGAAAGCAAACCTTTCTGTCCTTTTTAACAAAATCCCCTGCCCGCCAAAGGCGCGGCAGGGGAAATATTATTAAAGTCTAAGCTGTATGGGTGGTAGAATTATTTGTAAAGTTCAGTAAACTTAACAAGTCTTTCGTACTTTTCCTTAGCCTTAACTTCTGCCTTAGCAAAGAGTTCTTCCGCTCTTTCGGGGAACATCTGAGCAAGACGAGCATAACGTGTTTCGCTCTTGATAAAGTCGATGTAGTTTGCAGAGGGTTCCTTGGAATCGAGTGTGAATGCGCTCTTTCCTTCTGCCTTGAGAGCAGGATTGTAACGGAACATCTGCCAGTAGCCTGCTTCAACAGCCTTCTTCATTTCGAGCTGGCAGTTAACCATACGGCCCTTAACACCGTGCATTTCACAAGGTGCATAGCCGATGATGATGGAAGGTCCGGGATAAGCTTCAGCTTCTGTCATAGCCTTGAGAGTCTGATTCATATCAGCGCCCATAGCGATCTGAGCTACATATACATAGCCGTAGGACATAGCGATTTCTGCAAGGTTCTTCTTGCCGATAGCCTTACCTGCTGCTGCGAACTGAGCAACCTGACCGAGGTTGGAAGCCTTGGAAGCCTGTCCACCTGTGTTGGAGTAAACTTCGGTATCGAATACCATGATGTTTACATCTTCGCCGGAAGCGAGAACGTGGTCAAGACCGCCGAAACCGATATCGTAAGCCCAACCGTCACCACCGAAGATCCAAACGGACTTCTTGGAGAGGTAGTCTTTTTCTGCAAGGATTTCGGGAGCAACAGGACAACCTTCTGCTGCAGCCTTTTCAAGCTGTGCAACGAGGGCCTTTGTTGCAGGTTCGTTTGCCTTGCCGTCGTTCTGAGTTGCAAGGAATTCTTCAGCTGCAGCCTTGAATTCTGCGGAAGCCTTTTCGGACTTAGCCATGCCTTCTACCTTTTCGATAAGTCTTGCACGGATAGCCTTTTGGCCAAGGTACATACCAAGACCGTGTTCAGCGTTATCTTCGAAGAGGGAGTTAGCCCAAGCGGGACCCTTGCCTGTTTCCTTGTTTACTGTGTAAGGAGTAGCAGGTGCGGAGCCGCCCCAGATGGAAGAACAACCGGTAGCGTTGGAAATGTACATTCTTTCACCGAAGAGCTGTGTGATAAGTCTTGCATAAGAAGTTTCTGCACAGCCTGCGCAAGAACCGGAGAATTCGAGGAGGGGCTGCTTAAACTGGCTGCCCTTAACTGTTGTGTTGATGATTTCGGGCTTTTCAGCTACATTTGCAACACAGTAATCGAATACTTCCTGCTGATCGAGCTGAGTAGACTGAGCTGTCATTTCGATAGCCTTCTTTTCGGGAGTGCCGTCCTTTTCAGCCTTAGCTGTAACAGGACAAGCCTTAACACAAAGAGTACATCCCATACAGTCCATGGGGCTTATAGCCATAGTGAACTTGTATTCTGTCTTTATAACAGGCTTTGCTGTGTACTTTGTCTGAGCAGGAGCATTTGCAGCTTCTTCTGCAGTAAGAGCAAAGGGACGGATTGTAGCATGAGGACAAACAAATGCGCAGTTGTTACACTGGATACAGTTTTCTTCGTGCCATACGGGAACAGAGATAGCAACACCGCGCTTTTCATATGCAGCGGAGCCCTGGGGGAATGTACCGTCTGCCATGTTCTTGAATGCAGAAACAGGGAGAGAATCGCCGTCCATAAGAGAAACGGGTTCAACGATGTTGTTTACGAAATCAACAAGATCCTGACGCTTACCTGTAGCAAGGGCCTTCTTGGGTGTTTCGCCTGCGTTCTTCCAAGCTTCGGGAACATTAACTTCAACCATAGCGTTAGCGCCGGCATCAATAGCCTTATAGTTGAGTTCAACGATAGCTTCGCCCTTCTTGATGTAGGACTTATAAGCCATCTTCTTCATGTATTCAACTGCCTGATCCTTGGGAAGGATGTTAGCAAGTGCAAAGAATGCAGACTGAAGAACAGTGTTCTTAACCTTTGCGTTACCGATTTCCTTAGCAGCGATGCTTGTTGCATCGATGATATAGAATTTAACATTGTTGTTTGCAATGTAGGATTTAACGGTTGCAGGAAGGTGCTCATCAAGCTGATCGGGTGTCCACTGGCAGTCAAGCATAAATGTGCCGCCGGGCATAACATCCTGAACAATCTTGTAGCCCTTGAGGATGTAGGATGCGTTGTGACAAGCAACGAAGTTTGCCTTGTTGATGTAATAAGGAGACTTGATTACGTTGTCGCCGAAGCGCAGGTGGGAAATTGTAATACCACCGGTCTTCTTGGAGTCGTACTGGAAGTACGCCTGGATGTATTTGTCGGTGTGGTCACCGATGATCTTGATGGAGTTCTTGTTAGCACCAACAGTACCGTCGCCGCCGAGACCCCAGAACTTGCAGGAAATTGTACCTGCTGCAGCTGTATCGGGACATTCCTTTTCGTCAAGAGAAAGGCCTGTAACGTCATCTACGATACCCATTGTAAAGTGGTTTTTGGGAGCATCCTTAGCAAGGTTTTCAAATACTGCGAAAATGCTTGCGGGAGGAGTATCCTTGGAACCGAGACCGTAACGGCCGCCAACAACTGTAACGCCTGTTACGTTGCAGAGAGAAAGTGCTGTTACAACGTCAAGGTAAAGAGGTTCGCCAAGAGAACCGGGTTCCTTTGTTCTGTCAAGAACAGCGATCTTCTTAACTGTCTTGGGGAGAGCTTCAACAAGCTTTTCTGCAACGAAAGGTCTGTAAAGACGAACCTTTACGATACCAACCTTTTCGCCGTGAGCGTTGAGGTAATCGATAACTTCTTCAGCAACGTCACAAACAGAGCCCATAGCAACGATAACTTTATCTGCATCGGGTGCGCCGTAGTAGTTGAAGAGCTTGTAGTTAGTGCCAATCTTGGCATTAACCTTGTCCATGTATTCTTCAACGATAGCAGGGAGATTGTTGTAATATTCATTACAAGCTTCTCTGTGCTGGAAGAAGATATCGCCGTTTTCTGCGGAACCGCGGAGTACGGGATGTTCGGGGTTGATTGCGCGTGCGCGGAATTCCTTAACAGCGTCCATATCAACCATTTCTTTAAGATCTTCGTAATCCCATGCTTCGATCTTCTGGATTTCGTGAGAAGTACGGAAACCGTCGAAGAAGTTGAGGAAAGGAACGCGGCCCTTGATTGTTGCAAGGTGAGCAACAGCGCCGAGGTCCATGATTTCCTGCTGGTTGGTTTCTGCCATCATGGCATAACCTGTCTGACGGCAAGCGTAAACGTCAGAATGGTCACCAAAAATGTTAAGAGCGTGAGAAGCAACACATCTTGCGGAAACGTGAATAACGTTGGGAAGAAGTTCGCCGGCGATCTTATACATGTTGGGAATCATAAGAACAAGACCCTGAGATGCAGTGTAGGTGGTTGTAAGAGCACCTGCTGCGAGTGAGCCGTGAACAGCGCCGGCAGCGCCGCCTTCGGACTGCATTTCTACCATCTTTACGCGGTCGCCGAAGATATTTCTTGCAGGTTCGCCAAAGATGTTCTTATCGGTAGCCGACCATGTGTCGGTTACTTCAGCCATAGGGCTGGAAGGTGTGATGGGGTAAATAGCAGCAACTTCGGTAAAGGCATAGCTTACGTGAGCGGCAGCTGTGTTACCATCCATGGAAATCTTTTTTCTTGCCATAGATTTATATATCCTCCTTGAAATTATCAGTTATAATTACTATACCACTTTTTTGTTGAAAAGTAAATAGATTTTTTGATTTTTTTAATATTTTTCCCAACTACACAACATTTGTTTACGAAATAATAACAAAATACGTCACTGTACAAGCAGCACTTGCATAAAATAATACTGTTATATCACATTCCGGAGTTTTTTTATGTCAATTGTATTATCGGGTTTTCTGCTTAACGTGTTTTTGTTTTTTCTAAAAGTATCGGGAAATTCCGCTTTTCCTCCCCCACTTACTGCAAAAGAAGAAAAAGAATATTTTGAACGTTGCCGTGCCGGTGACAAAACCGCCCGTGATATTCTGATCGAGCGCAATCTGCGCCTTGTGGCGCACATTGCAAAGAAATACTATTCATCGGTTCCCGGGTGCGATAACGATGACATAATATCCGTAGGCACCATAGGGCTTATAAAGGCAATAGACTCTTTCAAAGTTGAAAACGGCACAAGATTTGCCACTTATGCCGGAAAATGTCTGCAAAACGAAATACTTATGTATTTCCGCTCCAGAAAGAAGTACGGTATCGAAACCTCGCTTTCCGATGCCGTTGAAACCGACAAGGACGGAAATCCCCTTACATACATGGACATAATAGCCTGCGAGGATACCATTGCGGATGACCTGGATATGAAAATTCGCAGCCAGCAGATGATGAAAGCGGTAAACACCGTGCTTGATGAGCGGGAACGGGAAATAATAGTACGTCGCTACGGGCTGTGCGACGGCATAAAACCCATGACACAGCGAGAAGTGGCAGAAGCGTTGGGAATATCCAGATCTTACGTATCAAGAATAGAAAAAAGCACGCTTACCAAGCTGCGCGAAGAGCTGGGTAAGCGTGGAATAACTCAAATGTACTGAATTATTTTTCTTTATAATAAAGCATGCAGTGGCAATAGCCCTCAAAATCAGGATCAGCTATCTGCTCACGGAACTCTGTGCACATGCACATTGTATCCTCGGTCATTTCTCTTTTGCAAGGGCAATGGCCTTCTTTTTTAAGTATGCCTTTACGTATCAGTTCTACGATTTCACGGTTTTCGTTATATCTGATTTTCATAGAGAAAACCCCTTTTCTTTGATGATATCATCAACAATTTCCGCCGCCATTTCAACAAGTTCACGGCACGGACGTTTTTTGTAATATGCTTCGGTACGGGTTTCGGGTGTGCCACCCACTTCGGCATGCACTCCGTTATCCGCAAGAAGCTCACGGCATATAATGGAGCCGTTATTCTCCTTGAAAATTCCTGCAGCTTTTCGTATAAGCTCATAATGTACTTTTTTACATTCAGCATCAAGCTCGCTGTATCCGTAAAGTGCCCCCAGAACCATAAAAGCGCCGGAAACCGCTCCGCACACCTCACGCATTCTGCCCATACCGCCGCCGAAGGATGAGGACAGTTTGAGCGCCGTGTTTTTTTCAATCCCGGTAACATCGCAAAAAGCCGCGAAAACTGCCTGTGCGCAGTTGTAGCCTTCGGCAAAAAGCTCGCCTGCTATTTGTGCGTGGTTCATTTTTCCACCTTTTCAACAGCATCAAGCATTGCGTCAAGCCAATTTCCGTTGAACAGCTCGATCTGACCTTTATCGGCAAGTGCGGCAATATCACGGTTCATGGGAAGGCGTGCCACGTTGGGAATATCATATTTTTTCGCTATTTCTTCGATATGGCTTTCTCCGAAAATGCTGTGCTGTTTTCCGCAGTCGGGACATTCAAAATATGCCATGTTTTCAACTACACCAAGCACGGGAATATTCATCATTTTTGCCATTTTAACGGCTTTTTCAACTATCATGGAAACAAGCTCCTGGGGAGATGTAACAATGATAAGACCGTCCACGGGGATAGACTGGAACACTGTAAGCGGAACATCACCCGTTCCGGGAGGACAGTCGATAAACATATAATCCACGTCATCCCATATAACGTCTGTCCAAAACTGTTTAACAGCGCCTGCAATAACAGGGCCGCGCCAAACAACGGGATCAGTATCATCGGGAAGAAGAAGGTTTATGGACATCATGCTGATATCTGTTTTTGTTTTAACAGGGAAAATGTTTTTACCGTCACCCTCTGCCTTTTCTTTGATGCCAAAAGCTTTGGGGATGGAAGGACCTGTTATATCCGCATCAAGAATTGCGGTTTTGTTGCCACGGCGATTGGAAAGAACGGAAAGCATGGAAGTTACCATAGATTTACCAACGCCGCCCTTGCCGCTGACAACGGCAATTACCTTTTTAATATTTGATGCTTCGTTTGCAGGCACAAGAAGGCTTTCGGCTTTTCTTTCTCCGCAGTTCTGACTGCAAGTTTCGCAGTTATGTGTGCAATTTTCGCTCATTGATTTATCGCTCCTTTGATTATACTACATTAAATAATACTACTTCGTTTGTCTTTTGTCAAGAGGACTTACATTTTTTGTAATCCCCCCGAATCATATACACATTGACAAAAACATGTCTGCGTGGTAAAATATATGCAATAACCAATCAGGAGGATCGTTCCGCAATGAATAAAACCGAAACATCTATAAAACAGCTTGTAGAATATGCCGCCAAAAACAACCTGATCGACAAGCTTGATAAAATATGGGCAACAAACAGGCTTATGGAAATACTTAAGCTGGATGAAATAAGCGACGGTGAGGCTCCCGAATGTGACGACCTTGAACAAATTCTTGCAAACCTTTGCGATTATGCCGCAGAAAACGGTCTTATCGAAAGCAACTCCGTGGTATACCGTGATCTTTTTGATACAAAGCTCATGGGAGCAATAATGCCTCCCCCTTCCGTGATAATATCAAAATTCAATGACCTTTACAAGCAGGATCCCCAAAAAGCCACAGACTATTATTACGCCATTTCAAGAGCATCCGACTACATCCGCGAATACCGCGTAAAAAAGGATCTTAAATGGAAAGCTCCCAGCGTTTACGGAGATATAGATATAACCATAAACCTTTCCAAACCCGAAAAGGATCCCAAAGCCATTGCTGCCGCAAAGCTTTTACCGCAAAGTGGTTATCCCAAGTGTTTGCTTTGCCGTGAAAACGAGGGTTATGCCGGCAGAGTTAATTCACCTGCAAGGCAAAACCACCGCATTATTCCTATAAGCCTTGACGGCGATGACTGGTATATGCAGTATTCTCCTTACGTTTATTACAACGAGCACTGTATTGCCTTTTCCGAAGATCATGTGCCCATGAAGATAAATAAAAGCACATTCAAAAAGCTTCTGGATTTTGAAACGGTGTTCCCCCATTACTTTATCGGTTCAAATGCCGATCTGCCAATCGTAGGCGGTTCCATTCTTTCTCACAACCACATGCAGGGCGGTCATTACACTTTTGCCATGGAAACAGCCGCTGACGAAATAAAGCTGGAATTCGAAGGATTTGATGAAATAACCGCTTCCATAGTTGCCTGGCCCATGTCAGTTATCCGTCTGCGCAGCGCAAGTAAGCTTCAGCTTGTGGATCTTGCGGACAAGATACTGACAGCCTGGAGAAATTATACAGATGAGGCAGCTGTTATCCTTGCCAACACCGACGGCGAACCGCACAACACCATAACCCCCATCGCACGAAAGCGCTGCGGAAAATACGAGCTTGATCTTGTTTTGCGCAACAATCTCACCACCCCCGAGCATCCCCTTGGTTTGTATCATCCCCACGAAGAGCTCCACAACATCAAAAAGGAAAATATCGGACTTATTGAAGTTATGGGCCTTGCGGTGCTCCCCTCACGTCTTAAAGACGAAATTGCCATCATGAAGCAGGCAATACTTGACGGCAAAGATTTTGCATCTGTGGAACAAATCGAAAAACATGCCGAATGGTTTGAAAATTTCAAAGATGATTATACCTTTACCGCAGACAACACCGAAGATATTCTAAAAACCGAAATAGGTAAAACCTTTGTAAAGGTACTTGAAGACGCAGGCGTTTACAAGTGCGATGAAAACGGAAGAGAAGAATTTATGCGCTTTGTAACATCTGTAGGCGGCAAAAAAATATAACCTACGCTCCGCGGCTCAGCACATAACTGCTGAAGTCGCGGATCTCTTTTATATACCGCTGCGTATTGAATATATATCCTGCGCAATGACCGTTATTGGGTAAAATTGTAATGCGTTTTTCCGATGCACACGCATTGAATATATCGCGGCTCATTTCGCTGGGGACAAAAAAATCATTTTCTCCGTGGATAATAAGCACGGGCTTTGTACACTTTTCCACCTCGCACAACGCCGAGCTTTCACACAGATCAAAATGCCCGAATATCCTTGCGGCGGCTTTTGCCAGCGGCATGGAAATAACGGTTGGAATTCTTCTTTCTGCCCCAACCTTTGAAATAATATCCTTTGGCGAGGTGTACGCGCTGTCGGCTATTATCCCCACAACATTTTCCGGCAAATCAAGCGATGAAGCCATAAGAACAGTTGCCGCTCCCATGGAAACACCCACAAGAATTATTTTTTGTTTTTTTCCAAACCTGCGCACACAATAGTTTACCCATTGAAGACAATCATACCGCTCTTTTATTCCAAAGGAAATAACATGCCCTTCGCTGTTTCCGTGGGCACGCTCGTCTACAAGCAAAACGTTATGCCCCATGTCCCTTGAAATTCTGAATCCGCCGCACAGGTCACGGTCGGATATACTTCTGTAACCGTGAAACAGTATATCAAGCGGTGCTCCGTCGGCATGATGATAGTACCTGGCACAAAGCTTTAAACCGTCATGGGATGTAACCGTTACATCCTCATGCTTGGAAACGCATATATCGTTCATCAGATAATCTATCCTTTCCCTGGATATTTTGGGGGTAGGATTGCCCGCAGGTATATACGGATCGGGGCATTTGCTTCTGTCGGAATGGAACGCTACCATATATACGTACAAAGTGCCGCACACAAATACGGCAGGAACAAAAGCTACAACGGCAAATACAAAAAACATCTTAAACACCTCATTTTTACTCTATAAGCAAAATATATTATTTGCCTGCTTCAAAAAAATATTTAAAAAAATTCAAAAAAACCCTTGACAAATAATGTTCACCGTGATATAATATCTAACGTTGACAGCGAGGTCAACCAAACTTAATACTTGGGAGTTTAGCTCAGCTGGGAGAGCGTCTGCCTTACAAGCAGGATGTCAGCGGTTCGATCCCGTTAACTCCCACCAAGTCAAAGCAGTACTGTTTAGGTACTGCTTTTTTATTTGTTTTTTACCTTTTTCAATTATTTTCAAAAATCCTATTGACAAATTTGTTCTACAATGGTAGAATATTATAAACTACATGTGTAGAATACAAAGGAGCACGTACTATGAACACAAAAAAACTTAACATCGGAGAATCGGAACTTGAGATTATGAAGGTGCTGTGGAATTCGTCATCCCCTATCACATCGGTGGATATAGGCAACGCGGTTCAGGCGCACGGGTGGAAAAAAACAACCATTGCAACATTCCTCACAAGGCTTACCGAAAAAGGAGCGATTACCGCAAAAAAGGATGGGAAGCTTTATTACTATTCTCCATGCATAACAGAGGATGAATATCGAAAATTGCGTACCGGCAATCTTATAAACAACCTTTACCACGGCTCGGTAAAAGAGTTGGCTGTATCATTGTTCAGGGACAAAAACTTAACTCCCGACGATATAGAAGAACTGCGAAGCATGTTTTTTGAAAAGGAGGAATAAACTTGATATTAAAAATATTTTACGTCGTGTTGTGTTCTTCTTTAACCTGTGCAGTTCTTGCGGTGGTAGCCGGTGTTTTATCGCACCTTTTGCGCAAAAAGTTGCCTGCGGCCTGGCATTATTACATATGGACGGCTGTTTTATTGTTTACACTGTTTCCGTTGAATCTGCCTTTTGACACAGCAACAAACACCGATCCTTATGAAGAATATAAGCAACAGCTATATGAGGAAAAGCCCATTGCCATAATCACATCCGACGGAACTCGAACCGTTATAACTCCCGATACTGCAAAAAACGATATTCCTATTGTGACAACTGTGAAAAAAAGCATCTCACCGCTGATGCCCGCCTTTTCTATTACATGGTTAATTGTCGGCACCCTTTTGCATGTATTCAGGGTATCAGCCTATATTATTTCTTTTAGTGCCCTGAAAAAAGATTCAATACCCCTTTCTCTGTCCGGTCTTCCCGCCGGAATAAAAGCGATGCAGTGCAAAACGGTGTCTTCCCCTTTCCTTGCAGGTGCGCTACATCCCATTCTTTTTTTACCTCAACGCGACTTTTCAAAAGAAGAACTTGACAACGTTATATTGCATGAGCTTACGCATTATAAGCGTCATGACACTTTGATAAAATGGATCTGCCTTATTGCAAAATGTGTGCACTTTTTTAATCCTGCAATATATTATGTGTGCGCAAAGCTTGATGAAGAATGTGAGATAGCCTGCGATGCAGCTCTTTTGAAAAACATGTCCGACAAACAGCGCACGGCATACTGCAACACAATTCTGTCATTGCTTTCCGCACATCAACCATACAACAAAGCATTACTGACCGGTATGGCATCAGATAAAAAAATACTGAAAAAGAGGTTTTTGTTAATGAAAACACACAAAAAGCCACGCAAGATAACGGTTGCATTATCCATTGCCGCAGCCTTGACAATACTTCTGTGCGGAATATTGATCTATACACACCTGCACAAAAATGTACCCGATGTGCCATATGCATCCGGTACCGAAGCAACGGCATACAGCGGATATATCAAATCACCTGATTCTGTTTACATTGACATTTATGCAGAAGAAGGCGATAAGCTGATAATGAGCATACCAAAATCTGTTATAAGCTCTTTCCCCGCAACAGATAATATCCACGGCAAGCTTGAAAATATAAGCTTTTACTGCGGAAGCAACAAAAACTTTTTATGGGCGTTTGCGGTATCAAAACCCGCCATGAACGCCAGCAACATAAATCTTTGCACCTCGCAGGACAGCGGAAAAAACTGGCATGTGGATACAAGGAACAATATTCGCTACGGCATATGCGACGGTGCATGGTTTGAAACCGATACCAAAGGATTTATAAGCTTTTCCGAAACAGGCGGCAACGGTCCCGCTCTGTTGCGCACCCTTGATGGCGGCAACACTTGGCACACCGCCCCTGAAAGCGGAAAGGTAATCGGAAGCGAACAAGCCGCAACAGAGCATTTAAAACAGCAGCTTATAACCGCATACGAAAACACCTACGGAAAATATATTCCCGCCAATCAAGATCCGGGAAACCTTTCGGGCGATGACTTGCGCCTGCCTTATATAATAGAAAATCTGCACGTTTACAAGCAGGACGATGAATTCTATTGGGTAAAGGTAATATGGGATTTTATCGTTGAAAAACAAACGGGCGCAATTTACAAAGTGTACGAAGGTATGGATCCCACCGTCACCCCGTTTGACCCGAACTCCGACACAGCTCTTGCTTTTGCAGGATAACAAAACAAGGAGTACATCATGAAAAAAATACTTATTGCAACGATATTTCTTTTGTTATTAAGCTCTTTTACCGCATACGCATCCTGCAATTTTACTTATTATGTTATCGACGGCACAGCATGCATTTCGGGAATACTTGCCGATAAAGCTCCCGACACAGTTGTTATTCCATCGGCAATTGATGGTATAGAGGTAACAAGAATAGAAAATGCCGTGGCGGTAAACGAAAAAGGCGATGTGCAATATCATCCATTCGATCTTAAAGGAGCAAAAAAGCTTGTTATTTCCGAAGGTATAACAAAAACCGCTTGGTTTACCGGCACACAGAATCTTGAAGAAGCAGTTTTGCCAAAAAGTCTGAAAACGCTTCCCTCGTTTGCTTTTGCAGGTGCAAAAAAGCTTGAAAAAATAAATCTTGAAAACATCGAAGTCATTTCAAGTATGGCTTTTGACGGATGTTTGTCACTTAAAGAAATAAATCTTTTATCTTGCAAAAAAATAAATACTCAGGCTTTCAACAACATTCACGGTCTTACAGTAAAAAACTACAATCATTTTGACAAATCGGTCTATTCACCCATAAGCTCGGTAGCATTGGCCGACAATGCCGCAGATATACAGGTTTATGTGCAAAATAATAACGGTTTGAATAATTTTGTTATTACCGAACAAAAAAGCCATGATTATTTTGATATTGTCGGCACACATGTTTACGACAGTAACGATGGAGAATACATAACAGTTGTGTATGTTTATCCCAAAGTTGCCATGTCCGATGAGCAAGCATCATCGCTTATCACCGTAAACGGGCTTGCCGCCAAAGGCATGCGAAAAGATATGGGGATCTACACCCTGTACTTCAACACCTATGGCGTGCACGAAACAGCAGCCATAAAACTGCAAAAGCTTGGTCTCATGTCGGGAACATCCACTGATAATGCGGGCAAAACCGAATTTGAACTTAACCGCACACCCACACGTCTTGAAGCCTTGATAATGCTTGTCAGATTACTTGGAAAAGAAGATCCGGCTAAAAAAGCTTTAAAAGATCATCCTTTTAACGATGTACCCGAATGGGCAGACGGTTATGTAACTTACGCATACAAAAACAACATTTTAAAAGGAATAACACCAACCTTTTTGGGTTCGGATACTCCCGCCACATCACAGATGTATATTACTTTTATATTGCGTGCAGCAGGATACAGCGACACATCTGCCAATCCCGATTTTACGTACTCAAATCCATGGGAGCTTGCCGAAAAAACCGGCATAGGGGCAACCGAAAAAGGCATTTTCACACGTGGCGACATGGCCGTAATTTCTTACAATGCTTTATTTGCCAATACACCAAATAGCATAAAGCTTTTTGAAAAACTGATTTCCGACAACGTTTTTACGGAAAATATATGGAACAAAGTCGGAGGCCAAGCGGTCTTAGGAAGACAATACTCAGGAACAACTCCTTGGCTCACAGAACGACATGGCTACGATCCGACTTTAATTTCTTACAATGCTTTATTTGCCAATACACCAAATAGCATAAAGCTTTTTGAAAAACTGATTTCCGACAACGTTTTTACGGAAAATATATGGAACA
>JAZSGA010000009.1:0-4236 GCA_045532495.1 Eubacteriales bacterium | reverse complement strand
GCCTTGGTAAATAAACTTATCGTCCTTTAATCCGCCGCATATGGGGAAAAGCATAGGTGCCGAATAGCCCCATACGCTTTCATCACGGAAAATGTATTCTTTTCCATCGGAATTTTTAAGGCTTGTAAGCTCTGCTCCGCGCGTGTTGAAAAGTGCTGTTAATGCTCCGTTTGAAAGTACAAATTCGCTCATTTTTTTATCTCCATTCAATTAAAATTATGTACAGTATTTTTTCCATTTGCCGCTTATAAATCTTGTAACAAAGAACGATAATCTGAATATCCAGTCAACCACCATTCCTATCCACACACCCAAAGCTCCCATACCGTAGGCAAAATGCAGAAAATAGCTTATGCCCAGGCGGCAAACGATCATGGATGTTACCGATACTATCATAGCATATTTTACATCGTTTGCGGCACGCAAAAAATTGGGCACCGTAAATGAAAGCGGCCACAAAAACATTCCTATACCGTTGTGTATAAACACAAGCGTGCGGGTAAGAGAAGCGGTTTCTGCATCAAGATTATACCAGCCGAGTATCGGTGTGATAAACACCAATGTGGATAAGTAAAACAGTGTTCCTATGCAGTACTCAATGGCAAGCAGTTTTTTGGCATAGTATTTTACAGCTGCAAAATCGTGGGCACCAACACATTGTCCTATTACAGTTATAACCGCAAGGTTCATTGAGGAACCGAATATGCAACCGAAGGAATCCAGATTGTTGGCCACGGCATTTGCCGTTGTCTGCACTATTCCGTAATATGAAATTATTCTAACCACCAACAGTCTTCCGAACTGAAAGACACCGTTTTCAAGTCCGCTGGGAATTCCTATTCCAAGTATGCGGCGTATCATGCGAAAATCGGGTTTTATATATGAAAACAAGTCTATCTTTACGGGACTGTTTTTACCAGATATCCATATAAGCATCAGCATCATGCCCACAAACCTTCCGACAGTTGTGGATATAGCTGCCCCCGCAACTCCCCATTTCAAAACATATATGGCAACTGCGTTTCCGACAATATTCACTATGTTGCATACAAATGACGAGTACATGCAATAATTTGATTTGCCAAAGGATCTAAACAACGCTCCACAGCAGTTTTCAACAGCAATGAACGGATATGACATGCCGGTTATGAACAAATACGTAACGGCAGCATTGTTTGTAGCATCATCAAGTTCGGAAAAGCAAAGAGAAATTATAGTTTTGCTGAAAACCACAAAAACAACAGCTATTATCAAAGATACAAAAGTTCCCGAAAGCAAAAGCTGTTTTGCACTTGTTTGGGCGCTATCATATTTTTTTGCTCCAAGAAACTGAGATGTAACTACAGCGCCTCCCGTGGCAAGTGCTGCAAAAATGTTTATTATAAGTATGGTTATCTGATCCACCAGCGAAACACCGGAAACGCAAGCTTTGCCAAGGGAGGAAATCATAAGCGTATCCGCAATGCCCACAGTGCTTGCAAGCAATGTGCTTATTACCAGCGGAACAATTAGTCTTGCAAGATATTTATTTGAAAAATGCGTTTTTACCGTATCCATAAAAATGCCCTTTCGGCACAAAAATAGTATATGATGATTATACCTTTATTTTACAAAATAGTCAACCATAAATTACTGCAATGTTTAACTTATACTACAGTTTAATACATGCCGCGAAAACACGAACAGGCTTTTAAAAATCGATTAAAATATAGTGTTTTACTATTGCTTTTTTTGCTGATTTATGATAAAATATTCATTATAATAATAAAATGGATCAAGGAATACTCTTTATTACATGACATATACAAAAATTGCGGTTATCACCGGTCCCACCGCTTCCGGAAAATCCGCTTTGGCGTTGCGGCTTGCCGAACATTTTGACGGTGAAATAGTGTCCATAGATTCCATGCAGCTTTACCGCGGAATGGATATTGGCACCGCCAAACCCACCTTGCAGGAACAGCAAAAAATAAAGCATCACATGATCGACATTCTTGATATTAGCGACAGCTTTTCTGTTGTGGATTATGTAAAAGCCGCAGAACTGTGCATTTCAAACATATATTCAAAGGCCAAATTGCCGATTTTTTGCGGCGGCACAGGCTTGTACGTTGATGCATTGGTAAATTCCACGGAATTCGGCGATATGCAAAACCTTCCGGATTACCGCGAAGAACTTTCCTCTTTCGCAGAAACCAACGGCAGCGAGGCATTACACAAAATGCTTGCAGACGTCGATCCCGATTCCGCAGCCAAAATAGATCACCGCAATGTTAAACGAGTTATTCGTGCCCTTGAGGTATATAAATCCACGGGTATGCCAATTTCCGAATGGCAGCGCCGTTCAAAGCTTTTACCGCCAAAATACGATTCTGTTATAATCACTCTTGAATATGAAAACAGAGAGCTTTTATACGACCGCATCAACACAAGAGTGGACATGATGCTTGAACAGGGGCTTATCGAAGAAATCAAATTATTGAAAGACAAAGGTCTTTTTGATACCGCCACCGCAGGTCAAGCCATAGGCTACAAGGAGTTTATACCCTATCTTGACGGTCTGTGCACGTTGGAAGAATGTGCCGAAAGACTTAAAATTGAGTCACGCCGTTATGCAAAACGTCAGATGACATGGTTCAGGCGCAATCAGAACATCAAAAGAATAATTGCAGACGGAAAAACTTCGGACGAGATATTTGAAGAAGCAAAAAATATTTTTGACGAATTTTTCCAGCCTGAACTGATCTGGAGTATTAAGTATTAAACGTAAAGGAGGACGCCATGCTTGATCCCAAAAGAATAGTAAAAGCCGTCCTTATCCTTGCGGCATGTATACTCACAACCGCCTATATGTACCATCAGGTAATAGGCACAAAGAAAAACGTTCTTGAAACTCAAACAGCACTTGCCATATCACTCGAAAACACCGTTGATGCCACCGCCTATATCGTACGAAACGAGCGTGTTTTACCCGCTTCATCCACGGGAACTGTTTTTGCTGTGGTTGATGACGGCGAAAAGATATCCGGCAATATGGCGGTTGCAAACATCTACATCAATGAATCCGACGCAGGAAGCAAATCCCGTATTGACGAAATAGACGAACAGCTTGAAATTCTTAACAGCAGTACCGTTGACCAGGAATATTTTTCCGCAGACGTGGTTAAACTCGAAGATGACAAAAACGAAATTCTCAGCAATATCATCCGCAACAAAGCAAAAAACAAGTTTTCTCTTTGCATCGGCAAAAAAAATTCGTTGCTTATAAGCATGAACAAGCTTTCTACCGTAAAAAACGGCACATCATTTGAAAGCCAGATCAAAGCGCTTGAAGCAGAAAAGTCTTCCCTGTCCGCCAAGACGGGTGAAACTTACACCAAAGTATATACTCCTGTTTCGGGATACTATTACGGAATCACTGACGGATACGAAAACATTTTCACCGTTGAAGCGTTGGAAAAAATGACCATTAGCGACTTTGACAAAATGATATCCGCCCACCCCGACGAGCAGATAATTTCAGGCAGTGCCGGCAAAACGGTAACACAAAGCCGTTGGTATCTTATGTGTCAGCTTGATAAAAGCAATACCGCAGGTTTTGTTACCGGCAAAAATTATACCGTAACCTTCCCCTATTCTTCCAACACTGCCGTCACCATGGAGCTGGACAGAATTATAAGCGAAACAGACAAAAAAAGTGTTGTGCTTGTTTTTTCCACGGATTTCATGCCGGAATCCTTTGATTACACAAGAACACAGAAAATAGAAATAGTAAGCGAAAGCTACAGCGGTTTGAAAATTCCAAAAGCCGCAATGCGAATGCTTCCCGACGGAACAAAAGGAGTATACGTTCTGGTAGGCGAAACAGTGCGTTTCAGAAGAGCCGAAGAAATATACCAGTTTGATGACTCATACATAATCCGCGAGGAAAGCGACGAAGAAAAACAGAAAAAAGCCGCAGAACAAAATACCGAAGCGCAGGATACCACAGTATCCGAAACAGTTTCTGCCACAACGGAAAACACCGTGGAAAATGATACGCCCATCGAAAGTGATGACGTTCAGAATTACCCCTACTTATCACTTTACGACAGCGTTATTGTAAGCGGCAAAGATCTTTACGACGGCAAAAGAATCAACTGATTCCCCTCGGAGGATATAATGACTCAGAACGAAAAAGAATCTATCAAACTGAACATCGAAGATATAAAACGGCGGGCTTACGATGCCATGACA
>JAZSGA010000244.1:0-7068 GCA_045532495.1 Eubacteriales bacterium | reverse complement strand
TTTTTTCGGTAAGTCTTGTCGCATGCCACGGTAAAACAAAAAGTGCAGCTTTTGTTATGCCCGAAAGCTTTGATGAAACCAAAAACTACGAAATAACCTTTTGGGCAAAAAACGATACCAACAAGACTCAGGTGGATATTTACCGCAAGGCCATTGAAGATTTTCAAAATATCTACCCAAATATAACCGTAAATTTAAGGCTGTATACCGATTACGGCAAAATATACAACGATGTTATCACCAACATATCCACGGGCACCACGCCCAATGTGTGCATAACATATCCCGACCACATTGCCACATACCGCACGGGTACAGATGTGGTGGTGCCGCTTAACAGCCTTATGGAAGATAAAAACTACGGTCTTGGCGGAAAGCTTGTAAAGTTTGATGCACCGACAGCGGATGAAATAGTACCCCGGTTTCTGAATGAATGTTCCTTTGGCGGTGCATATTATGCCATGCCGTTTATGCGTTCCACCGAAGCCTGCTATATAAACAAAACTTATGTGGAAAAGCTTGGCTATTCCGTACCCGAACAGCTTACCTGGGATTTCGTTTGGGAAGTATCTTCAAAAGCGGCAAAAAAGAATTCCGACGGCACGTATGTACTTAACGGTCAAAAGGTGATGATACCTTTTATATACAAGTCCACCGACAACATGATGATCCAGATGCTTAAGCAGCGCGGTGCGGGATATTCCGACGAATACGGAAAAATTCATATTTTCAATGATACCACAAAGGAAATACTTGATACCGTGGCAAAAAACACTGCCGGCGGAGCCTTTTCCACATTTAAAATATCGGGATACCCGGCAAACTTTTTAAATGCGGGACAATGTGTTTTTGCCATAGATTCCACGGCAGGTGCCACATGGATGGGTACTGATGCGCCGCTGTGCGATATAAGCGAGGATAAAATTGCAGATTTCGAAACGGTTGTAATGCCCATACCGCAGTATGATCCGGAGCATCCCGTGATGATATCCCAGGGACCGTCGGTGTGCGTTTTCAACAAAGAAGATCCGCACGAGGTGGTGGCATCGTGGCTGTTTGTGCAGTATTTGCTTACAAACGATGTTCAGATAGCATATTCTTCCACCGAGGGATATGCCCCGGTAACCCTTAAAGCACAGAATTCTGCGGAGTATGCCGACTATCTTTCACGTGGTGGCGAGGACAACGATTATTACTACGATATAAAAATAAAAGCAACAAAGCTGTTGCTGGAAAACGTGAATAATACCTTCGTAACACCCGTGTTCAACGGTTCGGCATCATTAAGAGATGCGGCAGGGCAATTGATAGAAAATGTAACTAAATCCGTGCGCCGCAAAGAAACTGCGGACGAACAATACTACGAAAAGCTTTTTGCCGATATAACTTCGCTTTACAGGCTTGATAATGATGGTGTGGTGGATGGAAAGGTGAAGCTTGGTGAAATGCCTGCCGAATCACGCATATTAATAACGGCACTTATAGCAGTATGGGTGCTTATCGGGCTTTATTGGCTGGTCGGTTTTATAAAAAAATCCAAAAAATAGGAATTTGTATTGACTTATTCGGATTTTGATGTATAATAAATCATGTAATTTTTCAAATTCAATTTATAAAGGAGAATGACAATGAAAAAGATTACAGCACTTATTCTTGCGCTTATGATGGCGGCAACACTTGCAAGCTGCGGCGAAACAGCAACAGATGTTGAAACAGAAACTGAAACCGAAGTTGAAACAGAGGTAGAAACAGAGACTGAAACTGAAACCGAAGCTGAAGTTGAAACCGAAACAGAAGCAGAAACCGAAACAGAAGCAGAAACTGAAGCAGAAACAGAAGTTGAAGAAGTTGCAGTTATGACATACGAAGAGTATGCAGCAGCAGAGCTTGAAAGCCCCGTTGTTATTGATGCTTACGTTCAGGGCAAGCAGTCCTGGTGGGAAGACAAGGCAACAGTTTACGCTCAGGACGAAGACGGCGCTTACTTCCTTTACGAAATGGCTTGCTCCGAAGAAGATTACGCAAAGCTTGAAGTTGGTACAGCAATAAAGGTTACAGGCTACAAGGCTGAATGGTCCGGTGAAGTTGAAATTATCGATGCCACATTCGAAATTATCGAAGGCAACTACGTTGCAGAACCCATCGATGCTACAGCTCTTCTCGGCACAGACGAACTCATCGCTCATCAGAACAAGCTTGCTTCTTTCAAGGGCATGACAGTTGAATCCATCAGCTACAAGAACGATGAACCCGGCGATGATATTTACCTTACCCTTTCCAAGGATGGCGCGTCCTACGACTTCTGTGTTGAAGTTTACCTCACAGGTACAGATTCCGAAGTTTACCAGACAGTTGGTACACTTGAAGCAGGTAACGTTGTTGATGTTGAAGGCTTCCTTTACTGGTATGAAGGTGTTAACCCCCACATCACAGCAATCGCAGTTGCTGAATAATTTTATACCGCATACAAATAACCCCGCAGAAAAATCTGCGGGGTTTGTTTTTGTTCTGATCAAGTTATGAAAGCAGCGCTCTGTCGCCCGTAAACTCTTTTCCGCTTGCCTTGGCAAACAGACCCAAAAGGTCTTCCACGGTAAGCTTTTTCTTTTCCTCGCCTTCCACATCCACTATTATTCTGCCTTCATGCATCATAATAAGACGGTTTCCGTGGGCAAGGGCATCCTTCATGTTATGGGTTATCATAACGGTGGTAAGCTTGTTTTCGTTTACTATTCTGTCGGTGATCTCAAGCACCTTGGATGCGGTTTTGGGGTCAAGTGCTGCCGTGTGCTCATCAAGCAGCAAAAGCTTTGGCTTTTTAAGCGATGCCATAAGCAAGGTTACCGCCTGACGCTGACCGCCCGAAAGCAGACCGACTTTGCTGGAAAGACGGTTTTCAAGCCCCAGTTCAAGTGTGGCAAGCAGTTTTTTGTATTGCTCACGCTCGGCTTTTTTTATCCCCCATACAAGCTTGCGTTTTGTTCCGCGGCGTGCTGCAATGGAAAGGTTTTCGGCAATTTCCATATCCGGCGCCGTGCCCTTCATGGGATCCTGAAAAACACGTCCCAGATATTTTGCACGCTTGTGCTCCGGCATATTTGTAACATCCACACCGTCTATTTCCACAGTGCCGCAATCGGGTTTCCAAACGCCTGCGATAGCGTTTAGCATGGTGGATTTGCCCGCACCGTTGCCGCCTATTACGGTTACAAAATCGCCGTCCTTAAGTGTAAGTTCAAGTCCGTTGAGAGCGGTTTTGGCATTTACTGTACCGGGATTGAAGGTTTTTCGCAGATTGGTTATTTTAAGCATTCAAATTACCTCCTGCGGTGTTTTCTTCCGGCAGATGCACGGGTTTTCTTTTTGAGAAATATGTGCTTTTAATATATGGAACAGCCAGAAACAGAGCAACTATTATTGCCGAAAGCATTTTTAGATAGTCTGTTTTAAGTCCAAGCAGCATTACAAAGTTATATACCACATAATATACAACGCTACCGCATGAAACGCCTATAAGGCTTACCACAAAATTGGGCTTGATCTTAAGTGAAACCGAAAGACCTATAAATATTGCGGCAAGTCCTATAACAATGGCACCTCTGCCGTCGTTTATGTTGGTGGAGCCCTTGTACTGCGCATAAAGTGCGCCGGAAAGTGCCACAATACCGTTGGAAATTGCAAGGCCGATAACCTTGTTGAGGTTGACGTTTACGCCTTGGGCACGGCTCATGTCCGGGTTATCACCCGTGGATTTGATGGTAAGGCCCACTTCGGTGTAAAAAAACAGCCACAGCACGATTATAAGCATTGCCGTAATCAGACCTGCCACCACAATGGCATGGTTTATATTTCGCATGCTGAGCAGCGGAACGGTTTTTTGCAGATTGATGGCCAGCATGGATTTTCCGCCAAGTATGGAAAGGTTTACGGAATAAAGCATAAGCTGTGTGAGTATACCTGCAAGAATTGAAGGTATACCGAGAGCTGTGTGCAAAAGCCCCGTTACCGTTCCTGTGAGCGCACCTGCAATGAAGGCGATTATCACACTTAGCCACGCAGGCACGCCGCTTGCCATAAGCACAACACAAACGCATCCGCCCGTGCATATGGAACCGTCAACCGTAAGGTCGGCAATATCAAGTATTTTGTAGGATATATAGACGCCTATCGCCATAAGTCCCCATATAAGCCCTTCGGCTATTGCTCCGGGCAATGCATTTAAAAAAGCCATGTTTACCTCAATTTATAATCAGTTTTCGGGTACTTCTATACCAAGCTGTGCACAAAGTTCTTCGTTGTACACAACGGTAGGTGTAAGGGTTGCGATTTCAATATCGGAAACGTTCTTTGTACCAAGCAGAACTTCTGCAGCCATAAGACCTGTTTCGCGGCCGAGTTCATAGTAGTCTATGGCAAGGCTTGCATAGCAGATTGTTCCGCCGTAGCTTGTGAACACGGGAATGTTGTTTTCGGTGCAAATGTTGCCAACTATTGTGTCGTTTTGGGCAACTGTGTTGTCGGAAGGAACATAAATAGCCTTGCAGTTTGCAACTGCAGCGTTGGTAACTGCCTGAAGCTCGGTGGTTTCGGAGAAGGTATAAGCTTCAACAGTGATGCCAGCTTCTTCAAAGTAAGCCTTTACCTGATTGTACTGCAAAAGCGAGTTGGATTCGTTGGTGCAGTAAATAACGCCAACTGTATCGCCTTCTGCAAGGTGGAGTGTATCAAGCATCATTTTTGCCTGTACGTCAAAGGGAACAGCGTCGGATGTGCCGGATACGTTTGCGGGAATTTCGCCGCCAAAGGTATCTTCGTAATCGGTAACGGATGTGCCCAGTACGGGAATATCAGCGGTTGCATTTGCAGCAGCGAGAAGTGCAGGTGTGGCATTTGCCATAATAAGATCAACTTCTTTTGCTGTAAATGTGTTTATAACAGTTGTACAAAGTGATGCATCGCCGGCAACCTGTTCGTCATATTCAACGGTTGCGCCCTGGGCGGCAAGAGCTTCGGTAAGAGCATCCTTAAAGCCGTTGGTTGCCTGGTCAAGGGAATCGTGCTTCATAAGCTGGCATATACCAACAGTATATGCTTTGGCTTCTGCTTCGGGTTCTGTTTCAACTTCGGTTTCAGTTTCAACATCAGTTTCAGTTTCAACTTCAGTTTCAATTTCGTTTTCTGTTTCAACCTCTGCCTGCTCTCCACAGGAAGTCATAGCAAAGCATGTGCCGGCTGTAAGGATAGCTGCAAGGATAAGAGATAATGTTTTTTTCATTTTAAGATCCTCCAAATATAAAAAAGTTGCTTATATTAAGACGGCAAATGTTCTGTCGCGACAAAAGAACCTGCCGAAAAAGCCGTAAAAAAAGCCCCTGTATTGATAATACAGGGACGTGAAAACGTGTTACCACTCTGCTTTTTTGTGTTTTTGCAAGCACAAACTCCATGGGCTTTCGGTCTTTAAAGTAAAGAGGGGAAACAAAAAATCCCTGTAACAATACAGGGACGAAAAATTCGCGGTACCACTCTGCTTCAAACCGACCTTACGGGCGGTAACTTTAAAGGCTTAAAAGTCTTAACGATGTAACGGTCGTACCCGTTGTACCTACTGACAGTTCAATACACAGCTCGCGAAATGAACTTCACGCCGTATATGCCATATTGCCTTGCACCGTCCGGCAACTCTCTGCATGGCTTTATTGCGCTACTCTTTTCCGCTCAAACGCCTTTGTTGTTTTATGTTGGCATTATTTTAGCACCGTTTTTGGGGTTTGTCAAGAGTTTTTTTGAATTTTTTTATAATTTTTTTGTTACGTGTTCTGTTTTTGAATTGATTGCCGAACCGAAGAATAAAATGTTTATATTTACATCTCGTTAAAACATAGACAATAAAAATTTGGGTAAAATTGTTGACTTTGAGTTTGAAATGTGATACTCTTATATTAATATGGGTAAGATTTTATATACAGTGTTTTGAATTCAATTTATGGAGATTGTTCCGCTATGAAAAAGATAGATCCCGTGGTATTATCCGAAACAAAATATATAGCGCTTTGGGTAGCGGTTTTAAGCATCCTTATGCAGGCTGTTTTTCTTGTTATCGGCAAATGGAATTATACAGTTCTTACAGGAAATATTCTTTCTGCTGCGGCAGGTATTTTAAACTTCTTTTTTATGGGAATAACAGTACAGCGTGCTGTTGAAAAAGACGAAAAAGAAGCAAGAAGCATCATGAAGCTTTCGCAGACCTACCGCAATCTTGCGTTGCTTGTGGTGTTGGCGTTTGGCGTGGGTTTGCCGTGCTTTAACACATGGGCAGTTGTTATTCCCATGGTTTTTCCGAGAATAGCTATAATGCTGAAATCCTTTTCAAACAAAGAAAAATAATCTTTGCACATTTGCAGGAGGTGATATTAAATGAATCAGAAAAGCCGCCGTTTTGCGGCGGTGGATGCCGTTTATATATGCATGATGATTTTGCCGGTTGTGGCAGGCATTGTGCTTAAAATCCTTACAAAACCCCCGGGAGAGGGCATAACCATTACGGGTGCACAAATTTACCTTACGGTGCCCATGCCTTTGCAGGATCTTATTATAACCGAGGCTCAGATAAATTCCTGGCTTGTTATGATAATGGTTGCCGGTCTTTGCCTTTACCTTACCCACGGACTAAAAACCAGGGATATACTCAAAAGGCAGCATCTTGCCGAGTGGCTTGTTGAAAAAACAGAACAGCTGGTTGAAAGCAGCATGGGCGAATATTTCGCATCCTTTGCCCCTTTTATTGGTGCAATGATAGCTCTGTCGGCTTTTTCAAGTCTTTTGTCGCTTACAGGACTTTTTCCGCCCACATCGGATCTTAACGTGGTGGCAGGATGGGCAGTACTTGTGTTTATTCTTATAACCTACTACAAATGCAAATGCGGACCTATAACCTACATGAAAAGCTTTGCAAATCCGCCCCTTATGGCGCCGCTTAACATTATAAGCGAAATAGCAACACCTATTTCCATGGCGTTCCGTCATTACGGAAACGTGCTTTCGGGCGCAGTAATATCTGTTCTTGTG
>JAZSGA010000229.1:0-4284 GCA_045532495.1 Eubacteriales bacterium | reverse complement strand
ACTTTGTGAATGAAAATGAACGTGTTGCCGCCGCAACAGAGGCGCTCAAGGCCGATGACATTAAAGAATTTCTGCGCCATATAAAGGCGTCGGGTCTTTCTTCCGCAACTCTTTTGCAGAACACATACACCACACAGAATGTGCATGAGCAGGGAATATCCCTTGCACTTGCGGTGGCCGGTGAGGTGCTTGATTCCAAGCCCGGCACTGTTTATCGTGTACACGGTGGCGGTTTTGCAGGTACCATTCAGGCTTTTGTTCCCAACGAATATGTTGACGAATTCAACAGCGTTATGAAAAACGTGTTTGGTGACGACAGTGCGTATGTGCTTAAGGTAAGACTTATCGGCGCATGCATGCTTGACAAGCTTTGCTGACATGTCGCAGCGTTACAAAGCAACAAAACTATCCGGCGGCAATAAAAAAACCGCTTTATGCCTTGCCGCTTCGATGGTTATTCTTATAGGCATTTATTTTGGTTGTATAAAGGCTTACATTGCCGTAATTCAGCAGATATACATATGGGGTGCTTTGGCACTTGGCGTTGCATATATGTTTGTTGCAGGTGCTATTGCTGCCATAAAGCAAAGCGGCAATGCGGAACAGAATTCAAAAAAGCTTGAAAAGCTTGATTTTTTGCGCAAAGCTTTACTTATAGTTATTATACCCATTATATTTGCTTTGCTTATTGATTATATGCTGTTGTATCTTGGCTTTGCAGGCTATTTCGGAATATAACAGCTTTATGAAAGAGATTAAATCCACATGCTTGAAATAACCCCGCTTTTTTCCGGCTCGTCCGGCAACTCGGTACACATACGCTGCGGTCAGGATGAGCTTCTTATCGATGCAGGTGTATCCTTCCGCAATATCACCCGTGCTCTTGAAAAAATCGGCTCTGCTCCGTCAAATATAAAATGTGTTCTTGTTACCCATGAGCACGATGATCATATTCACGGTCTTGAGATTTTTTGCAAGAATTACGGTGTGCCCGTTTATATCAATACCGCATCGGCAAAGCAGATTTGCAGCCGTGGCAAGTGTCCTTGCTTTTCTTCCTGCATTAGTCTTTTGGATGACGGTGAAACCTTAAGCATCGGTTCATTGCATATAAAGGCATTCAGAACCCCCCACGATGCCTGCGGCAGTGTGGGTTATCGCATAGACAGTGATGACGGTGACAGTTTTTCCTACGTTACGGATATAGGATATGTTACAAAATGCATTGCCAATAATATTTTCGGTTCGGGAACGGTGATTTTTGAGTCCAACCATGATCCCGAAATGCTTCGTTGCGGCTGTTATCCGGAAATACTCAAAAGCAGAATTTTATCCGATAAAGGCCATCTTTCCAATCAGGCTTGCTCGGAGTTTTTGCCGTATCTTGCAGCCAACGGAACAAAACGAATTATCCTTGCGCATCTTTCGGGCGATAACAACACGCCGCAAAAGGCCTTTGAGCTTTCAAAATGTGCATTGAGCCGGGCGGGCTATGAAAATGTGTGCCTTGAGGTGGCACCCAGGAGTATTCTCGATGATCAGACTTGATAAATTCATATCCGATAACTGCGTTATGACGCGCAAAGAAGCCACTTTGGCAATAAAAGCAGGCAGAGTTTGCGTTAACGGTGTCGTTGCCACAAAGGGCGATCTTAAGTTTGATGAAACATCTGCACTTGTTACTGTCGACGGTGAAAGTGTGGGATATAAAAAGTTTATATATATTATGATGAATAAGCCGTCGGGCGTTGTTTCGGCTACAGATGACCCGAGACAGCCCACGGTTTTATCTTTGCTTCCGCCCAATTACCTTACCAAAGGTCTTTTTCCCGTGGGCAGGCTTGATAAAGATACCGTTGGTCTGCTTATTTTGACCAATGACGGCAAAAATGCCCACCGTTTGCTTTCGCCAAAGCATCATGTGGAAAAGGAATACTATGTTGAATGTGATGCGGATTTTGCCGACGGTGATATTGCTGTGTGCAAAAAGGGAATGATGATGGACGAAGTTCTTACAAAGCCCTGCACACTTATTATTGATGATGCAAAACGAAACACCGCAAGAATGATACTGACCGAAGGCAAGTACCATGAAATCAAGCGCATTTGTGCTCATCTTGGCAAAACAGTAACATTTCTTGAGCGCATCCGCTTTGGAGAGCTTTTGCTGGATGAATCGCTTGAACGGGGCGACTGGCGCGAGCTTACAGAGCAGGAAATACTGTTGATGGGATGAATCCCGAAAGGGGAGTGTAAGTTGAATAAATTACGTTTTTTGGCTGCAGTTATGGCAGTGTGCTTTTCCTTAATTATATGCTCATGCAGCAAGCAAACAAACGAAATAGTTGTTGAGCATCCTGATGCCGCATCGGCATCGGCACATAGCGGTGTGGCGGAGGTTACTTTTGTTCCCGAAGGATTTGAAGTGGCTTCTCACAGAACCGTTTATCGTTTTGTATATGAAACCGAATACACCTGCGAAGATCAGATCGCAGTTCTGCGTATAGCAAGCACGGATTACAGCGTTACAAATCTTTCGGGATACGCCGACACAATGCTTTTTGATGTCTATACTTCACAGGATGGCAGAGAGTTTGAAATTGAATCCCGTGAAGGTGTATATGCCGTAGAATGGCAGGCGGATTTTGGCGGTAAGAGCTGTAATATATCCTATGTGCTGCACGGCGGAACAGAAGAGCAATTCAAACGGCAACTTGATTCTGTATCGGCATATTTTTACGGATCGGAGCAGAATGACAAATGAAAAACAGAAATTTTCTGACAAACAGGGTGAAAAAAGAACCGCCTCCGATACATCCTGCAGTTGTTGCGGTTATGTGGGTAATTACAGTGCTTATACTGATGTTAGATATTTACCGCTTTTTTGCTCCGGGCAACGGTCTCAGCGTTTCGGATATCCTGTGCGATGCGGGAATTGTAGCTGTTGCTGTGTATTTCAGTGTTAAATTTGCTGTACAAAAGCGAAAAAAATAAAAATCGGCAGTCTGCATGGCTTTGCAGACTGCTTTTTGTATGAAAAAAATCGCAGATTTTAATACAAAATATCAGATATTTTTTTAAATTTGTTGTTTTGAGCGAAATTTACTATTGAATTATTGCGAAAAAAGTGGTACAATTTAGTCTGTGAGATTTTTCAGTTTTCACTTTTATTTTGTTTAACATATTTGATATAAAAAAGTGAGGTTTTTTTATGGCAAACAACGAAAGAAGAGTCGGCACAGTTTCAAGAGGTATCCGTTGCCCCATCATCCGTGAGGGTGACGATCTTGCAAAAATTGTGGCTGACAGCGTTATCGAAGCTGCCGAATATGAATCCTTTGAGCTTCGCGATAAGGACGTAATTTCTGTAACTGAATCTATCGTTGCACGTGCACAGGGCAACTATTGCTCGGTGGATGACATTGCGGCGGATGTTAAGGCAAAGCTTGGCGGCGGAACTATCGGCGTTATATTTCCGATACTTTCAAGAAACAGGCTGGCTGTTTGTTTAAGAGGCATTGCAAAGGGAGCAAAAAAAGTGGTTCTCATGCTCAGCTATCCTTCCGACGAAGTGGGCAACGAGCTTGTAAGTCTTGATAAAATTGATGCGGCGGGCATTAATCCTTACTCCGATGTTTTAACACTCGAAAAGTACAGAGAACTTTTCGGCGTTAACAAGCACGAATTTACCGGCGTTGATTATGTCGAGTATTACGGCGATCTTGTTCGTGAAATGGGCGCCGAAGTTGAAATTATCTTTGCAAATCAGGCAAAGGCTATTCTCGATTACGCCGATTGCATACTTACATGTGATATCCATACCCGTGCACGCACAAAGAGAATTCTTAAGGCTGCCGGAGCAAAAATAGTGTGCGGACTTGACGACATCATGAACGCTCCCGTAAACGGAAGCGGTTGCAACGAAAAATATGGCCTTCTCGGTTCAAATAAGTCCACCGAAGAAAAAGTAAAGCTCTTTCCCCGTGATTGTCAGGATTTTGTTCTTGACGTTCAGAAAAAAATACTTGAAGCAACAGGCAAGCATGTGGAAGTAATGGTTTACGGCGATGGTGCTTTCAAGGATCCTAAGGGTAAGATCTGGGAACTTGCTGACCCGGTTGTTTCGCCTGCTTTTACAGAAGGTCTTATAGGAACTCCAAACGAACTCAAGCTTAAATATCTTGCCGATAACGATTATAAAGATCTTACCGGCGAAGCACTTAAAGAAGCAATTTCAAAGAGCATACGTGAAAAGAGCGGAGATCTTGTGGGCAATATGGCTTC
>JAZSGA010000219.1:0-2119 GCA_045532495.1 Eubacteriales bacterium | reverse complement strand
GCAAGAAAGCTTGCAAAAAAACGTGTTATATGTGTTTTTCAGCCACATACTTATTCAAGAACTCAGGCATTGATGGATGATTTTGCAAAAACCTTATCACTGGCAGACATGGTTTTTCTTGCCGAGATCTACCCTGCCCGCGAGGTTAATGTTAACAACATTTCTTCATCTCAGCTTGCTGCTCTTATACCGAATTGTGAATTTTATAATTCATTCGACGTAATTGCCGATAAGCTTAAAGCGGTAATAATGCCCGATGATATTGTTATCACAATGGGCGCGGGTGAAGCATATAAAGTTGCCAACATTTTGCTGAGTAAATAAAATGCTGAATAAGTAGCAATGTAGACGGCAAAAACTGTCAAAATTAACAATTTGTTAAACATTGTAGGGTTATATTATTGTATCATAATATTAAGTGCTGCAAACAAAAATCAGTGCGAAAAACATTATTTGGAGGTAAAAATAATGGCAGAAACAAAAGACAGCATTCTCAATAAATTTGAGTCTAACCAGGAAGTTGCAGTAGTTGACGCTTCCAAGAAAGTAAAAGTTGGTATCATTGGTACCGGTTGGATCGCTGAAGCTCATATCAGAAGCTATCAGAACCAGCCCGACGTTGAAGTAGTTGCTCTTGCTGACCTTATCCCCGGCAAGGCCGAAAAGTTCAAGGCTACATGGAACGTTGAAGGCGCTAATTGCTACGAAGGCGAAAACGCTCACCTCAAGATGCTCGAAGCCGAAAAGCTCGATGCTGTAAGCGTTTGTACATACAACAGAACACATGCTGTTTGTACTATTGACTCCCTTAAGCACGGAGTTCCCGTTCTTCTTGAAAAGCCTATGTGCGTTACTCTTGAAGAAGCTATCGAAATCTGCAAGGCAGAAAAAGAAACAGGCAAGATCGTTTCTGTTGGCTTCCAGCCCAGATTTGACGTTAACATGAAGCAGGTTAAAGCTGTTGTTGAATCCGGCGTACTCGGTAAGATCTATTACATCCAGACCGGCGGCGGAAGAAGACACGGTATTCCTACACCTTTCGGTACATCCTTCATCGAAGACAAGACAGCCGGCCTTGGTGCTCTTGCAGACATCGGATGCTATTCTCTCGATATGGTTCTTAACGCAATCGGCTATCCCAAGCCGCTTACAGTTTCCGGTTACAAGTCCGATTTCTTCGGCAAGAACCCCAACTACTATAAGAACCCCGATCATCCTGAATACGCAGAACTCTTCGGCGTTGATGACTTTGCAGCAGCATTCATCAGACTCGAAGGCGACATCATCCTTGACTTCCGTATTTCCTGGGCTATGCACATGGATACAGCCGGCGATACTCTTATCCTCGGTACAAACGGCGGTCTCCGCATTCCTTCCACAGAATGCTGGAACGGCACAATCGGCGGTCCTATGACCCTTTACACAGATGTTGGAGGCAACCGTCTGCAGACTGTTATTCCTCTTGCAGCTGCTGATTCCGTATCTAACTTCGACAAGAAGATACGTTCCTTTATCGATGCAGTTAAGAACGGCGGAGCTTCTCCGGTTCCCACAAGCCAGATCCTTTACAATCAGGCAATCCTTTCCGGTATTGCAGATTCTCACAAGGCTGGCAAGGAAATCGAAATCAACATCCCTGCTCTTTAATTCCTTACGAAAAAACATTTGCGGCGCAGTTTTTACTGTGCCGCATTTTGTATTTGTTCACGCCTTGACTTATTGATTTTTTTAATGTATAATATATGCAATATTTGATTTGTGAGGTAAATGATGGGAGAAAAAATCATAGCACTGTTGGGTGCTGTTCCTAACGAAATAAAACTTCTTATTGTATCTATGCTCCCAATTATAGAATTGCGTGGAGCAATACCGTTGGGGGCAACGCTGCTTGACATGAGTATGCTTGAAACCTTTTTCATATCAGTAATCGGAAATATTCTTCCTGTTCCCTTTTTGATTTTACTCACACGGCCCATATTTAACTGGCTAAAAAAAACCAAACTGTTTGCCGGTGTTGTACATAAACTCGAAAGCAAAGTTCAGCCAAAAGGCGATAAGGTTATGAAAAATGCTGCGTTTGGTTTGTTTTTGTGTGTTGCTATTCCTGCTCCGGGTACCG
>JAZSGA010000028.1:0-29208 GCA_045532495.1 Eubacteriales bacterium | reverse complement strand
TCGTAGCCGTAATTTGAAATGCCCATATAGATCTTCCCCGGAGGTATTTCACTTATGGCATAATTAAGCACCCTTCGTATGGAAGGAGTGGGTGCAACAGGCATGGGCGGACCGAGCGAATAGCCCCACTCGTAGGTCATTTTTTGATGCATGAAAATCTTTTTAAAAATTTGGATAAACATCAAGTTTCAGATCTTCATCCTTATTCGGTCTATAATAATCGATTCGGCTTATCACTTGCTTAAGCATTTTATTTTTTTCTTCGGGTGTTATCCGTTCCCAAGAATCGAGGAGTTGTTGGATCTTAGGGATTGCTTCCTCTTTTGATATCTTTTTTCGGTTTATTTCCTTTTCGAATTTTTCTTTTTTGGCGATCAGTTCCGAAAGCTTTTCCTGAAGTACGTTATCACGAGCCTTAAACGTTTCGATATCATATACTCCCGTTTCCAACAATTCGCATATTCTTTCTCTTTGCAATTTTAGAGCTCTGATTTCATTTTCGGTCTTTGACAAAACCGATACTCCGTCAAGTTCATCTTCCTGATACTTTTCAGGTTGCTTAATCTGATAAAATATCAACCATTCTTTGAGAGTTGCAAGCACTGTTTTTTCAACATCTCTTTGTTTGGTAGAGGCTTGAGTACATCCGTGAGTTTCACATCTTATGCGGTAGCGATGTTCGATGCGTTTTTCTCGCGAGTCTTGTGTACTCTTCATTTTAACGCCACATTCCGAGCAATAAAGCAATCCGGCAAAAATATAATGAAAGGTTCCGCGCTTATTTGTTTTATTATAACTATTGATACCGCCAAGTGCCATTGCCTTATCAAGCATCGCCTTATCAACAATAGCTTCGTGCTTTCCGGGATACAGTGCACAATCGAGATTATACTTACGGTGTTTTACTATTTCGCCATCCTCAAGCTTTTTAATCACAGGCTTAAAACCACTGCGTATATATCCGGCATACACCGCATTATGCAGCATTTGTCGTATTGTCTGAGTTCCCCACTTACCGCCTTTTGGCGAAGGGAGCTGCAGATCGTTGAGAAAATTTGTTATTCTCACATATCCGTATCCGTGGTTACAATAAAGATCAAATATCTTTTTAACGACTTCTGCCTGTTCCGGGACCATCTTAAGGGTATTACCTTTTTCGCCTTTGAGCTTTACCATTTCATAGCCGTACGGTGCGCTGCCTCCCATATACCTGCCCTCGGCTGCGGACTGTTTACGGCCTCGTTCAAGTCTGCGGTTGATGATCTTATACTCCTTACGGCTCATAAACAAGCCGAATTCCATATATTCCTCATCGAACTCATTACCCGGATCATACGTTTTATACGGTGTTATGATCTTGGTTCCGGTATACTGCAATGTCTGGCTTATAATTCCCTGATCAATGCTGTTTCCGCGGGCAAGGCGGTCGATATCCATACACAGAATGCCCTCAATATCCTCGGACGAGATATAATCCAGCATTTTCATCATTTCCGGGCGCTGCCTTATTGATTCGCCCGACACTACTTCCTGGAACACTTCCACCACATTGAGACCGTACTTTTCGGCATGGGCGGTAAGCACCGTTTTATGCCGCTTGATGGTCTCCTCCACGCTTGCTACGTCATAATCTGCGTCATATCTCGATTTGCGCAGGTACATGACGTATTTTTTGTTGGTCAATAGCGTTACCTCCTTTTATTTGCTTTTTTATTTGCTTTCCGAATTGCCTTCTTCATTGCTTTTCTATTTGCTTTATCATTTGCTTTCTTGTTCAGTTTTTTTTCATACAAATAGCTACATACTTTATATATCACAATAAGAATCAAAGCAGATATTCCTATTGCTATTTCAAGATCACTCTCATCTGTTATGTTAAAAACTTTGTAGAAAATAAAAAGTAAAAAGGCTGCTATTAAAAAAGTAATTAAGCCGCTTCCGATTAAAATAATATTTTTTGCAGCCGTTTCGGACAATTTCAGCGGTTCTTTTTCGTTTTTATTTTTTTGGTTATTTTCATTTGCTTTATTTTCGGTTTCGATATCACTACAAATAATGTTAATTATGCTCATTTTGTATTCTCCTTATTTTTAAATATTTTTTTCTTGAAATATTTATACAGTTTGTATCCAAAAAACAAAGACAGTATCAATAGTATAATGTTGCATATGCTGTACGTCATGCTCGTGCGCTCAAGTCCTGACAGGAATATATGGTCCAAAATCAAATACGCAACACCGAAGACATAGAAATAGACTACTGTGAACAGTACTTTTGCGACACCTATTGCAAAGCCAAGCGATGCTTTTTTTACATTATCTTTGATTTGGTCAGCATTTTTCTGATGGGTTTCTTCTTCATACATTTTGTTTTCGGCTTCGATTTCCTTTTCGATATTCTGTGACGGCTTTACATATGTCAGTATTACTATTCCTACTACTAACAACACGCCGATCACAATACAGATTATTGTAAAAGCATCCATAAAATTATCTCCTTTATTGATTAATGATCGCGTCATATTTTGCGTTTTCCTCAGCTAATTTTTGGCTGAGGATTTTTTTATATATCCCTGATGAGCTTGCAGACTTTTCCGAGGATGCGGCACTCCAGCAAATTTGTCGATTTGTATTCATTAGTTTTATATCAAAGTCAAAAAACAAATTCAAATATAACGAATGCAGGTATAACATAATAACAGTCCTTTTATAGTTTTATTATGTTATCCTGATATTAGCTTATTGGTTGCACACCGAACATGGTGTGTATTTTTTTGTTGCATTTTTCACGGAGTATTTGGTACACTCTTTGCCTTTGATATATCTGCAACCAAAACTATGATATTTTGTGCCGTGAGGGGTAACATACACATAATTGGTTATCTCCTCTTTATCCTCGGCTTCTGTTTCATCAACAATGTTTTGCACAGACAAATCATGCATAGCGAAATCTTCTGTAAGACTGGATCCATATATGCCAAGAGAAAACAAGAACGCCAAAACAACAATTACAGCGAGAGCACATACAGATAACGCCTTTATTGGAGAAATATTGTAAGTAAAATTCAATACTGTATATGCAAATGTATCTGCTTCAATATCTATAAAGACCTTATTTCTTACACAAAGCTTTCCATCACCGATATGCCCCAAAACAATATGTCCGATTTCATGAAGCAATGTATATACCTTGTCTTCATAAGAAATTGTATTATCAACAAATATAATGCGCGCAGCGCCGCAAAATGTAAATGCTGGTGCTTTGGATGTTTTATCTTGCAAACCGTAGCGAAAAACTTCTCTATCTCCGGCATCGGTGTTAAAGAACACAACTTTTACATTATGAGAACCTATATATTCTACAATGCTTTCAAAATCAACTTTTCCTTTCGTAAAATGTAATAATCTTTTAGCAGCCTTGTATATTTTTTTATTCATTAGAGACTCCTTTACCGGACTGCTATTATGTTATCATATAAAATTTATTATTCGGTTGTTTCCTCATCAATAGAATTTTGGATCTCGCTAAACTTGGCACCAAAAGCAGCTACTTCGCCATTAGAAAAACTATAATTACCTACAATCTCATCAACCGAAAGTCCAATTAGTTTTGAAAGTAAATACAACTTATTATCAAAATAATCACCAAAACCGATTGACCAAGTTTGTATTGTAGCATAATTACACTTAACAGCTTTTTCTATTTCCGCGTTGCTTTTGGTAGTTGCTTTTAGCCAGCTATTTACTGTATTTCTAGCACTTGCATTATACTTGATATCAGAATACTGTCCTAGAAGATACATTACAGAAACATCAAATTTATTTGCAATTTTTTCAATTATTTCAATACTGGGTTGCAGCTCATTCTCTTCATATTTTTTAAGTTCAGCCACATCAACCGAAATAAGCTCAGCCAATTTTTCAATTGATATATTCTCTGCCTCACGGATTTCTGCGATTATGTTCATAACATTCTCCTTTTGACTTGTTGTATTTGTGAAATAATAACGTTCAGATCTGCCTAACAAATAGTCCACTGAACAGTCAAGGTAATCTGCAATATGCGCAAGAGAAATGCAAGACATTTGCTTACCTTTTGCAAATTCAGATATTGAATTTATACCCATGTTTAATTCAAATAGCATTTCTTTCATATTTTTATTCTTTTTCTTAAGTATAGCTTTTATGCGATTCGCTATTTCTTGTGTAACATACACATTTTTTCACCGTCCCTTTTGTTAATTGTGTCGAATTCACGCGAAAGCGTGTTGAAGGTGTTGACATTCACGCGAAAGCGTGATATAATATAACCATAGACAGAAGCTCTATGTTACCCAAACAAAAAACTGCCGCTCCCACGGAGCACTTGTATGTTACTTTCCGTCCCAAGAAAAGTTACACGGGTTTTGCGATATTTATTTTGAGCCAACATTATTATACCGCGCATATTGTCTTTTGTCAAGATTTGAAACGGAGAAGTGAAAACTGCGGTAATCCCATATGCGGGATTATACGCATAATTGATTCCAAACTCGGAATGGTTTTATACTTTTCCGTTTCATTATAAAAACGAATATAAAAAAATACTTATTCATATTGAGCATAACAAAAAAACAAACAAGTCCGCAACACGTGTGCTTTCTTGTTTGCATAAATAAACATCAAACCCCGGAGGTAAAAATGATGTACGTAAAAGATCATTGGCTGTCGTTTATAGCTATGCTTGTAGCCATCATGGCTTTAGTAGTGCGAATAGTGACATGCTCCCACCACTTTTAGAAGTGGGGGAATTATTGCTAAAATCTTATTAAAAGGAGAACAAATGTCAATGCGCTTTATGGCTCGTATTGTAAATATAATCATTGATTTTTTATACGATCTTCCACGATCACATCCATTTTTACCAACAGTTATTTCAATAATCTCGTTATTGCTTGTAGTAATAAAGATATTTCTTGTCGATATGCACCAATGAGCGCTGTGAGGCTGTACAAGCCGTTTTGGGCGGTTTTGTGTCTTTGGGTATAGTAAGAACACACTTAGTACGCCATGTAGCGTGACATAGTCGGACAGCACGCAACAGAATTTATTTTAAAAGGCAAGTTTATATTGCCACGAACATTTGAACAAAAACAGAACCGATAAAGGAAGAATGAAAAAATGTACGAATACACAAAACGAAAACGGCAGATATACAAGGCTGCCAAAAAGCTTGTAAAAGATCTTAGCGGCGACGTTGATTTTGAGGGACTGTGTGAGTACGCCCGTTTTTTCGGGTATGATGTTATTATTTCAGACGAAAACAACAGCGAGTATTTGCGATATGCAACCGAACCGGAAGACAAACAGCGTAAAGCATTTACTCTTAAGTCGGATATAAGTGTCGTTTTTATCAAAAGAAACAAATTTTGCCATTACAGCAAATACCTTGATATGCTTCTGCATGAATTAGGACATATCGTTCTTGGGCATATGGATGGCAATTTTCTTGAGCTGCACGATGATCAATATTGCGAAGCCGAAGTATCAGCATTTATATGCGCCGTACACTATTACAGTATCGCTTATAAGAAATTTCATTTATGGAGGTGACAACATGAAATTCGGATTAAAAAACGATGACGGCATCGAATTACACTTAAACAAGCAAGAACGTAATCTGCTGTTCAACGCGCTGCGCATTTATTCTTCTTACAGAAAAGAAGATAAATATATTTCTGAAGATATGCAGCAAATCCGCAATATCATGAATGTATTGTCCATATGACAACCAAAAGAAAGGAGGGTGCACGTGAGATTTAATATCAGAGCACGCACAGTAGCTATCGGCAAGCGTTCACGTGATGTAATTGCAGAACTGCGAAACCGTGGCATTACCGTGTCAGAATCGCAATATTCATCCGCATTAAATGGGATGCTCACCGGCAAAAAGGCTGACATAATTATCGAAGTTGCCGACAGAATTATTACCGAGTGGGAAAATGTGCAGTAACATCCCTATTTTTTAACGAAAGGAAAAAAAGAGTATGGAAACATTGAAAAAAGAACTTGCCGCTTTTCTTGACAAAGCAAGGAAAGATCAGACTTATTTCAAGGACCAGTACGACAGCTATCGAAAAATAACAAAATCCGCAGCTGATATGCTGCGTAACATGGAAAAGTTAACAGAAATCAGAAACAACTACAAAGGAGAACAACAATGATCATCTCAACAGAAAAAATCAGACGTCTTTACGAAGAAAACAAAGACAACGGAGCATTTGAGCTCCATTCCACCGAAACTGCCATCAAGGCTTTTATGGAAAACCACTTCCCCGAAGCGAAAGGCTACTCCGAGGTTGAAAACACCGTGCTTGCAGATATCTTTGATATCATCGAGCAGGAACGCAAAAACGCATTTGCAAAGGGCTGCCACGCCATAGCAAAGCTGGTGTAATAGGACATCCCTACCCTGCCATATTTATAACACAAGGAGGTGAACAGTGTGGCAATAGTTATGACCAAAAAGTTTCCCGGATGCATCGTCAACATCCACGATGATTGCATTATAAAGGATGAAGCCGAGATCCAGAGAAGACTTAACATCTGCGCCGAGATAGTTTACGGATCCCTGCGCCGACAGATGCGTGAAAACCAGGATGAACAGCCGGCGGATGCCGTTTAAAACTAATAAGGAGAAGAAAAAATGTGCAAGTTAAAATCTGCAATAATCATGAAAGACAAAATATTCATCCCCGATTATGACAGTCACTCGGATATGCTGAAACAACTCGGAATTGAGGACTCGAAGAAAAATGCCGAAACGTTATTTGTTCGCGCAGAACTTTCGCCGAAAGATAACGACGTTTTTTCACCTGTTAATACTTGGGTGTTTAAAGTGGATCAGGATATCCGCCCGGAATGGTTTGTTGAAAACTACGAAAAAAAAAGAATGGTTAAAGCGGTAAAAGAGTGGGCGAAAAACCGCATACATATAGGCATTGACGGTTTGAAGATCAACTCAGGCGCGAATCATTTCATAAAGGATTGCAAGAATGTTGAGGTTTACGACTCAGCTTCTATCAGCCGCGTTTGCGGCTCAGCTTCTATCAGCAAGGTTTGCGACTCAGCTTCTATCAGCTACGTTTGCGACTCAGCTTCTATCAGTGAGGTTTACGGCTCAGCTTCTATCAGCTACGTTTGCGACTCAGCTTCTATCAGCAAGGTTTACGGCTCAGCTTCTATCAGCAAGGTTTACGGCTCAGCTATGATAGTTTCCTCTCCTTATAGCAAATGGAAAAATGCTGCAAGCGTGATACTCTCCGATAATGCCACATTTAAAGACAACTATGAAAAGGTTATTTATCAATCCGGCAATTACAAGCTCATATCAGTTGAAAACAAAAATCTTGAAGAAGACGGAGAAGAAAAATGAAACGTAAAACAGCAAAGAAAGTTATAAACCTGACCGCAGCGTTATTAATGTTGTCGGCAGGCATATGCATCGGTAAATGCCTGCCCGACAGAAGCGCGATCCCTGCTATAGGATACGAGGATGTGCGTGTTTGTTCCGGGGACAAGCTGTGGACCATATGTGCAGACTACTGCCCCGAGGATATGGATATCCGTGAATACATATGCAAGGTACAAGCCCTTAACTGCATCGGTGCCGACATATATCCCGGACAGGTTATAAAGGTGATCCGTTATGAGTAACAAAAAGAAAAGAGCCTGCACGTCAGCAACCGTACAAGCTCAAGGGGTAAAGGATAAATTAACCAAAAAATCCTTTATGCAATTATATCACAAAAAACATAAATTGTCAAGGAGGA
Source organism: Eubacteriales bacterium (assembly GCA_045532495.1). Classification (GTDB taxonomy): domain Bacteria; phylum Bacillota; class Clostridia; order Oscillospirales; family CAG-382; genus UMGS1052. Next base: position 21,398 of record JAZSGA010000028.1, on the reverse strand, counting down.
GGAAAATGCTTATATGCTCATGCGGTGCCGTGTATGCCGCCGAAGATGCGCTGCACGGCAGCTGCCCCGAATGCGGTTCGGACGATGCGGTACCTGCACAACGCTGCAACGAGTGCTGCGAGTGGTTCCCCGATACCTCCCCGGAAATATACAGCGGTTTGTGCTGCTCCTGTGCAAGGGAACTTTATGATGACCGCCTGGGCAAGCTATACCTTGCAAGCCTGGGCACCGAATATTTGCGTGACTTCCGCACAAGCGGCGACACACTGAAGGATTATGTGCTTTCGGATGTGTCAGCCTGGATTGATTTTTTACAGACGAAAGGAGCACGGTACCATGGCTAAATTTGAAAACGGCATCAGATTTTACACCACCGCTACAGCAATCGTTACAGTGCATTTTCCTGAAAACGAGGTTAAATGTGCATATTGTCCGTGGTGCAGATCAGAAAACGAACTCAAGCGTTTTTGGTGCAGAATCAACAACGAAATGATATACGATCCTTTTTTACCGATTCTGCCAAAACGTTGTCCGTTAAGGTTTGAAGCGGATGAAAACGGAGTATTAAAGGAGGATAATTGATAATGGGAATACCTGTAATGATCTTGGGGCCTTCCGGATCGGGCAAAAGCTCATCATTGCGTAACTTTGATCCGAGCAAAATTGCTATATACAATGTAGCCGGCAAGCCTTTGCCCTTTAAAAAAGCAAAGGAATTCAAAAACATAATCAAAACAGCAAATTACGAATCCATAAAAACGAGTCTAAGAAAAAATAATTTCAAAACATATGTTATAGATGACAGTCAATATCTCATGGCATTTGAAGCTTTTGACAAAGCAAAGGAAACAGGATACACCAAATTCACAAACATTGCAGTCAATTTCAAGCAGATTATTGATTGCGTTATAAAAGAAACATCGGATGATACCCTTGTATTTTTCCTTCATCACACCGAACTTGACGAAAACGGCGTGCTTAAAGCCAAAACAATCGGAAAAATGCTCGATACTCAGCTTACGGTAGAGGGACTTTTTTCAATAGTTCTTATGGCCTCGGTTCAAGGATCCGAGCACTTTTTTATAACTCAGTCGGACGGATCCACAACATGCAAATCACCCATGGAAATGTTTGAAATAAAAATCGACAATGACCTTGCCTTTGTAGACAAAACCATAAGAGAATACTACGGATTTAATTAACGAAAAAGGAGATAGAAATTATGAAACCAATTGAAAACTGGAACACCGTTGAAAAATTCACAGATATTGAAAAGCTGCCTGCGGGAGCTTATATTATCAAAATACTTGCCGTTGCCGATAAACCTAACCAGGTATCAAAACGTACAGGCAATGTATTTCATACGTTGGAATTATCATTCGATATAGCCGAGGGTGATTTTGCCGATTACTACAAAGATCTTTACAAAAGCGCGCCCGGTGAAAACAAAAAGTGGAAAGGAGTCATGTCTCTGTTTGTACCCGACGGAAACGGTACCGAGCAGGATATGCTTACCGCCAAGCGATTCAAAACTGCAATGTGCGCCATTGAGGATTCCAACACCGGTTATACATGGGATTGGAACGAACAAGGACTTATCGGTAAAAAAACAGCCTGCATTTTCCGCAACGAGGAATGGAGTTGGGAGGGAAAAACCGGCATGACGGCAAAGCCTTTCAAACTCATTTCGATTACCGACCATGCTACAGGCAAATACACAATACCCGCAGACAAGCTGCTTGCCGGATCAAATTCAACATCTAAGCCCATGGCAGGCGGTTATGCTGAACTTGGTGCAGACGAAGATCTTCCGTTCTGATCAGACCGGGGTAAACAATGATACTGACTATTCCGCAGATCAAACACTGCATGGATTCGATGGTTATATTGGTTGATACAAGGGAACAGGATAATATTTCGCTAAAGCGCAGACTTGACAAGATGCCTGTTCCCAAAAAGCGTGAAAAGCTACTTTCGGGTGACTATTCTGCAAAATGCACTTTGCCGGATGGTTCTGAATTTTCACTGGCAGATAAGGTGGCTATTGAGCGCAAAATGTCTATCGACGAGATATGCGGTAATTTCTGTTCGGGAAGAGAACGATTCACCAACGAATTCAAAAGATATACCGACCTCGGCGGGCGTCTATATGTGCTTGTAGAAAACGCCGGTTGGGAAAAGATACTTACCGGTGGATATGACACAAAAATGGCACCTGAAGCTCTTACAGCCTCACTTATGGCATGGTCTGCACGGTATAACTGTCACATTATGTTTTGTGATCCTTTTTATTCAGGAACTATCATTTACAAAACACTTTATTATGAGCTGAAAGAAAAGCTCACACAAATGACAAAGGAGGCGGAATCGGATGCTTAGCGAAGGATTCATAAAGCTCCATCGAAGCCTGCTTTCGTGGGAATGGTACGATGATATAAATACCACAAGACTGTTCATTCACCTTATACTTACTGCAAACTATTATGACAAAGAATGGCACGGAATCATTATCAAACGTGGTCAGCGTATTTGCCCTATATCGAGATTGGCATTGGAAACAAGGTTGTCGGTACAACAGATTCGCTCGGCAATAAAACGGCTAAAATCAACAAATGAAATAACAAGTGAATTGATAAGAATTGAATCGACGTCTTGCACGCTATTTACGGTGTTTAACTATAATAAGTATCAACTTGAAACCGAATTTGCAACAAGTGACCCAACAATTGAGCAACAAGTGAGCAACAAGTGGCCAACAAGTGAGCAACACATAATAAAGAAAGATAAGAATAACAATAAAGATAATAAAGCAAGAAATATATACTACTGCACGGAGCCAAAACAAAATGGCTCCATGCCGATGCCACCAAAAGCGCAAAAAGCCGAATCGGTGATATCGATTCCCACAACATCGGGAGAGATGTTCGGAATATCCGAAGTAATGATATCAGAGTGGGCAAAGCTTTATCCGGGTGTTGACATAAAGCAACAGCTTCGAAATATGGTTGGTTGGTGCGAAGGAAACCCTTCGAAACGAAAAACAAATCGCGGTATGCTGCGTTTTATACATAACTGGCTTTCAAAAGAGCAAAACCGTGCACCGCAAAACACCATACAGCAAACCACAATGTCTGTTCGCCGAGATCTGAGTTACCTTGACGGTATGGAAGAAGGTGTATAAGGGTGACCAAATTTACTTTTGACAACATGATGAATGAGCTTGCTGAGGCATTCAACAAAAAGCTACCATCGGCTGCAGTACTTAAAGAATATTACAGCGTAATGATGACAGTGCCTGAAGAAAAAGCAAGTTCTTTTTTCAGAGGTATTTTAAGGGAGTTTACGTTCTTTCCAAAAATCTCGGAAATTGATGGATTTGTAAAAAGCCATTTTCCTGTAAAGATTGAACATAATTATGACGAACCAGATATTGACTGTCCGTATTGCCTTAATGTCGGTCTTATACGTGGTGCATGGAAAGGCACATATCCTCGCAGAGACGTAGTTTACGAAGCAGACCTGCCTTGCCCCAAGTGCGAACGCGGAAAAAGGTTTGTGAGTTCCGCAACACCTTATTTTGACAAATATTTTGGCAGCGAATATTTAGAGGAACGCAGGCTGCAAAACGAACCAAGATATAAACAGCTGCTTTCGTGGCGCAAAGACAAAGCAAAGCGCAATCGGGATATTAACGAAACAAAAGCCAGAGTTGCTCTTATACTTAAAAAATGGAATATCGCGATTCCACAGTAATAATTATTTTGCAAAGTGTTGCAAAACACACTGCCGAAAAAACAAAAATGAGTAATATGTTCCCACCATCTATTGATGGGTGGGAATTATTACTAAAAACAAATTAAACATTTTTCAAACAAAGGAGCAAACATATGAAGATAAAAACAATTATAAAGCATCCGGGCAAAGATCCGTATATGCTTCAGACATACAACAGCCTTGAGATGCTGCAGCAAACTGTGGGCGGTTACATTGAAAAGGTAACGCTTGCACCTGATCTGGTTATCATCTGCAACGAGGAAGGGCGCATTCTGAACTTGCCTTACAACTGCAGCATATGCGGTATGGATTTTTACGGCACAATAATTTTTACCGGAATTGCCGGGGACGATTTTACCGATATCCCCCACGATCTTACGTGGTTAAAAAGAATGTTCCCTACCCTGTGGGAGGAATAACAGCATGAGCAACAACATTCGTACATTTGAAGCAAGGCTTTCGAAAAACGATGCAAGAAAGCTCGAAAAGATAATAGACGAGCGCTCACGGATCCTTGCCGGGCAAGCTGTTAACATAGGCGTGCAAAATGTGTTTTTACAGACGTTATATGTGCTGTTTGAGCACTACGGCTGGCGTGGCAAACGCATTCACCGTTTTTGCGAGCATCTTATGGCACAAAAGCTTGAAAACGACAAAATGTACAACGAGCAGACTATGGTTGCTCTGATGCTGTCCCGCATGAAAAATGCCGGGGTTGATGTATACGACACATTCGAGGACCTTTTGAAAAACGAAGAAGAACGCTTTGATGCCGCATCCAAGGCGGAACAGTTCAAAAGAATATCCAGATCCGAAACCGACAGGCGCAAGGCTGAGATCGCTTTTGCCAAGGAACAATGCATCCTTCGGGAACAGATAAAGGGAGTGAAGAAATGACAGACAACGAGATTATAAAGGCTTTGGAGTATTGCAAAGATTGTTCGGCTAATATAAACAGCGAAATCCTCGACCTCATCAATCGCCAAAAGGCAGAGATTGAGAGGTTGAATACCGAATTAGTCGGAATGCGTGGTGCAGGATTTAGAACAATAGGCACATTTACCATATTGCAAGACCACCCAACCGAGAAAGGCGGTGGCGAGGAATGACATTACAAGATATATCTAATATTCGCAGATTTATCGGAGTGGTAGAGGGGATTACAATTTCTCTGCCCGAACAAACACAGTCTTTGATATATGATTATATCGAAGTTATGGATGCTATTCTTGACCGAGAAGAGAAAGGCGGTGGTGAGGAATGATACACGAATTAAAGATATTGCCCGAATATTTCAATGCGGTTATTTCGGGCGAAAAGACTTTTGAAATCCGAAAAAATGATAGACCTTTTCACAAAGGTGATTTGTTGGCATTAAACGAGTTTGACGGTCAATGTTGGACGGGTAACAGTTGCCTTGTTTATGTTGATTATATCTTAAATAATCCCGATTATGTTAAAAAAGATATGATTATTATAGGAATAAAGCCGTGTTCTGTTTTTCGTCATACAGACCCGTTCAACCCCGCAAAGATTGCAAAAGATTATTCCGTTCCGTTGGCAACCAAATGCGATGATGAAAGGCGGTGTTAATAATGTTTAAGGTTGATGATTTTAATGTTTGCGATATTAACCCAAATGGTCATTTCGTGAGAATTGAAGAATTAAACAAGATGATTGAAGAAGGTGCTTTGAGTGTGAACCACGAAAAACTTGAAGAATATAAACACAAATCGAGAAAAGGTGGTGTTGAGGAATGAAATGTATTATCTGTGGAAAAGAAATTGAAAAATCTCAATATATGAATGCCGTTTTGTGTTCAAGCGAATGTTTTAGTGCGAATTTTTGGAATGAGTGTATTGACGACAAAGCAATCATCATAAACGGAGAGTGTTATCACGATGGCGGTAAAAAGCCAAAAGGATATAGCGGTTTTATGGGACACGGCGGTGCGTTGTTCAAAATAAAAATGAATAATGGCGAAATCATAGAAACAAACAACCTATGGTATAATGGCGAAATACCAAAAGACAGGAACATTCAAGATAATGCCGTTTTTATTACAGACCGAAAAAATGAAGAAATCGAAGATTTATTTTGAAAGGCGGTGAGGGGTGATGGCAACCTGTAAAGAGTGTATACACGACAAAATATGCTTTTATCAAGAGAACACTCCAAATATAACACTATGCCCATATTTTAAGACCGCAGATGTTGTGGAAGTGCCTGAAACGGGTATTGGAGATTTATCCGACGGTTATCACACATTCAACGAGCTATATCATCATAGAGCTGTTCTGTTTTCGGTGATATGCAATTCGATGCCTGATAAAGCTTGGAAATCAAAGTTGCACGATACAGGGGATATGTATGACGGAATGTTCATCGTGGGTATCGAGACACCTGACGGACAAGCAACATACCACTACGATATAGAGCCTTATTGGGATATGTTTAAGGTGAAAGAAATTGAAAGAGCGCCGAAGTGGGACGGACATACACCTTCCGATGCGATAAACAGAATCGCAAATCTATCTGCAAAGTATGCGGAAGTGAAGCACGGTAGATGGGAAAAGCGAACTTTTGTCGTTTTTGACAGCGAAATAAAAGACAGCTACCATTGTTCGGAGTGCAACACCACTTGGGACACAAGCACCAACTATTGCCCTTACTGCGGCGCAAAAATGGACGGAGGTAAAGTGGTATGACAGAATCCAATTCAAACTCAACTCAAAACCAACATGGAAATTGTGAGTTAAAGCCGTGTCCGTTTTGTGGAGGCAAAGCGGATGTAATTTATGACGATGCTGGAAAGTGGTTTTATATATCGTGCGTCAATGACGACTGTCCCATTGTTGCACAGGGAATGTGGCATACCGATATGAAAAAAGCCATAGAAGAATGGAACACACGCACACCAAAAGAAAGAGGTGGGGAGAAGTGAACCATATTATAGGAATAATGGCTATGATTGGCGGTTTTATATCATTGTCAATAAATAATTATTCAGGTGTTTATGGTTGTTTTGGGTATGCTTTTATATTATGGGTTATACTTGCGATATATGAATATGCAGAATATAGAAAAAAACAAGGGCGGTGATTAAGTGGAGAACATTTTTATAGTTTTGTTAATGATATTCTGCCATATTGTAGATGATTATTACTTGCAAGGTTGGTTAACTTCGGCAAAGCAAAGGAAATATTGGCAAGAAAATGCACCCGAAAAAATGTATAAGTATGACTATATATGGGCGTTGATTATGCACTCTTTTTCGTGGGCATTTATGGCAATGTTACCTATTGCTTTTATAAAAGATTTTGACTTGGGAGTGCTTTTCTTAATTGTGTTTATGTGCAATCTAACTATACACGCAATTACAGACGATTTGAAAGCAAATAAGCGAAAAATAAACCTTTGGACAGACCAAATTATACATCTTTGTCAAATAACAATTACGGCAATTATCTTTTTATAAGGCGGTGATTAAGTGGAGAACATAGAGACGTACGAGGTGGTTAAATGTCGCAAAAAGTAGAGGTTACCTGTGATAGATGCGGAAAAATGATATCATTATATCAAGATATCAAAAATTCATCTGCCAAAATTCAGTTGTGGGGCGTTGGCGAATACAGGGCAAGTGGCGGTCAAAGAATAGATTTATGCGAAGATTGTTACTGCGAATTTGTAACATTTTTAGAGGGTGGTGCGAATGGCTGATATTTCAAAGTTAGAACAACAGGAACAAAGAATACATAAAAAGATTGCAGAATTGTGGGCAAAGAAATTAAAAGAAGAATGCCCAAAATTTACGAGTTTGGAAGATGTTTTTAATTCTTTATCAACAGCTAATCAGCTAAAAAGAATGAGTGTGCAAATGCGAGGTGATATAGGTGAGCAAACTTGAACAATTGGAGGAGATAGCCGATGGCATTTAAAAAGATCAGAAGTGTAGGGTTACCTTACGAGGAGCAGGCTTACATTCATTACCTATGCCGCACATATGCCAGGCGCTCGGTGCGTGTGCAGGCTTACATACGCAGGCTATGCGATGAGGTGGGCGGAGCATATTCCGATGTATTATTCAAGGTTATGACCACTCGCAAAAGTGTGCGGCACATTGCCATTGAGGAGAATTTATCGGAATCGGTTATATATGATCTGCGGCGTGAATTTTATACCACATTCAGGGAGGACAGCTGACGGCTGTTCTTCTTTTTTATGCGCATCTTATGCCACCCTTTGCGAAAAGTCCGTGATAACGAGCACTCGTTTACATTTAAAATTTAATTTATGAAGAACGGAAAGCTTGGTCCGGGAGGAGGTTGGAGGGAATTATAAAAACAAAGAATTGAAGGGAGGCGGTTTTTTATGAAGAAAAAAGGAGATACGCATTATCCGCTTAAGGTACGAACAGAGGCTGTATCAAAATACCTTGCCTGTGCAAGCATTATTGAAGTATCGCAGGAGATGGGCATACCGTACCATTCGGTACAGTACTGGGTAGCCCAGGCGCGGCGCAAGAATCCCGAAAAATTTGAGCAGATGCGGCAGCGCATCAACGCCGAATTTGAGCTGAGAGCAAACCACATTATTGACAAAACCATGCTTTTACTTGACCGAAAAGTGACTACAGCTCTTGAGGATCATGCCGCCATTGAGAGCATCATATCGGAAATCGAAAATGATGACATTTCAAAAGAACGCAAAAAGAAGCTTATTTCCGAGATCTCAAAGCTTTCCATCGACAAAGCCGGTGAGCTTACCACCATTATCGGCGTTATGCGTGACAAGCGTGCACTTGCCGCAGGCGAAAGCACCCAGAACACAAGGGTGGATTTTAAGCTGCCCGACGAAGTGCGTGAATATGCTGATTGACATTTCCACAGCTTCACCCAAGCAGCTACAGCTTTTTAAAGCACGCAGCCGTTACGTTGCCTACGGCGGTGCACGTGGCGGAGGCAAAAGCTGGGCATTGCGTAAAAAGCTTACAATGCTTGCCGTAAATTACAGCGGCATACGCATTTTGCTTTTACGACGGACTTTACCCGATCTGCGCGAGAACCACATTAACACCCTTAAGAAGGAACTTTTGGAGCTGGCCACCTTTTCGGAGCTTGAAAAGGCATTCACCTTTCCCAACGGCTCACGTTTGCGCATGGGTTACTGCGACAGCGAATCTGACGTTGATCAATACCAGGGGCAGGAATTTGACATTATTGCCCTTGATGAGGCAACGCAGTTTACCGAATATCAGTTCAACACGCTCAAAGCCTGTCTGCGCGGTGCAAACGATTTTCCCAAGCGCATTTATCTCACCTGCAATCCGGGTGGCATAGGGCACGAATGGGTGAAACGGTTATTTATAAGCCGCATTTACCGTGACGGCGAAAAGGCGGAGGATTACTCCTTTATACCTGCCACAGTTTTTGACAACAAGATCTTACTTGAGAGTGATCCCGGTTACATCGATATGCTGAACTCGCTGGATCCAAAACTGCGTGATGCGTGGCGTGACGGTAAATGGGACCTTTTGGCAGGGCGTTATTTTAACGAATTTGACAGAACGGTACACGTGATACCGCCGTTTGAGATACCGTCTCACTGGAAGCGATACCGTGCCATAGACTACGGTCTTGACTGCCTTGCCTGCCTTTGGATTGCCATTGATGAGCGCGGCGACTATTACGTTTACCGTGAATATGCAAAGCCTGACATGACAATATCCGCAGGTGCCGGGGAAATAACAGCTGCCACCGGTGATGAAAAAATACTGTACACCGTGGCACCCGATGACTTATGGGCACGCTCGCAGGAATCGGCCAAAAGCAAAGCCATTATATTTTCCGAATCCGGTCTGCCGTTACTCAAGGCAAGCCGCACCAGGGATGCGGGATGGCTGGCGGTTAAAGAGCTGCTTGCCGTTAAGGACGGCACGGCAAGGCTGAAGATATTTTCCACCTGCCCTACCCTTGCCGACAATCTGCCTGCCTTACAGCGGGATCACAGAAAGCCCGATGACTGCATGACAGAACCGCACGACATTACGCACTTACCCGATGCGCTGAGGTATTTTTGCTTACAGTACACCACGCCGTCCGATATACCCGACAAAAGATCTGAACAGCAGAAGCTTATCGACAGGTACAAACGCAAAGTCCTTTCACCATCGGGGATCAGAAGGAGTTACTAAAAAAACATATCAGGAGGAAAACAAGGATGATACATTTTAAAAAAGTAAAACGCAAATGCGGAGTACGGGGATGCAGAAACACGGAATCTTTTCACCTTTCATGCAGACGTGAATTCGGCAATTCCGTAATAATTTGCAGAGAATGTCTTGCAGCGGCGCTTAAAGCCACAGCAAGCGAAGAACATACCGCCGACAAGCAGAAACCTGTTGAAGAAACAGGAGCTGTTGAAGAAACTGAAGTAGCTGAAGAAACAGGCTTTATATGTCCGGGATGCGGCAAGAGTTTTGGCACCGAAAAGGGGCTTAAAACACACATAAGGCACTGCGGTGATGCAGATTTGAACGGTGACGGAAATGCAGACTGATGTTTTTGTATTGCTTATTATTTTTCAGTCAATTCTGCATTTTATAGAACGCATTGCTTTGTACAGCCGTTTCCCCTGTAAAGAACCGCTTATACAGCAAAAAGAAAAGGCTCCGCGTGCTCACGCCATGCGGCACCGTATTGTGAAAGAAAACTGGAAAACAGGAGGCGGTGAATAATGGGCAAAAGATTTTCTCCGCCGCTTAAAGGCATAACCGCAGCTGTGGGAAGTCTTTTCGGCATCGAAAAAAGCAACGGAGAACACGAGGTAATAACCCATGATGATGACGGCAGAGAACTTTACAAAGAGGATATAATAGCCGACATCAACGAACAGCTGCAGCTTCGCAAGAATCAGCGAAGTCTGCTTGAACAGCAGTGGACACTCAACGCCAACTATCTTGTGGGCAACCAGTACTGCGATATAAACACCTACCGTGGCGATATAGCCCAGCTTGAGCCCGTTTATGACTGGCTTGAACGTGAAACCTTCAATCAGATAGCTCCTCTTATTGAAACCCGCATTGCAAACCTTAAAAAAATAAGCTATTCCATGCGCGTAAAGCCTGCCACAAACGAGCTGTGCGATCTTGAAAAAGCAGAAGTATCCACATGTTTGCTTGAACATACACAAAAAACCACCGATTTTGAAACCCAAAAAAATTCCCTGCTCTACTGGAATGAGCTGTGCGGAAGCTGTTTTGTTCTTTCCTGGTGGGATCCTAACGGCGGAAACAAGGTGGCCGAAGAGCACACCACCGTAACATCGGATGACGGCAGCGTTAAAACGCAGAAAACAGCCTTTTATGAGGGTGCGATTGATTACGGTCTTATAACGCCTTACGAAGTTTATCCCGAAAACATTTTCAAGCAAGGCATTAAAAATCAGCGTTCCATAATTCTTGAGCAGGTAAAAAGCGTTGCGGATGTATACGATCTTTACGGCATAAAGGCAAAAGGCGGCAAGGTAGAAACTTTTCAGCTTACACCGCTTACGGCTGGCGGCGGTTTCGGATACGAAAACACCGTCATGTCTGTCGGTCATACCACGGTGGAAAACGCGTGTAAGGTGGTTACATACTTTGAAAGACCGGGAAAGCATTTGCCGGGCGGCAGGATGATTATCATTGTTGACGGTGAGCATCTTGTTTATTACGGAGATCTTCCGTACGGGCGGATACCTTTGGTTCAGACTGTGTGCATAGAAACACCGGGACAGTTTTTCGGTAAAAGTGTTATCGAAAGGCTTATACCTTTACAGCGTGCCTACAACGGATGTATAAACCGCATACACGAATACATCAAACGCATAGCCATAGGAAGCTATGCTGTTGAGGACGGCAGTATTGACATTGAAGAATACGAACAGCAAGGTCTTGCTCCCGGTGCATTTTTAACCTACCGTCAGGGCTCATCGCCTCCCGTACCGTTGCCCAACGGGAATCTGCCGCAGGAAATAATGAACGAACGTTATGCCTTAAAGAACGATCTTGAATATGCTGCAGGAGTATCACAACTTATGGTAAGCGGCAACACACCCACCGGCATTACTTCCGGTGCGGCAATACAGAGTCTTGTGGATATAGACAACACAAGGCTGTCGCTTACAGGCGATCATATCAGAAACTCTGTTCGTGACCTTGCCATTATGTGGCTTGAAATATACAAGCTTCATGCGAAAAATCTGCGTGTGGTAAATTTTACCGGTACAAACAACATTGGCAAAGCGTTGGTTTGGTCAAGGGAAGACATAAACAGCTTTGACGTGGAATATGTGGCTGAAAACGAACTTCTGAACAGCGAGGAAATGCAGCGACAGAGATTTTTGGAATCCTTCAACATGGGATTCTTTACGGATTCTTCCGGCAGGATACCCGAAAGAGTGAAAATGCGAGGTCTTGAATGCATGAAGGTAAACAACTATTCCGACATGATGAGCATTAACACCCTGCAGATCCAGGCGGCTGACCGCGAAAACGCTTTCCTTGAAAGCGGCATCTTGCCCGAAATATCAGAATTCGACGATCACGCAATACACACCGAGGAGCATTTGCGTTATGTTTTACAGATGGACTTCAGGCTGCTCAAGCAAAAATCCCCTGCACTTGCAGCTGCCATGGAGCAACACATAAAACAGCATAAAACCGCAACGGCACAGCAAGCCGCATCATTTCCCGGAGGTATGATACCCGGAATGACAGCACCCACAGAACAGTAAAGGAGAAAAAAATATGTCTGAAAATTTTGAAAAAGCCCAGGAACAGACCGAGGCAATGTTCAACGGAGAAGCTTCCGCCGAAGAAGCCGGCGAACCTGCTGCAGAGACTGCTTTGCAGGAAAACACACAGCAGGAAACACCTGCTGCCGAGGAGCCTGCGCTTTCCGAAGAACAAAAGAACTTTGCACAGGCAGCTGAAACCGCACAGGCGGCGGCACAGCTTGCATCGCAAAAAGATGCCGAGCTTACAAGAGCCCTGGAGCAGATACGCCAGCTTAAAGAAGCAAACGAACAGCTTGAAAACGCCGTTGCCGAAATGTCGGCAGCCAATGAAGCCAATGTTACGGAACAGCTTCTTGCACCGCCTGCCCTTAACATAAACGAGCTTACTTTTGCAGATGAGAACACCGTGCGTGCCGCAGAAAAACAGTATGCAGACGATATGACGGCATATGCACGTCAGCAGATAATGAAAGAGCTTTCGCCTTACCTCGAGGAAGCCAAAGCAGGCATGGCAGAAAAACAGCGCAGACAAACGCTTGAAAAGCTTGCATCCATACCCGAGCTTGAAGGTATTTCAGATCCTGAAATACAGAGACACATGGACAGCATTATTGAAAAGAACAATTTATTCCATTCCGAAAACCTTTCGCCCGAGGATAAATACATATCTGCTTATCTTATAGCAAGAGGAGTAAATGCCGCCAATGCCCCAAAAAACAACACCGAACCCACGGCAGAACAGCTTATGAACTACTACAACACAAACAACGAGTTCCGTGGCATGGTGGAAAAACAGCGCATTGCCGAGCTTTCAAAAAATCAGCAGGTGCCGACGTTGTCTGCGTCTTCCGGTGCAGGCGGTGTGGCGCTTAATATAAAAGAAAAACCCAAAACGCTCGATGAAGCTTCGAACTTTGCAAGAAGCTTGTTCGGCCGTTAAACACATTTTAAGGAGATGAATTTAACTTATGGAACAGAATCTTCACAACTTTGAAAAGGCTCTCAAGGAATTTTATCTTCCCGCATGGCGCAATCAGCTGAGCGTTGAGCCCACAGCACTTCTTTCCAAAATCAAGAAAGTACCCCTTGTATCTTCCAAGATCACAGCAACAGCCCCCATCGGTCTTTCCGGTGGTTTTGGCTTTGGTGCGGAAGGTGAAAACACCCCCAAGGCAGGCGGCGTAAGATTTGAACGCTTTACCACCGATGCAAAGGACATGTATGTCGATGTGGAAATATCCGCAAAGGCAGTACGTCTTACCGGAAACGGCGGTGCCATGGCAAACGCACTTGACACCGAAGTAAAAGCTGCTTACGAAACTGCAAAATGGAACGTCGGCAGAGCCATTTACGGCAACGGCACCGGCAAGCTTACCACTGTTTCTGCGCTTGCAGACAAAGGCAACACACTTACCGTGGCAAACACCGCCTACCTCAAGGAAGGCCTTATCGTTGACGTTTACGAAAGCGCAGGCGACACACTTAAGGTTGCCGGCAGACGCATTATTGCCATTGACCGTGCCGGCAAGAAGGTGTTGCTTGACGGAGAGGGCTTTACCTGCGGTGCAGGCTTTATCACCGTTCAGAACTCATACAACAGAGAAATCACCGGTCTCGGTGCTATTTTTGATGACAGCATCGAAACCATTTACGGTGTTTCCAAGGAATCAAACGCATTCCTTAAGCCTGTTACATACGACGCCCAGGACGATATCGGCGACGGTATCATCACAAAGGCACTCCGTATTGCCAAGAACGAAAAGAACTCTGCCATTGACACTCTTCTTTGCGGTGATGATGCATTTGACAGCTATGTTGAATATCTGCGCACCAACAACACACGCATTGAGGATATGTCGCACACAATTGAGGGCGGCTTCAAGGCTATCAAATTTGTTTTCGGCAACAAGGAAGTTGACATTGTCAACGAAAGCTTTGTGCCCGCAACAGAAATGTGGGGCGTTGACAGCACAGCACTTGAGTTGCACACCCAGGAATGGAACTTTGCCGAGCTTCAGAACGGCGGCATTTTCAACCTTATGGAAGGCCGCAGCACATACCGTGCGCTGCTTGCAAACTATGGCGATCTTATCTGCACAAATCCCGGCGGCTGCGTAAAGATCTACAACTGCGCATAAGCCTTTGACGCTTCCCCATGCCGCATTGGCATGGGGCGGCACCTGCTGAATTATTACAAAGACAAAAAGGAGTGATATTTATCAATTTAACCGACATATACGAAAAGGTCACTCTTGCGGTTCCGCTTGAAGAAAAGCGGTTTTTAAGTTATACAGATGACACGGTAAAGGAGCTTTTGATACTTTGCGACGGATTTGTTGTGCCGAAGGGAGAACAATACGAGACGCCCACAAAGCTTTCGGTTGAACTTAATGTTTTACCGCTTTATGCCGATGCCATTATAAGCAACATTCTTTTTGCCGCCACAGGCGACGAAAAATACAAAAACGAATTTTTGCGCAAAGCAAGGCTTGCCTATCTTAAATACTGGAAAGACGGCTCAAAAGGCAGGCATATGAAAAGGATGAGGTGGTAACGATGTTCGACAGCGAAATTACAGTCAATGATCTGATCAAACAACTTAAAAGTGAAGCAGACGTATACCCTTCGATACCTGACGACGTATACATATCCTGTCTTAACAGCATTGAACAGATACTGTACAGCGACATAATTAAAGAGCAAAAGGTATACACCACTTCCCCCGACAGCGAAACAACGGAAATATCCGTTGATCTTGCCGGCATTGCAGACGATTTATCACAGGCGCAGGTTCGTTTTGAGGACATTCACACCGTTTATGCCGACAACAGGCAGCTTATAAAATCCACACTTACTGCAGCGCAGGTGTTTGACGATGTGTGGTATAAGGACGGCGACAACATCGGCATAAAGCTTTCTGAAAGCTGCAGCACATTAAAAATCGTTTATTTTATCCGCCCTGCTCTTAAATCCGCCAACAAAGAGGACACGGTAGAGGACACGGTAAAAGTACCTCCCGAATTTATCGATCTTATAAAAGCAAAGCTACGCGGCGAAGCATACAAGCTGGCAAACGAGGATGAACTTGCAGCAAAATGGCTGAATGATTACAACATCATGCTTGAAAATTTCAAATCCTGGGTAAGCACAAGATCTCCCGGTTTCGGGCAGTGAAAGGAGATACGTTTTGGCTAAAAAGAAAAACTCTCTGACATTCCTTCAGATGCCACTGCCCCAAGGCAGAAAACATTCTCAAAGCAGACTTGCGCCCTGGAACGGTATTTACCTCCGACCTTCGGCAGATACGGGCACCATAAGCAATGCGCAAAACATTTCGCTGGAAGAATACCCATATATAACACCGGCGCAGAATCCCTCGGTATACAAAGAAATACCTAACACAAAAATACTCGGTGCTTTGGGATATGACAACAAGTTGGTTGTGGTATACAAGCCGTATGACAGCGAAAAAAAGGTATTGGTAAATTATATTGAAGGCGATAACACCTTTACAGGCGTGCTCAACAATTACAGTAGCGATGATAAAGCGGATTATTCGCCAAGAAGCATTGTGCGGTTTAACGTATATGACAATCCCACCGATCCGGTGGAAGGAGGTTATACAAAGAAGCTGCTTATCTTTCCCGATAAGGTATCTATGCCTGCAGAAATAGACAGTAATAATTTTTCCGTTGACGGCATGGATGTGCTTATAAGGGATTTCACGGACGAAAACCCGCCCGAATCGGCAAGCCACAATTACTATTACAGGAAAAAGAGCTCTGAAAATTCTGACAAATACGAATTCTACCGTTGGGTTGACGATCTTTCGGACAGCTCCAAATCGGGATGGCAAGCTTGTGTTCCCCCATCGTTTCCTCCGATAAAATATGCCGCGGTGCATTTATCAAGGCTGTTCGGCGTTAGCGATGACAGGGTTTATGCCAGCGGTTTCAACGATTACACCAACTGGAATCTTGACACCGTCACGGAATACAACGAAGCAAATGCCTGGTGCACGCCTTCACAATCCAACACGGATGCAGACGGTAATTTTACCGGAATTACTGTTTTTTCGGGACATGTTGTTTGCTTCAAGCAGGACTTCATGCATGAGATATACAACACAAAAAACCCGTTCCGCATTCAGGATATATATGCCGACGGAGCTATTGATATGCGCAGTATAGCCGAAGTAAACGGCAAGCTGATATTTGTTTCGTCAAACGGTGTTAAGGTATATACGGGAGGCGCTCCCAAAAACATAGGATACCCGTTGGGTATTGACAAATTCGAAAAGGCGATATCGGGCACAGACGGCAGGCGGTATTATTTATATTGCAGCGATGGCAACGAGCGCTTTTTATTCGTTTATGATACCGCTACGGGGTTATGGGCACAGCAAAGCGTGCCGCGTGATATTGTATGCTTTTCGGGCAATGACAATGGTTTTTATGCTTTTTGCAACGATGAGGATAACCACAACGCATACATATACAAGCTTGACAGCAAAGACTATAACCTTGAATGGGGGTTTGACACCGACCTCATCACCGCAGGAACACTGGATGTTAAACACATAAAGTGTGTAAAGATCCTTGCCGATATCGGCGAGGATGCCACAATTGAAGTTTATGCTGTTTATGATGATAATGACGAAGAACAGCTTCTGTATGAGAGTAAAAGCATTACGGGACGACGTGCTATTCGGGTAAAGCCCTCCGTATCCGCACATCACGGCATGAAATTGCGGTTCAAATGCAAAGGCAAAGTGCGCATATACAACCTGGAACTTACCATGGAGGGAGGCGGAGAAACTTATGTCACAAGGTGATATTTCAAAAATGAATTTCAAAGAGCTCCGCGACGAAGTGGAAACCTTACGCGGCGAGCTTGAACTCTTTAAGCGCATATTTGAGGATGCTTTTTCCAACATTGACTCTTCCAACTTTTCAAAGCATCTCACCATGGAACAGAACGATATGAAAACAAAAATTTCCGTAACGGCGGAAAAGATCGAGGCCACGGTTAGCAGCGCAGTTACTGACCTTGAATCAAAGATAACGCAGACGGCGGCGGATATATCGTTGGGGGTATACAGAAAATACAACCTTGAAGAAGCTGTTGAAGTTGAAAAAGATGATGATATGACCGACAATACAAAGGTATATAAACTTGTTAAAGACGGTATTGCCACATACTACTATCACAGCAGCATCACGGGTGAATGGACCGAATTTGGCGGCTACAGCGTATACTCATTGTTTAAGCAGACCTCCGACGGTTTTGAATTTGACGGTAATGTTGCATTTGACGGAAACGGTGTTGTTATGAAAAACCTTAAACTTGGCGGAAACCTTACGCTTGGCGGCAATATAACTTGGGACATGACAAACTCTCCTGTCAAAGCGAGATACAGTGCCACCAATTCGCAAGATGCAGTCTGGTATGACACCTTTGATTCCGACAAGCACAAATTTATGCAAATGTCATTTGACGGCGGTAAATCCTGGAGCAATGCCACCAAAGTTGTGGGGGATGACGGCGGCAATGGCAGCAATGGTACTAATGCCACGGTAGATGCGGAGAGCGTTTTTAATGCGTTAACGCAGAACGGCGAACGGCAAGGTATTTTTCCGTTTACGAGTAGCACGGGCAAAGAATATTTCGCGGAAAAGGATGAAAACGGAAACCCAACAGCGATGCTTTTTATAAATGCTGAATATATCAGATCGGGTACCATATCCGGTATAGATTTCACCGACAGCAGCGGCACCGGCAAGCTTTCGTTGGCGACACACAGCGACGAAAACAACAACAGTTTTGCCGACCTGACATATAGCAGAGTTGAGGATGGGCAGGAGTTGTTTAAAATCTTCGATGGAACTACTGATATTACCATGTATTTAGGCGGTATAGAAATTGGGCATGTAAACATGGATAAACGTATTTTTTTTGTTGAAAACCTTGGAGTAGTACCTGTGTTCGGATAAGGCGGTTGATTAAATGGAATGTTCTCTCACAGTAAACAACTACAGCATTTACGAATTTGAAGTTACAGCCAAATGGCTTGGTTCAGAAAACGATCCTGCTCTTTATACCATCCAGTTCTATTTTGAATACAAAGATGTTTCTACCGGCAAAGTCGTAAGCGTTAAATATCAAGACGATGTTGATATATACGGCGATGAAGCATATTCCAGCTACGAAGGCACATACGTAAGTGTTTACCAAGGCCAGGTATTAACACCAAACGAATACACGATACGAGCTGTGTTTTCCACTTATGACAGAGAAATTGCCACTGCAACCGCAAGTTTCACCATTGGGCCCTCAATGGCGGTTACAAAATCCTCTTCCACTTCATTTACAGTTGTTTTTGATCAGATAGCCGATTACCCGAAGATTGAATTATATTGGTCCGACGACGGCGAAATTTATCTAGAACGTGCTATTGCAACTATAGAAAACAATTCAGAAAAAACTATATCCTATACTTGCGAAGGACTTAAAATTGAGCTAGGCACAAAACAGTACTTGAAAGCGAAATGTTATAGTCATCAAGGACTCGCAGCTGCCGTATTAAAAACATCCTTTGTCACAGGAGTGATTGATGACGAAACCGAATCCGGCGCTCCGATAATAGAAAATTTTGATGTACAGCAAACTGAAGTGGGTTCTGCAAGTATAGTTTTTTCGTTTAAACTTTCCAACTGTTATCAATTTGTTGAAAACGATTATTATTTTAAAGATTCCGTAGTGGATATTTATGTCAATGACAAACCAAAGTTCAACGAAGATGGCAAAGACCTTACCTTTCAGGATGGCATAAGAGAAGGAACCGGATACATAGATATCGCTGATTTTGGTACAAATATAATAAGGATTGAAGCAACAAATAGATATTATAGATTTTCAGACGGACTAACGTATGAATATAAATCCACAAAAACAACAGTCATTGAAGTAAGGGAACAGCTCGCCTGCACTCTAAATTGCACATGGGAGGATAAACAAATCGAAGATGAATACCAACAAAAATTTACTTGTTGCGACTACCCTGTTATCACGGCTGAAAACTTCAACAGATTTTGTTCAGATATCAATGCAGTGCGTTTAAAAAAAGGTATGTACGAAGTATATTTTGAAAATGTTTTTCCCGACACTCCAATGAAAGCTTCATTATGGAACGATGTTATAGGCGCTATATATCAAATGACCGATTTATCCGATGATGAAATAGATGCAAAAAAAAAGAAAATTCACGCGAGAATCAACAAGACCTTTATCGAGGAACTTGAAAGCACTTTGAAAAGCATCCTAACGACAAACAACAAAACATAAGGAGAACCGACATGAACATAAAAACCGAAGAATTCCGCAGGGCCGACAACTTAGGCTTTGCTTACGTTTATACAAAAACCCTTGAGCCCGGGGACGAAATTTATCTTAAAATGCCCAGAGTTACACCCAACAAGCGCGGTGTTAACGATATCGGATACATGATGGATGCCGGTATTACGCTTTCCGCCACCTTTGCCGAAGATCTGCGCAGTGATGACACATTGTGGCAGGATATCGGCCCATACTACAGCATTAACAAAACCGTATCTTTCCTGAAGATCCAAAACAGCGGTAACACTCCGGGCAAGATAAACATAAGGGCGATTCTCAACTGAGGTGATATGTATGGAAAAAACCACATTCGGCAATGCTGCCATTTTAACTCTGAAAGAACCATACGACAAGCTCAGCGAAGACATAAAAGGTGCAAAGCAGATACTCATCGACAATCTTGATGCAAGCGGATTCTTAAGAAGTGAGGCAGAATCAGCTTATATCAAATACCGTGATAGCTACATATCCATGGGTGCTTCCGCAGGTATAAAGCTTGGAACAAGCGGCACCATAGATCTTAATGCCGATGGCGGTGTTACCGTGCCCGAGCCGACACAATCGGAACACGCTGCCAACAAAGGTTATGTGGACAACCGTTTTGATAATTCAGGATTTATAGGGTTTGACGATCTGCCCGATATCCCAAAAAAGACTTCGGAACTTGAAAACGATGCAGGCTTCATCACAGCCAAGGATGTGCCCGATGCACCGTCAAAGCTCTCGCAGCTTGAAAACGATACCGGTTTTATTGCTCCCAATGACGCCGGCGATATCTTTTTGAAAGCTGCAAAGGGAATGGAGCTTTCAACCAATGAAGGTGAAATTTCATTTACGGATAATTCACATATAATGTTTACCAGCTCTGAAATAATTTTTGTGGGTAAAAACGTGCTATTTATAGGCGGAACTGATGGCAAGCAAGCAAGCTGGGATATGAACGTGGTTTTTGCTGGAAACAAGCTTCAGGACGTGGGAGAACCCAATGTGGCAACCGATGCCGCAACAAAAGGTTATGTGGATTCCTCAATTGAAAACATAAAGACTCCCACAAAGCTTTCGCAGCTTGAAAATGACAGCAATTTTGCAACCACAGAGCAGCTTCCGCAAATTCCGAGCCAGCTTTCGTTTTTTGAAAATGATGTCCGCTTTGTCAAGGCAAGCGACCTTTGCACGGTTTTTACATTTCCCGACTATTCAAATTTTTACAGCGGTATTGCAGGAGGTTATTTAGACACAACAAACTGGCTTGACGGTCAAATCATCCGCATAGAAGATTCTGCCGTGCCGCTTCTGTATGTTCAGAAAAAGAAATCCGACATCAATACTCCTGCAACAGAAGAAGAGTGTATTGCGTTACTTGAAACTAACGGATACGTCGGAAATTGGGAAGTAACATTCCGCAAATATTCTGAAATACTCGGCGGTGACTTGGGGGATGTCGGGGCAGC
>JAZSGA010000276.1:0-1646 GCA_045532495.1 Eubacteriales bacterium | reverse complement strand
CCGTTTTTGGCAACAATAATAAGCTCGTCACGTTCCGGCTGCTGTATTTTTTCGATTTTTGCACCGGTTATAAGGTTTTTAAGTTCACCAGTTATTGCCGATGTAAAGCCTGCATCAAATGGCATTGTTTATTCCTTTCACGCTGATTCAGATAAGGGTATACGGGCAAAGCGAGTCAGATACATTGACGGTTATACCCTCAAACCGTTCTGTAAGTCTGCGATGTATTTCATATACCACGGGGTTTTCCGTATAGTAGTGACCTGCATCGTAAAGGCAGATCCCCTTCTCCTTTGCCGTTATAAAAGCGTTGTGAGAAAGGTCGGCTGTGATATAAGCGTCGGCAACCTCAGCCGCCGCATCAACAAAATCCTTGCCTCCGCCGCCAAGCACGGCAACGGTTTTTATGCTCTTCACACTTTCAGGCAAAGCACATCTCATGGTACCGCAACCCAGGATTTTTTTGATATATTCACCGAATTCCTGCGGTGTCATACCGTTTTCAAGAGCTCCGTATCTTCCCATTTCCGCAAACGGTGTAACCCCGGAAAGCCCCAGTTTTTGCGCCAGCACATCATTTACTCCACCGCATGCGGTGTCAAGTCTTGTATGATAAGAAAACACGGATATGCCTGCGGATATAAGCTTTGAGGTTATGCTGTATTCAACTCCGCAAAGGCTTTTGAGCGGCTTAAAAATGAATGGGTGATGGGTGATAATAAGCTGCGATCCGTTTTGACATGCATCGGCAACAGCCTTTTCGTTAACCTCAAGACACACTGTGATATTGTCAATATTCTGCAACATATCTCCGCACAGCATAACGCCATCGTTATCCCATGGCTCGGAAAATTCAGGCTTTGCCCATTCGCTCATAAAAGCATTTATTTCATTCAAGGCAGGCATTAAGGCACTTCCTTTCGATATATTGATTCATCTGTAAAAACAGATTGTGTTCTTCGTCATAAATTTCCTCTCTGCCGACTTCCTGCTTTCCTTGTCTTGCATTGAGGTTTTTGTTGAGAATACGGTATTTTTTCAAAAAATCCTTTAAAAACAGCTCGTCGCACCGTTCAAGTCCGGCTTTGCCGAAATAAAGCTCCAGCAGATCTGCTTGCCTCTTTACTCCGTCATACACCGCCGAGATCACGCAATACAGCTTGCCTGCGTCTTCAACACGTACTTCATCGGTTATTCGGTAGCCTTCGGTGTAAAGATACCTGCGCAGCAGATGCTCCTTTGACTGAGGCTGCAAAACAAAGCCTATGTGTTCAGGCTCATTACGGACAAACGCGGCATCGGACAGTATATGTACAATAAGCTCTCCGCCCATGCCTGCAACTATTACACGGTTGGTTTTAACTCCGTCAAGTCCGTTTAGACCGTCTGTTTTTACAACGTCAATTTTTTGAGCAAAAAAAGAACCTGCGGCATTTATATTCTCACGGGCAGCACGGCAGGGGCCATCGTTGATATCGGTCGCCGTAACATGCTCAAATCCCAGTTCCGACACAAGGTACATGGGCAGTTTTGCATGATCAGTACCCACATCTACAGCGCAAAGAGCATCGTTGTTTTTCTCACACGATAAACGAACGGCGGCAAAGTCGGAGGCCAAGCGGTCTTAGGAAGACAATACTCAGGAA
>JAZSGA010000118.1:0-7885 GCA_045532495.1 Eubacteriales bacterium | reverse complement strand
ATCATCTTTGCCAAGAGTTACGATTTTTATGCCGTATTTTTCATCGTACACACCATCCGAAAGCTTTGGCATATCAAAGGCAAAATAACGGGTGGTGTTGCAGGCATCACGCATTACAAAGGCATAAAGGGTGCCTGTTTTTGTATCTGCGGTAAAGTTGCCGTAAGGTCTTACATCGGTATCGCAGGATTTCCACAGGCTTTTGTCCTCCACAAAACCTATGCGTATCATCTGCACAAGAGTCGATGAAAATTCGTTTCCGTTACGCACCAGGCGGTAAACAAGGCAAACACCCTCAAGACGATCCTCGGAATTTGCAAAATTGTTGTAGATGTTGGAATACAGCAACGGATATTCATCACCTTCGCTGTAGTATTCGCTTCCAAAAAATACAGCATTGCTGTGAGGCGGCAAAATATCGGCTTTATCCAGTGTAAATGCAGAAATAAAATCGACTTTTCCGCCACGCTTTATATCATCCATGCTGTAAACGCGGCACACGCCTTTGGTGCTGAAGTGGAAAAGATATCCGCCCCATATGGAGCCGTCCTGAGCTGATGTAACTGTAGCCAATTTTGTTATTTTCATTTATTTCTCCTTTATAGTATCATTCAAATATACATTCACCACAATCCGGCACGTCCAGCGGAATTCCGCCTTTGTTTGCCGATTCTATGGCAACAAGTCCCGGAATTGTAAACCTTGCAGCTGTCCATGCGTTGAGCACGGGATGCTTGTGGTTATAAACCGCCGTGCAGAAATCGTCAATAAGGAACTTGTGGGTTGCCATGTGTCCGTTGGTGAGGGTTTCGTAGGACTTTGGAAGTCTTTCCATTTCCTTTTCCTGCACCGCCGCCACATCGCTCCATTGCCATTTTCCGTTGGCAACAAGGTTTTTGAAATCGGGCAAGTGCTTGTTTTCCACCATACCTTTTGTGTTTACATAATCGCTTACATCTGTAAGATTAACTTGCTCTTTTTCGGCATTATCCACCTTTTCCACAAGAATATGCTGGGCATTGCTGAACTCATAACCACCCTTTGTACCATAAAGTGCGGAAATGTATGAGCTGGGTTTCATCCATCCAAAGGTTCTTGCTTCGTTTACACGCGCCGTGCCGCCGTTGGCAAGCTGCATAAGCACATACTGATTGGAGTGGGTGTTGTGCCACTCATTATCGTTTTCACCGAATCTGCCGTCGTTCGTTTTATCCACATAACCAAAAGCAACAACCTTTTTGACATAGGAATTGACCGCCGAAAGGATCATACCCGTGGAATGAGTGGGATAAAGCAGCGGAGGCATACCGCCCTCGTTGGGGCGCTTGCCGTAGGATATGTGGTCAATATGATGGTAATACTGGGATGCACCGTAGGTAAAATCTCCGAATTTTCCCTGTCTGTATGCCTCGCGGCAAAACATGGCGCAGGGGTAATAATAGCAGGTTTCACCCATAAGGTAAATAAGATTCTTTTCCGCCACCAGCTTTACTATCTGCTGACATTCTTCCACCGTGGGAGCCATGGGCACCGCACTGTATACGTGCTTGCCTGCTTTTAACGCACGGATAACTATATCGCCGTGCAGATGGCGCTGGGTAAAGTTTGCTATGCAATTTATGGAATCATCCGCCAGAGCCTGCTCGAATGTATCTATTATTTCAACGTCAAAATCTTTTGAATATTTTTCCGCCTTTTCACGTATCAGGTCGCACACATAAACCTTATCCACATAAGGGTGCTCCTTTACAAGTGCCACAAATTCCTTGGCAAAATTTCCGCAGCCTATAAAAGCAACCGTTAATCTTTCCATTGTTTTCTCCTTTAAGCATATTGCTTATTGCCTATGGCATATCCCTCGTAGCCTTCAAGGATATACTGTCCGCTTTTTTTGAACAATACTGTTACCCGTGTATCTTTGAACGAAAGATGTATATTGAGGCAGCCGAAATAAGTATCGGTTATCTGACACTTTATAACAAAATTGTTTTCCGTTGTCCATGCGGCAGATGTCTGACACATATATGTACCAAAACCTGTATCACCTGCGGTTTCAAGGTTGCGTTTATCATCAGGAAATTCTCCGCCGACATTTTTTTCGATTCCAAATTCAAGTGTCCTTATTTTGCCGTCCTTTTGGAATTCAAAAACACCGCAGTTTTTATCAAAAAACAGTTTGAAAGCGTCAATACCCATTTTGTTGTGCCCGAGCACATATGTTATACCGTTGATTTTTTCGGATATTTCCGAACAGGCATTGCCCTGCTGACAAACAAGACTGCGACTTTCAAGATATTTGCAAAGATTGCGGTATGCACCCTCATTGCACGGCAGGGATTTTTCGGACATGGCGGGGATAAATCTATCATACAGTTCACGGAAAATAAGGTTTCTCGATACGGTCTCATCGCCCTGATTATCCGATGTTATCACAAATATAAAATCCCTTTTTACATCGCAAATTGCCAGCTGATCGCCCATGCCTATAAAAGCAAAGCCATCATCGGGAGTTTTCCATATAAGGTAGCCGTAACCGTGGGTATCCCACGATGCAGTTATATTTTTTATATTGTTATCCGACTGTTTTGCCACAGCCTGCTCCATAAAAGCTTTATCTATATACTGCTTGCCGTTATAGTTGCCCTTATCCATTACAAAGCGGGCAAATATTAAAAGATCCTGCGCAGTACATATAACACCCGAATCGCCTATGGTATAGCCTCCGGGTGCATAAAGGGCGCGGCTTTCCTTTGAAAAGCCCATCTGCAAAAGCACTTTGTCTTTAAGGTAATCGAGAAAAGTGGTGCCTGTAAGCTTTTCCACAATGCAGCCCAAAAGATAAGAGCCTACGGAATCGTAATAATAAAGAGTGCCAGGGATTTTTGATGAAGGATTTTCGTAATACGATTCAATGCGGTCGGCATATTTTCCCCACCACGGCACAAAACCTGCAACGTTGCTTTGCATGCAAAGCATATCTCGGATGGTGGTTTCTTCATACAGTTCATCGGTGCCCGAATTGCGGTACTCAGGGAAATAATCTGTTATTTTATCGTCAAGCCTCAAAAGGCCTTCGGTCATGGCAAGGCCCACCGCAACCGCAACAAAGCTTTTGGAAACGGAATACATTCTGTGCTGAAAAGCATCGTCAAAAGGCTTATAATTGCAACGGGCAAAAATTTTGTTGCCGCGTGCCATTATGATGCTGTGGGTGACCAGTCTGTATTTGTCAAAGGTCTTTATAAGATCAAGCACCGCGCAGGATGAAACACCCACACTTTCGGGAGTTGCATTTTCAAACACAATAAAACACCTCGTTTCCCTGCTGTATGCTTTTATTATGGCATTTATGGGAAAAAAAGTCAATAAAAAATTGTTATTTATTTGAGAACAATATCACAAAAAAATGCCCTGCAAGGTTTGCACCTTGCAGGGCGGACTGTTTTATCAACTTATTACAGAGTTATGCGCTTGCCGTTAAGCAAATTGATTATTCTGTATTCAAAGGGAGTGCAGGATATAAGATAGAATCCGCCGTCATGTGTTACAAAGGCGTTGCCGGGAACATAAGGATAAAGCTTTTTAAGATTATGGGTGCCCTTTTCGATGATAAAGTATCCGTCGTTTACAGCGCTTATGCTTTCGTTGCCGGCAGAAGCCTGAGGCTCGGGGAAATAAAGCGCTTTTACATAAAGGTTTCCGTCATATGTACCCAAAACATGCAGGCTGCCGTAGTCTTCGTAAAGATCTGCAAGGTTGGTAACATTTCCGTTGCTGTCCACATACATAATAACGCTGAAGTTGTTGCTCCATCTTGAAGCCCCCGTCCAGGATGTGGAATGGGAATACAAATAATAGCCTCCAAGACCATCCGGCACTATATTTTCAAGATTATACACGGTTTTCCATTGCTCAACAAGCGCATAGCTGCCGTTTTGCTCCATAAACAGATATTTTACAAAAGGCGTATACGGTGCAGGCATCATGGTATTGGTATAAATGCAGATACTTATAAAGCTTGTATCCTGCATATCGTAATGGCTTGCATAACTTATAGCTGCTTGCTCCGCAAGTTCAAAATCAAGCCCTTCAAGCGGCAATTCGCCGTAATAAAACTTATTGTCTTTATGAGTGATCTTATCAGTTATGGAAACCGCAACACTCTCCGTACGGTAATACTCATCCGTGGGCACATCCTCTACCTGTGTAAGGGTATCGGTTGCATGGTCAAGAACAAGCATGTTGTAATAATTGTATTCAAGAGTGTAACGGGTATCACCGTATTCGTTGATACTGGTGCTGTAAACAGCTCTTTGCTCTCTAAGCACGGTTTTTCCGTTTTCGCTTTTCACAACATATGGCCTAAAATTCTGATATTTATCGGAATCTATTTCCAGCTTGTAATTTTCGTTATCCCACAGTATATGCCAGCCAAGCTCGTTATGCACAATATCGTATGTGAGCGGAAAATATGTTATATCGCGGAAATTTAGCAAGGGGTATTCTGCCGTATTGTTATCGTATTTTTCGCCGTTGATGTATATATCATACTGCGGAACAACGGCGCTGTAGTTGCCATCAAAAGGATTATACTCATAGCCACCGAAAGGCCTGGGGTCTTCTATAAATTCGTATCTTGTATCACCGTCAAAAACGTAGAAGCCTTTTTCCATATCCCATCCGCAGTTAAGCCCTGTTTTTTCCGCAAGGTCATATGTCATGGGGATATAGGAAACATCTTTATAAGTTATAACCGGGTACTGCGCATAGCTGCTGTAAACCACAATATCATTTACATAAACATCAAAGGGCGCAATATTCACCTCAACACTATCTGCCGCAACGGTAAAAGCAGCGGATGAAAGTGCAAGAGATGCAATAATAACAAACAGATTTTTCTTCATAATATCGTCCTCCTATCATTAATACTGTAATTAAATTATATCATGTATAAAAAAACGTGTCAACGAGTTTTTGCAAGTTGCCGATTTATACCATCAAAAATCACCTGCTTTCATGACTGTTTTCATAATTATAACCTATTTCAGGTTAAAAGTCAATAACCTGAAACAGATTATAATATACTTTTTATGAGGTGATGTAATGTATCCGCGAATTCGTGATTTAAGAGAAGACAAAGAACTTAATCAGACTCAGGTTGCAAAATACCTTGGAATGTCGCAAACAGGCTATTCCAAATACGAAACAGGCGAGAACGACCTGCCCACCGATATCCTTATAAAGCTTGCCAGGTTTTATAACACAAGCGTGGATTACCTGCTGGGCGAAACAAACGAAAAGAAAAGGTATCCGTAAAAGCAGCGTCTTTAGATACAAAAGCTCGTTTTTTTGGAAGATTTGACTGCCAAAATTCCGTCAGGAATTTATATCGCTGAAAAAAGCGTACTGGAAAATTCAGTACGCTTTTTTATTGGCTCGCCCTACAGGACTCGAACCTGCAACCAACGGAATCGGAATCCGGTACTCTATCCAAATTGAGCTAAGGGCGAATATTTAATTTTAATGTCGTTTTGTGCATATAAAATTTTTGTGTAATACCACCGGCAAAAAAGCCGATGATATTACACTTATTTTTTATTTATTTTGCGTATTCCACTCTGCGGCTTTCGCGGATAAGGTTAACTTTGATCTGTCCGGGATATTCAAGCTCACTTTCTATGCGCTTAACTATATCACGGGCAAGGAATATCATCTGATCCTCGTTAACTTCCTCGGGTTTAACCATTATGCGGATCTCGCGGCCTGCCTGGATGGCATAGCACTTATCAACACCGTCGAAATCTGTAGCAATCTCTTCGAGCTTCTGAAGACGCTTGATGTAGGATTCAAGGTTTTCGCGGCGGGCGCCGGGGCGTGCGGCAGAAACCGCATCGGCAGCCTGAACCAGCATAGCCACAACTGTCTGAGGCTCAACATCACCGTGGTGAGCTTCAATGGCGTGGATAACGTCTTTATTTTCGTGGTACTTTTTGCAGATGTCAACACCGATCTGAACATGTGAACCTTCAACATCGTGGGTCATGGCCTTACCGATGTCATGAAGCAGACCTGCACGCTTTGCAAGCATGGGATCCACGCCAAGTTCCTCTGCCATCATACCGGCAATATGAGAAACCTCGATAGAGTGGATAAGTACGTTCTGACCGTAGCTTGTACGGTAACGCAGACGTCCGAGAAGCTTTACAAGTTCGGGGTTAAGACCGTGGATACCCGTTTCAAAGGTTGCCTGTTCACCGGACTGCTTGATTATGTTTTCAACTTCCTTGCGGCACTTTTCGACCATTTCTTCGATATGAGCCGGATGTATTCTGCCGTCGGCAATAAGTCTTTCAAGAGAAAGGCGTGCAATTTCACGGCGGACGGGATCAAAGCAGGAAATTGTAATAGCTTCGGGTGTATCGTCTATAATAAGGTCAACACCTGTAAGCGTTTCAATAGCACGTATATTACGGCCTTCGCGGCCGATGATTCTGCCCTTCATTTCGTCATTGGGCAGGTCAACAGCAGAAACTGTTGTTTCGGAAACCTGATCCGAAGCACAGCGCTGAATGGCAAGGGAAATGATGTTTCTTGCCTTTTCTTCGGCTTCTTCACGGCACTGCTGTTCAATTTCGGCAATTTTCATTGCCGCTTCATGCTTGACTTCGGATTCCACCTGAGAAAGCAAATATTCCTTTGCTGTTTCGGCGGTGAAACCGGAAATTTCTTCAAGCTTTGCAATCTGACGAGCCTTTATTTCTTCGGCTTCGGCAATTTTTTCTTCGTATTCCTTGAATTTCTGATTGAAGCTTTCTTCTTTTTTCTCGCAGGACTCAATTTTTTTATCCAGCGTTTCTTCTTTTTGCTGAGCGCGTTTTTCAAGTCGCGCTATCTCGCTGCGGCGTTCTTTGGCTTCTTTCTCTGCTTCGTTTTTGTTGCGGAGAATTTCTTCTTTTGCTTCGATAAGCATTTCTTTCTTTTTGGTTTCGCCTGTTTTCAAAGCCTCGTCCACGATGCGTTTAGCTTCATCCTCGGCGGATTTTATGGACGCTTCGGCTATTCTTTTGCGAATAAAGAAACCGATCAAAGCACCTACCACAAGTGCACAAACCACAGCAATTACAACGATGAATTCGTTCAATCAAAGCACCTCCTTTGTTTTCAGGGATTTTTAGTTGCCGCACGGTGCGGCTATAAAAAAACAGGTGCTTACGATACTCGCACATAAATATTAAATTGTATGAAAATAAAGTATATTCCAAGCACACCCGCAGGCGGGCGGCATATTACAAATTGTTATTTGTATGGAGCAAAATAAGCACATGGCTTTTTATATATAATCTCGCATTATACAAATATGCATAATACGATATAATATATTTTATAACTTTATAAACTCCGTGTCAAGATATTTCTTTCCAAATACCGTCAAAATTTATATTTTGTTTAATTTTTATACATCTGCAAGTCTATTATGTACGTTATTATACGTTTTTTGTTGCCATTGTTTACCGCAAAATTTACTCTTGATTTTTTTTGCGCAATGTGATATACTATTTTAGCAACAAATTTGTCTGCAAACGGTGCGGACAAAGGTCACACTAACCGGGGACTCAGCGGAGCCTTGTACCTGCAATCCGCTACAGCAGGGGCCAATTCCCGCTTTGAGGGCAGGTTTTGTACAGTCTGCGGCTGTATTTTGCGTGTTGAGATATGAGTCTTGCGCAATTGTCACTTCCGAACCATGTCAGGTGGGGAACCAAGCAGCATTAAGGAATGTTCGGCAATGTGCCGCAAGGTCGCTTGTGTTGAGCGCAGATACAGCAATGCGTGTATAGAGCCTTGTTCGATTGGCGGGTGTGTGATCTTTGTGCGCACCGTTTTT
>JAZSGA010000067.1:0-2862 GCA_045532495.1 Eubacteriales bacterium | reverse complement strand
GCCTGTAATGCCGTCATCCATTGCGTTCAAAATATCGATATTATCAATAAGTATGCCATCACCCTTAAACGCTTTCAAAAGTTCAGAACTGCTCAGGTCTTCTGTGCTGTCATAAAGGTGAGCATCCCTTTTTTCGGGTCTTCGTACAGGGATGTACAAAACTCCGGCAGGAACAACATTCTGCCCGTATCTTTTTGTTTCGCTGAAAGCAATACAGTAAAGATAAAGCAGCATCTGCAGGTTAAAACCGTAATCAACTTCGTCTTTTCTAAATGTTTTGTGGCCTGTTTTATAGTCAATTATTCTCACATAAGTGTTGCCGTCTTTGTGATAAACATCTGTCCTGTCCACCTGCCCCACAATTCTAAGTTCACCTACTCTGTTTCCATCGGCATCATGTATGTCTATCGGCACGGATTTTATGGTATCATCAGTAATACCGATATTTACTTCAAAATCGGTAGGTATAAACTCAGATTGTGCCAGCTCATCCACGAGATGCACTGCAAGCGCAGATAATATGTTGTACAATCGATTATAAAGGTATTTAAAACGCTTTGAAACACCGGTGTCAACATCGTCTGTTATATGCGTGATTCCTTCAAAATGAAGTTTTAACAGCTCTTTAACACGTTCTGATGCCTGCTCATGTGTAAACAACTTGCCGGAAAGTTTACTTTCTGCCAGTTCTTTAACAAAAAGCTCCAGAATTTTATGAGAGACAAGTCCGGTATTGACGCTGTCAAGCTCCGCTTTTACTTCTGTCTTTAGTTTAAGCAGATATCTGTTAAAATACATAAATCTGCATCTGGAGTATGCTTCAAATCTTGAAGGGCTTGAACATACAGTTGATCCAAAAAGTTTTTTTGTGTTTTCATGGGACAAAACACCGTCGGGATTCAACAAGCAAGAAGTTTTTTCAAAAACGTCGCAGTAAACAGGATTTTCAGAAAGTACGGATTTTGCCACAGATACAAAGGTTTTATCACCGTAAATATACATATCGTCTGCCAAGGCAGCGGCACATGTTATGTTGGATACGGCATCTTCGAAAGGATAAGACACCTCAAGGCTTGATAAAAACATATCCGAAACCGTATCAAGCAAAACGGATTTCCTTAACGTTTTTCCTTCAGTATCTGCAAAAGAATACAGCAAAAACAGCTTTTCGTAAGGATCGCAAAAAATATTATAGGCAAGAAAATATTCATCGTAAGCGCAGTCTATTGCCGCAGGAGAAACCGAAATACCAACACTTTTAAGGATGCCTTTTTCGCTGTCTGTAAAAATTGCATCCTGGCTTTTTTGCATCGGGAAATACTCATTGTTACATCCCAACACAAACATATATTTAATAGTTTCGCTGCGTATAAGATCTATGGAGCCGATAAGAACGCTGTCTACTGTATCGGGAATATCCTGAACACCGTATTCGTTGATAACGGTGCGGAATATATCGGTAAATCTTTTAACATCAATCTCCTCATCGCCATACACCTTGACAATAGCGTCGAGAGCGTTGACTGTAAGGTTCCAAAAACGTTCATCGCCGTCACAAAAGTTTTCTGTGTAAGAAGAATCACACATGAGTCTGTACACAGCCGCCGCAATCTCCCTACAGGTGTGTGCGGCAGAAATGTCCTCTGAAAACTTAATAAGTGCGCACATTACGGTTTCTTTGGATAAAATAACTTGCTCAAGCACGTATGAATCGTGATCAGTAAATCCTTCAACGTATCCAGCGGGATTCATAAACCAATCGCTTAAAAATTCTTTTTTTCCGTTAATATTCCATGTTCTTATGTAGCTTTCTAACAAAGCGCATTGTTCGGACGATAGTCTTATAAGTCCAGTTTTGAGCAAGTATAAAAAACTTTGCTGTTTCCAGCCGGATATAAATTCCAGTGAAGTAACTATATACGAAATTATAGGCTTGGTAAGCAGATCTTCTTTAACCGAAAAAGTAAAAGGCACCGCCACTTTTTCAAGAAAAACATCTATTATGCCCTCATAGGAAGATATATTTCGTGCGCAAATTGCTATATCCCTGAATCTCGCACCGTCCGAAATAAGCTGATAAATAACCGAACACACAGCCCTTGCTTCATCTATTGGATTTTTGCACTGAATTATACTAATATTTTTGCCTTCGGATCTTATACTGTCAGAATCATGTTCAGTTCTGACACATGTAAAATTGCGCTCAATATATGATATGTCATCATCATAGCGGGGCGGTTCAAGGCAAATATCATCAACCTGCACATTGTTTTCATCAGCTATTCTCATTATCTGCTGCGATGCTTCAACAGGCCTTTTAAAAACAGGATCACCATCATCACGGTGTGTACAGAAAGTAATATTAACATCAGACGACTGAAGAAGCATAAAGCGTATAACACTCAATTCTTTTGGGGTATATCCGTAGAAAGAGTCAAGTATTACACATACATCTTTAAAGAAATTGTTGCTCCGTAAAACATCACACAATGCGTCAAGACATTCTCCGTCTGTGCCGTAAATGCTCTTGAGTTCAGCCTTATACGCTGCAGAAAGCAATGAAATATCTTTAAGCTTGGAGCACAAGTTTCCGTGTTCATCGCCAAGCTCTGCCAGTGCATTGTCTATCATGGAAGAAGATATGTTATATGCCGAAAATTCTTCGGCGGTATGCACCGCGGCCGACGCAAAGGATATATCCGATGACGATTTTCCGTATTCGTACAACTGATCGCCAAATTCTCCAAGTACCTTTGTCATGCATAATACTTTTCCAACAGAATCGAGATAACTGTTGGAAACACCGCCAAGCTCTCTGAAAACTCTGTAGCAAAGTCTTGTAAAACTCAAGACTTCCACGTA
>JAZSGA010000220.1:0-1733 GCA_045532495.1 Eubacteriales bacterium | reverse complement strand
GAAATGAAGATTTTGAGCGGAGAATTCAGACTGCGCCGTTTTGCAATGTTTGCAGAGCCGAAAATAGTATATTATGCCGGCAGAAAACTCGATTTCAAAGCCCACGGCAACACCGCTGTTTTCGACATGGATGTCAAATGCAACAAAGAAAAAAGCATACAAATTATTTTTGACTAAACCAAGGAGATACCATGCAGCAACAAAAACTTTTGCGCTCCGATTATAACTACGAGCTGCCCGAAGAGCTTATCGCCCAGGATCCGTCCGAAAAGCGTGATTGCTCAAGACTTTTTGTTATCGACCGCAAAAATGAAAAATACGAACATAAACACTTTTACGACATCAAAGACTACCTGAAGCCGGGAGATATCCTTGTTATAAACAACTCAAAGGTAATTCCGGCGCGACTTCTTGGCAACCGTCTTAAAAAGGATGCTGCCGGAAATTATACCGACATTCCCGGTTCTGCCATCGAGCTTTTGCTGCTTGAACGCAAAAGCGAAGATACCTGGGAAGCACTTTCACGCCCCGGCCACAAAACCCCCGTGGGGACACGCCTTACCTTTGGCGACGGAAAACTTACAGGCGAAGTTATTGACGTTACCGAAGGCGGAAACCGTATCGTCAGGTTCCAATACGAAGGCGAGTTTATGGCTTTGCTCGATTCCATAGGCGAAATGCCTCTGCCCCCTTACATTCACAAAAAAGCCGAGGATAAAAACAGATATCAGACAGTTTATGCAAAGCATGACGGCTCGGCAGCAGCCCCAACCGCAGGACTTCATTTTACAAAAGAGCTTCTGTCAGAAATCGAAGCCATGGGTGTTGTTATAGTGCCCGTAACGCTGCATGTGGGTTTGGGCACCTTCCGTCCTGTCAAGGAAGATGATATAACCAACCACAAAATGCACAGCGAATTCTGCTCGGTTTCAAAAGAAAGTGCCGAAAAATACAATGCCGCTCGCAAAGCAGGCGGCAGAGTGTTTGCTGTTGGCACCACATCCTGCAGAACCTTGGAATCCTGTGCCGACAGCGACGGATATCTTTCCGAGTGCAGTTGCTATACCGAGATATTCATTTATCCGGGATACAAGTTCAAAGCGGTGGATTCGCTCATTACCAATTTTCATCTGCCCGAAAGCACACTTATTATGTTGGTATCTGCCCTTGCCGGCAGAGAAACCGTACTTGATGCATACAAGTGCGCAGTGGAAAACAAGTACAGATTTTTCTCCTTCGGAGATGCTTGTCTGATTTTGTAAGCCTTGCATGTACTTTAGTTGCAAAAAGTGTTGAAAATTGTGAAGTTTTGTGATATAATGTCTACATTGCAGTAATATTTTCATTAATCACCCATACCAAACCTCTCAATTCAGAAGGGTTTGGCATCAGCACAGCGCGTGCTGAGATTTTCCTGCACTTTGTATGCTGTATAACAGTTTCATTTTGCACGGCATATAAAGACACTTTATACATATTTGAACGGAGAACAGCTTATGAAAAACAGACGCGATGGAATCTACGTTCCCGAAACAGACCCCATGCATGCCATAATGCCTTATTTTTTGCCCAACCGTGCAGATAACGAGGCTGTTATTTACGAAAAAATAGACCTTACGGCAATAGAAGCTTTTCTTGCGAAGAAAAACGCCGATTCCCCGGAATTCAAATACACGTTTTTCCATGTTATCTGTGCGGCTGTTGCAAAGATCATTTACCTGCGTCCCCGCATG
>JAZSGA010000136.1:0-15476 GCA_045532495.1 Eubacteriales bacterium | reverse complement strand
ATCATCGACATTTTTAGTCTCAAGCACACGTTCTGTGCCGATATAAAGACCTCCGTCTTTTATCTCGGCATCAAACACGTTTATGGGAGGAGTACCTAAAAATTTTGCAACAAACAAATTAACGGGCGCATCGTACACGCTTTGAGGCTCGCCTATTTGCTGAACAACACCGTCCTTCATAACAACGATCATGTCGGAAATGCTCATGGCTTCTTCCTGGTCATGGGTTACAAACACTGTGGTGACCTTTGTTTCCTGTTGAATACGCTTTATTTCCTCACGGGTTTGCAAACGCAAACGGGCGTCAAGGTTTGACAAAGGCTCGTCAAGCAGCAAAACCTTTGGCATTTTTACAAGAGCTCTTGCTATGGCAACACGCTGCTGCTGACCGCCCGAAAGCTCTGACGGTTTGCGGTCCATAAGTTCTTCTATCTGTAC
The DNA here is from genome assembly GCA_045532495.1 of Eubacteriales bacterium. Taxonomy (GTDB): domain Bacteria; phylum Bacillota; class Clostridia; order Oscillospirales; family CAG-382; genus UMGS1052. The sequence goes on along the minus strand of JAZSGA010000136.1, from coordinate 15,038 downwards.
AAGGCAGGCTGTATCGTATGCCTTTTTTTCCATTTCTGCTTTTGAGAGCTTTTGATCTCCCTTAAAATTCTCCATGGGGAAAAGAATGTTTTGCTTTACCGTAAGATGGGGGTAAAGGGCATAATTCTGAAAAACCAATCCCACTCCACGCTTTTCGGGCTGAAGTTCGGTAACATCCTCATCGCCAAAAAATATTTTTCCCGACGTGGGTTTGAGCAGACCGCTTATAAGGTTAAGTGTGGTACTTTTTCCGCAACCGGAAGGACCCAAAAGCCCCACCAGCTTGCCGTCGGGTATTTCAAAGGTAAAATCATTCACCGCTACCACATCAGACTTTTCCTTTTTGTTGCGGTTGGGAAATTTTTTTGTAAGATTCTGCAAAATCACTTTCATGCCATGTATCCTTCCGTGATGTTATATAAGCATCGTTATTCATATTAATTATATCACCATCCGATGTATTAATCAAGATAAACATGTAAGATCGCATAATTTTGTTTAAACAAAAACCGCTTTTGCCTTATACAATTCATAAATTACGCACGCTAAAATGGTTCGCAGTTATTCTGTTATTTCGCAAAAGGTTTCGTTCCGGACCTTTTTTGATTGCTGTCATCCAAGATGTTTTCATCATATTAACAAAGTGTATATATTTATATGTTAAAGTAAGTTTAACAATAATGCAGAAAGGATCCATTAAAAATGAAAAGAACCAACCTTTCACGGATAGCCGCCATTGCCCTTTCGGCACTTCTTGCGGCAACGTCACTTTATTCCTGTACAGAGCAGACATCGACCGAAACCGATGACACAACTTCCGAGGTCACTGTTACAACAGAGGAAACAGAAGAATCCTCACAACCCGAAGAACAGCCCCAACAACCTGCCGTTGAGGAAGTAATTACGGAAAAAACCGTATATGTAAATGCTTCCACGGGAAATGATGAAAACGACGGCGCCACTCCCGAAGCAGCCGTAAAAACCCTTAAAGGGGCATTTGAGCTGCTCAACGCATGCGATGACGATATCAGAACTATTGTTATTTCCGGTGAGGTAAAAGCTCCCACCGCGGGAGATTTCCCCTCCAACTCTCATATGATAACCATTACCGGCGACGGCAGCGGAAATTCCATTCTCAACTGCAACAACAACGGTATAAACCTTTACGGTCCCATTACAGTTGAAAATATCGAACTGCGCATGGCAACCAACAACAAGTTTATATCCACCAACGGCAATGCATTAATTATTGGCGAAGGTATTACACGCAGTGCTGTTGAAAAAGTATCTGATTCACTCAACATACATCTTGGCAACTATAATGCAAACAGTGCCAAAGAAACGCTTACTGTAAAATCCGATGTAAGCGTTGTGCATGTGGGTGCATACTACAACAGCGATACCCATGTTACCGAAAACGTCACCCTTACCCTTGATAACGGCAACATCGGCACAGTATCCTTTGGTGCCGACGGATGGCAGGATACACAAATGGGTGTTGTTTTCACAGGAAACGTTAACCTGGTTTACAACGGAGGCAATATTGGCAAAATATCCTTCCAGTCAGGAAACCGCGCACCTGCATTTGAAAGCTCTGTCAGCCTTATTGCCAACAACGGTCTTGCATTCCCCGAACATCCCGAATTCAACGCCCTTAACGGCTTGTATCAGCTCAACTGCGAGCAGGCAGACGGCAGTGCTCTTGCTCCCACCGATACGGCAGGCACTTACAGCGTTACAGGCACAAAACGCGCCATCGCCACAAGGGAGGACGGCAAGGAATACGTTTCCGCCAGCGGCCTGCTTACCGTGCCTGCAGGCAAATATACCGTAACCTTTGCCGACGGAGAAATATACTCCAACGACGGCGGAGATATTGAAATTCTTGCCGACTGCAAGCTTGACCTTGCCACAGTGCGTCACGCCGATATCGACGGTATGATTTTTGTGGGTTGGGAATTTGCCAATGGCAAAAAAGCAGATACCGACAACTTTAAAAAAGGCGATAAGCTTTGTGCCAAGTACGTTAAATTTGATATAAACACCGACCTTGCCGCACCTAAAGCTGTACTTTCTGTTGACGGTAACGGCATTATAACCTTTGTATCCGACAAAACCGATGCTTACAAAAACCTCAATGTACAACAGCTTGGTATAGTTGCAATACAGTCCGAGCCCCTTGGCACAAACCGCCTTGTTTTGGACGGTGAATACAACGGAGTAAAACCCATTATTATCGAAAATGGTGCAGATGCAAAGCAAATTTCAGGCGCCATCAAGGATATAACCCCCGAAGAATGTCGTACCATGTACACCGCATGCGCTTACTGCACCTACACCGACATTTGCGGCGAAAAGGTTACAATATACTCTCAGCCCACATCAACAAACTTCTATAACCTTTCCATTAAGGCATTGAATTCAGGAGAATTCAGCGGTGAGGCTCTTGAATTTATAAAAGGCATTGTGGATGCTGCCCGTGATCAGATACGTCAGGAATATCTGAATCAGGAAAAAATAGATATCGTGGGCACCTCTGCCGACAAAAAAACATGGATATATCAGCTTGCCGATTGCGGAATCATGGTGCGTGAGGTTGATATTGACACAGGCTCCGACAAGGATCCCATAGAAATAGTTCAGCTTACCGACCTCCATTTCAACTACTGCAACGAGCGTGATTTTGAAGAAGCAAATCCCTCGGTAATGTCAACATACAAGGGGCGCAAATGGCTGGCAAACGGAGCATCCGCAGGCAATGCCAAAAACAGCCTAAGATACGCAAGCTTTGCCGATCAGGTAGTTATAACGGGTGATATGCTCGACTATATGTCCTGGGGCTGCATAGAGCTTGCCAAGACCATAGTTTTTGATCCTTATCCTTCAATAATGGCAACTCTGGGCAACCACGAAGCAACACGCGTGTGCCAGCATCCCGAAGGCGAAAAAGCTCCCGACTCCACAACCCTTGAATCCCGTATGGAAATACTGCAGGAAAACTGGATACACGATATATACTATTACTCCAAAGTACTTGATGAGCGTGTAATGCTTATACAGATGGATAACGGCGCCGCTTCCTGCTTCTGGGAAAGCCAGATCGAACCTTTTAAGGCAGACCTTGAGCTTGCCCGTGAAAAGGGTTATACAGTGCTTCTGTTCTATCACATTCCCCTTTGCACCAACAACCCCGCGGAAACCGATCTTTACCCCATCCGCCGCAACGACACCAACAACTACAACTTTGTGGATAACTACATAGGTAAAGAAGGCACCGAAGGCGCATCGAAGGTTATTTACGATCTTATAGTAAACAATGCGGATATCATAAAAGGTGCGTTCTGCGGTCATAAGCACAGCGATTATTACACCGAGATCATTGCAAAAACCGCCGACGGAAAGGATGCTGTTATTCCACAGTACGTTCTTACCGGCAATCCCTACGATAAGGGCCATGCACTTAAAATTACCGTAAAATAACCGAAAAAACTACACAAGGACAAAAAATTACCCCGACAGGTTTTAAAATCTGTCGGGGTTTGATTTTGTTTTTTTAATTAAAACACAATTTCCTTGCCGCTCTTTGCAGAAGCGTAGATGCTGTCAAGCAGCTTCATGCTTTCAAGGATGTTTTCGATATTGTTCTTGTTCTTGATGCCTGTGGAGTAGGATTCAAGGAACGCTCTGCTTTCGCACTCGTACATGTTGGGAATATCGTATTCAGGCTCAATAGTTTCAAGGGTGGAACCGTCATACAGCTTGAACTTGCCGCAGTAGGTAAGTCTTGCACCGCATTTATCGCCGAGAAAATCGATAAACATATCATTTTCGTCGATATTCTGTGCCCATGCACCGTTGAAGGAGATGGAAGCCTTATCGGTTCTTACAAAGCCGGTAACAAAGTCTTCAACGTCGTTAACTCCGTTTTCCACATCGGAGGTATCCTCTGCCCACATGGAGCGATATTTATATTCCTTCATGTTCTTTGCCATTTCGGAATATGCGTTGCCGGTAACGCTCTTGATTTTTGCATTGCCGAGTATGTAAAGGATAAGGTCAAGGAAGTGGATACCCCAGTCAATAAGGGCACCGCCGCCGGACTGTTTGGAATCGGTGAAAGGACCGCCAAGACCGGGGATGCTTCTATGGTTGCGGAATGAGCAGTAAACATGGTAAATCTTTCCGAACTTGCCTTCACGGTTGTACTGTTCAAGCATTTCTACCGAGCGCTGATATCTGTTGCACACACCGATGTTAAGGATCTTGCCCGCCTTTTCGGCTGCAGCTGCCATTTCTTTGGAAAGTTCATAATTTACGGTAATGGGCTTTTCGCAGAAAACATGCTTGCCTGCCGCCAGCGCATCCATTGTAACTGTGTAATGCGCATAATTTGGGGTAAGAACATAAACCGCTTCAACCTCGGGATCTGCAAGCACCTCGTGGTAATCAGTGGTTATGTTTTCAATTTTGGAATACTTTTCCTTTGCCGCCTTTGCCTTTTCTTCGATAAGATCGCAGGCGTATTTGATTCTGAGATCCTCGATCTTTTCAAATGCGGGGAAATGTGCACTATCGGCTATTCTTCCGCATCCGATAACTGCAATTGTTCTCATAAAAAGAACCTCCTTTTTAATTTTACAACTGATTTGATTTACGATTCGTTTACCAGCTTGCCGCAGATATGCTCCGGCACAAGCTTAAGCAGAAGTGTTTTTGCTCCAAAGGCCTTTATTTCCTTTGCGATATATTCTTCATCTGAGGTGAATTTGCGGCTCAGCTTTGCTGTTATATCGGCAATTATGTCGGCATCGTCAATCATTTCGATCCTGCCGAAAACTATCACGCTTTTAACATTAAGCGCCCATTCGCCATCTTTTCGGTACCCTTTATCAAAAGTGCAAAACGAAACCTTGTCGCAACGATTAAGGGAATCCGTGCGGTGGCCGTTTTTTCCGCAATGGAAATATATTGCACCGTCTGCCTCATTGTAAAAATGGTTCATGGGCATACCGTAAGGATATCCGTCATCTCCATGCACGGACAAAACTCCACGGGTTTCGGTTTTAAGCACTTCCACACAATCGCTGTGGGAAAGCTGTTTTTGTTTACGGGCAAGTTCTCTGAACATAAACACTCCATCCGATGCTCTTTAAGCACCTGATTATATTTTAATACAACAAAATCAAAAAGTCCACAGTGTTTTTGTGCACTATTTGTTTAATTCATTGCACAATATGTCTTTTTTGGAAGGCAAGCGAAGCTCTTCATCCACAAGCACATGGTTGACAGTAAAATTCCTTCCGTCAAGCTCAATACATGTTCCGCCCAGAGCATTTCTGTCATAATAATCGTAAATCCCTGTTTTATACGCATATGTAAAGCGGATGCCTTCGTAAAGAACGCTGGTATTTACCATGTGGCAATGACCTGCAAAAACACCGTCGGCACCTATGCTTTTTAGCTGCGGCATTATACTTTCGCCCATGGATGTTAAGGTAATACATTCGCGCTTTTTGCCGAAATCTCCGTTTTGAGCAGGAACGTCCACGCCTATTTCAAATTCGGCAAAATTCTCGTTGGAAACATCGGGGCAGCTCTGATATCCTGCCGCAAGGTTTGCGTTGTAAAAATCCACCGTGGGTATATGGAAGAACACAAAAGCCGGCACGCCGCCGTGCTCTTTGCCGCAGGCTGTCATCCATTCAAGCTGATTTGCTTTGAAACCCGTGGGCACTTTGAGCTTGCCGCATCCGTTGGAATCCATCATGTATATCACACGCAAAAGCTTATCGTTGCGGTATATGCCAATGGTGTAATTGCCGTTGCCAAAAACCTCGCCCTTTGCAAAAAGGCAATTGCGTGAGCTTTTAAAACGGTTGCATTGCCATTCTATGCCCTTTTGGCTTTCGTTATCGTGATTTCCGTATACAGGCGCCCAGGGAATTTCCAGAGAATCCATAAATTCACAAAACTCGCAAAAGGTTTTTCCCGAATCGTCAAATTCTCCGTAAACTATATCACCCGTTATTACAATGAGATCGGGGTTGGTCTTTTTAACAAGACAACGTATGTGGGCATAAATGTTCTGCTCGTTTTTTTCGGGCACCCATCTGTCAATTTCCCATGCGATCAATCTGTCGGGGTAACGGCGCTGATTGGCGTCTATTATCTGCATATCGGTTATCTGCAATATTCTTATTTTTCTGTCGTGATTTATGTCAAGTCTGAAATCCATGATGATTTATTTTTCCTCCGCTTTTTTCAGAGCCTCATCAATATTGGCGGCAATATTTTGTGCGCCAATTTTATCCGCAAAGCCTGCTTTTTTCATGACCTTCATGGGTTGCTCGCCCACGTGGGAAAGAATGATGCCTATACCCCTTTCGCTGCATTTATCGCAGAATGTGGAGAGTACGCGCAATGCGGAAATATCTATTGTGGGAACATTGTGCATTCTGAGTATAACGGTTTTTATACCGTCTTCGGGGCAAAGCGAGGACAAAGCATCCGATGTGGCAAAAAACAGAGGACCTTCGATATCATAAACCGCTGTATTTGCAGGTATGTTTTTATGGCGTATATCATTTTTATCTGCCTGCTCCCAACGGCGGATATTTGTAACATCCGACATCTTTTTAAGGAACAGGATAAATGTAAGTACAAGACCTATCTCTATGGCAACAACAAGGTCGAAAATGACAGTAAGGGCAAATGTAATAACAAGCACGGCAATGTCGCCAAGAGGTGCTGTTTTGCACACTTTCACAAACTGACGCCACTCGCTCATGTTGTAGGCAACCATAAACAATATGGCGGCAATGATGGGCATGGGTATCCACTTTGCGTAAGGCATAAGAAGCACAAGTATAAGCAAAAGAACAACAGCATGAACCATGCCGGAAACGGGAGATCTGCCGCCGTTTTTAACATTTGCGGCGGTACGTGCAATGGCACCGGTGGCAGGGATACCGCCAAACAGACCTGAGCTTATATTGCCAAGGCCCTGGGCAATAAGTTCGGTGTTGGAATTGTGCTTGTCATTTATCATGCCGTCCGAGACCACGCAGGATAAAAGCGATTCAATGGCAGCAAGTATGGCAATGGTAAACGCCGACGGCAAAAGGTTTTTTACAAGCTCAAAGTTTACTGAAGGCAGCGCAAACTGCGGTGCACTTCTTGTAATATCGTAAAGATCGCCTATGGTGTTGACTTCAAGGTTAAATAACTTAACAGCGGCTGTACCAACAATAACAGCTATAAGCGATCCGGGGATCTTTTTGCTTATTTTGGGCCACACAATAAGTATGGCAAGTCCCACCGCACCCACGAGCACGCTCCAGGGGTTTATGGTGGATATTGATGCCGCAACGGCTTCAAGCTTTTCGACCGTTTCAACGGCATGGGTACCTTCGGGGAAAATAAGCCCCATAAAATCCTTTAACTGACCTATTATTATGGTAATGGCAATACCTGATGTAAAACCCGTGGTTATGGTATGGGGAATAAATTTTATAAGGGCACCAAAACGGCATATGCCCATAATAACAAGCATTATACCTGCCATTATGGTGGCTATAACCAGACCGTCTATGCCGTGCTGGTAAACAATGCCTGCAACGATGGTGGCAAAAGCTGCCGTGGGACCGGATATATTAACCTTGCTTCCGCCGAAAAGCGAGATAACAAAGCCTGCAACAATTGCAGTATACAAGCCCTTTTCGGGAGCAACGCCCGATGCTATTGCCAGGGCAATGGAAAGGGGCAGGGCGATTATGGCAACGATTATACCCGCAACAAAATCGGATACAAACTGTTTGCCGCTGTAATTTTTAAGCGTTGAAATGATTTTTGGCTGAAAGGTTTTCATAAAAATGACGGTTGACACCGCACAGCTGCAGGCAACCGAAAAACACCTCCGAATTAATTAATTATTTATGCAGTAACATTATAAATCAAATAAAAACACAAGTCAATATTTTTGATACAAAAATAACGATATATTTGGCATTTATCCCCCTTTTTTGTCATCAAAATACGCCTTAGCCATTGACTTGGCAATTTTTGTGTGATAGAATATGAATTGGATTTCACAACATATTTTCACGATGGAAAAGAGGGTAAACCTTGAACGATATAAACGGTCTGCTTTCAACCAGCGGCATAGCTCAGTTTGCGCTTCTCATAATAATGACATTTTTTGCCTGCTCAAAGGTTACACTTCAGGGCAGAGTCTGCAGAAAATATCTGCGCAACTCGCAGGACAGCGTGCTTTACAATTCCATATTTTTCTCCTTTGTGGCAATTTCGCTGTCACTGGTGCTTCCTTTGGCAATGCCCACAAGCGAGCTTGTTTTTATGGCAGTATTAAACGGTGCGCTTAACATGACCTTCCAGGTGCTCTACTCCGTGTCGCTTGCATCGGGACCGGTATCGCTTACGGTTGTAATTATAAACTTCAGCGTCCTTGTTCCCACAGCATTAAGCTTTTTTGCCTTTGGTGATTCACTTTACTTTACACAGCTGGGCGGAATAATTCTTCTGCTGACATCCATGCTGTTAAGCTTCAACAAAACCGAAGGCGAACAGAAAGCTAACAAAAAATGGATGATACTTACCCTTATATGCTTTGCAGTAAACGGTGCTCAAAGCTGCTTGCAAAAACTGTTTTATGCAACAGAAACCGCAAATATTGAAAATACCGACAACACTTATCTTGTGGTAACATACGTTTCATCCATCATCATTGCCCTTGGTTTGTACTTTATCAAAGCGCATACGGGCAAAAAAGAAAAAAGCACATTCTGGTTTTCCAAAAATGTGGTATTTTATGCCATGGCAATCGGTATTATAATTGCCATTTTCCAGAAGCTGTTTATGCTGGGCGTTGAAAAAATAGACGGTACACTCATGTTCCCCACATATTACGGCCTGCAATCGGTATTTATGACGGCAATAGGCATTATCATGTTCAAAGATCACCTTACACAGCGTCAAAAACTTGGTGCATTGTGCGGAATAGCATCCATTGCACTTATGAATCTCAAAATCGGAACTTACATAGTATTTTAAAATAACGGGGCTTTTTAAGCCCCGTTAAGTGTTTTTCCGGAATCTTTTATACTTCTGCCGTGCACAAAACACCTTTTCCTTATCATTTTCCGGCGGAACCTTATAAATGTTTATAAGATTTTTGTCATTGAGATTTTTAAGCACAATTGCTATTACGGGGAAAACAAACACCCCCGTAATTCCTATAAGCTTTACTCCTGCATATATCGAAAACAAAGCAAGCAGCGGATACAGCCCCGTAAACGAACCAAGCACTTTTGGCTCTGCAATTTGCCGCACCGCCGAAACAATAATATAAAGCACCAGTATTTTTAAAGAATCCGCACGGTTTCCTGCCAAAGCTTCAACGCCCGCCCATGGAATAAGCACAGCACCTGCCCCGAATATCGGCAATATATCCACAAAAGTTATAAGCAATGCCAGCAAAAAAGCATATTCTCTGCGGATAAGCATAAGACCTGCAAAAAGCACCGAAAAGGTTATTGCCGCCAATGTGAGATATGCACCGAAATACTTTGATACGGTATCAAAAAACTGCTTGCGACATTCCGATATAAAAACCTTTGCCCGAACGGGCAACTGAAAAAGAATAAATCGGTTTATCTTTTTAAGATCCGCCGCAAAATAGCATGTGGCAAGTACTGTTACGGCGGCAAAGATTATTGCTTTGGGGACAAATGCCGCCACAGAAGGCAATGCTTTTGCAATATAATCGGCAAGGGATTCTCCCGCGGTGACAAAAGCTTTTTCAAACACATCCGCCACATTCGATGTATCGCCCCCCAAAAAGCCGGATGACGGCAGAATGTGTTTTAAAAACTCCTTTGCCGATTCCAGGTATGCCGGGATATTTTTTCCAAAAACCGAAAGGTAGCCCGAAAGCCCCTTAAGCTCATTTATAAGTCTTGATACAATTATATACGCAAAAGCCATAACAACGGCATAAAATGTAAGTACCACAAAAATGCATGCCGCCCATTTTGGAACACCCGACTTTAAATTGAGATATTCCACAGGCTGATATAAAAACTGTGCAAATATGCGTGCAACGATAAACGGCATAAAAATTCCGGCAATAATATTGCCATACCGCGACAGCACATAGCATATCAATGCAAAAAGTGCGGCTGTTATAAGAATTTTTTCCGTTTTTTTAACATCTACTTGCATATTAACGCTTCCTTTCATAAAAAATATATTGATTTGACTCTTTATTTGTGATATAATATAATGAATATTAGTTTGATTTCAAACAACGAAAGGATTATTACCATGATAAACATTGCTGTACTCGGATTCGGTGTGGTCGGCTCCGGCGTTGCCGAAGTTATTAAAAAGAACTCCGATTCCATTTCGCAAAAGCTTATGGGCGAAAAGCTTAACATAAAATACATTCTTGACAGACGCACTTTTCCCGATCATGAATTGGGTGACCGTGTTACAACCGATTTCGACAAGATCATAAACGATCCCGAAATCGTTATGGTTATAGAAACCATGGGCGGTTCTCATCCTGCCTACGAATTCACAAAGCAGGCTCTTTGTGCAGGTAAAAACGTTGTAACCTCCAACAAGGAAGTTGTGGCAAACTACGGTACGGAGCTGCTTGAACTTGCGCGCAAAAACAGCGTAAACTATCTGTTTGAAGCAAGCGTCGGAGGCGGTATTCCGATCATACGTCCCATGTGGGAATGTCTTGCCGCAAACGAAATAGAATCCGTAACAGGTATTCTCAATGGCACCACAAACTTTATTCTCACCAAAATGATCGAAGAAAACATGGATTTTGAAGAAGCGCTTTCGCTGGCACAGTGCCTTGGCTATGCCGAAGCAAATCCCGCTGCAGACGTTGAAGGTATGGATACCTGCCGCAAGATATGCATCCTTGCTTCCCTTGCTTTTGGCAAAACAGTTAGCCCCGATAACGTTCACTGCGAAGGTATTACCAAAATAACCCTCGAGGACGTTGCGGCGGCAGAAACCCTCGGTTATTCCGTAAAACTTCTGGGCAGAGCCGAAAAATACAATGACGGTACATATGTTATAACAGCTCCCCACCTTGTAAGCTTCGACAACCCCATGTCAGGCGTGCGTGATGTTTACAATGCCATAACAGTACGCGGCAATGCCGTTGAAGATGTTATGTTTTACGGCAGAGGTGCAGGTAAAATGCCCACCGCCAGCGCTGTTGTTGCCGACATTGTGGACATTGCCCGTGTATGCAAAAACCCCATATCGTGGACTTTCCCCGATAAGGACCCTTGCATTGATTACAAAAATGCCACAGTGCGCTTCTTTGTACGCACCAACGATCCCCTGGCAAAGGATTATTTTGCAGGATGCGTGTTCTGTGATTGTGAAGACGGCTCCTTTGCATTTATAACCGATGAGGATGCCGAACACAAGCTTTGCGAAAAACTTGGTAATATTTCCGTTATTTCCGCAATAAGAGTTTTATAATACCATTATTATTTGCACAAAGGCGGAAATAATACATTTAAATCTTTTTCCGCCGGGAGGTAATATGAGCAACAAAAAAGATAAAAACTGCAATGAACAAAAAAACTGCCGTTTAGGTCAGGCAGGAGGTCAGGCTGTTCTTGAAGGCGTTATGATGCGTGCAGGTGAGCGTATGGCTCTTTCCGTGCGCACGGTGGACGGCGATATAAAAACCGATGTGGAGATAATCAAATCCTCCGACAAGCTGCCCAAAATACTCAAACTTCCGCTTATACGCGGCGTTGTAAACTTCATTTCATCCATGAAGCTTTCCATGAAAACCCTTAACAAATCCGTGGAAATGATAGGCTTTGAGGAAGAAGAACCCACAAAATTCGAAAAGTGGCTGGATAAGCATTTCGGCAAAAGCATTACCGCCATTGCCACGGGCATAGGAACTGTTCTTGGTGTTGCGCTGGCTGTTTTTCTGTTTATGTACATCCCCGTAATAACCGCACAAACCATTTTTGGCACCGAAGAGCTTGCAGGCGGAATGCGTCTTGCAAAAAGTGCTTTTTCGGGTGTGTTTAAAATAGTTATATTTATTGCCTACATTGTTCTTGTAAGCTTTATTCCCGATATAAAGCGAACTTTCCAGTATCACGGTGCCGAGCACAAATCTATTTTTTGTCATGAAAAAAACTTGCCCCTCACCGTTGAAAACGTAAAAGCACAGTCCCGCTTCCATCCCAGATGCGGCACCAGCTTTTTGTTTATGATGATGATAATCGGAATACTTGTAACATTTTTCTTTGTGAATATTCCGTCCACACTCATTCAAACCGTGCTTAAGATACTCACACTGCCTTTAGTGGTTGGTCTTGGCTACGAATTTATCCGTTATGCAGGCAGGCACGATAACATAATCGTGCGCATGCTTGCTGCACCCGGACTTTGGGTACAGCGTCTTACCACAAAGGAGCCCGACGACAAACAAATCGAAGTGGCTATCCGTTCACTCAAAGCCGCTCTTCCCGATGATTACCCCGAAATCATTGATATTTTAAAGGCAGAGGAAGAAGCTGAAAAAGCTTCCGATTCCGACGAAAACACAACCGAAGAAACCGACACCCCTGCGGAATAACCATGACTTTATTTGAATTCCGCACTCTTGCAAAAAATAAGCTGCTATTATCCCCTCTTTGCCCGCCCGAACAAAAAGATGACAACACGGCTGTTTTTATCGCAAATCAGCTTGTGCGTCATTTTATGGGCAGAGAATACTCCGACAGTATTTTTGATAAAGAACTGCCCGAAGCACTTTGCCCACAGCTTATGGAAGCTCTGGAAAAAAAGCTTTCCGGCACGCCATTACAATACATTATCGGTGAATGGGAGTTTTACGGATTGCGTATATTCTGCGGCAAGGGTTGCCTTATTCCCCGTCCCGAAACCGAGCATCTGGCAGAATATCTTATAAAAAACCTGCCTTGCAATGCAGTTTTTATGGATATGTGCACAGGCAGCGGATGTATTCCCGTGGCAGTACTTAAAAACCGCCCGGATGTGCGATGCGTTGCCGTGGATATTTCGCAGAAAGCCCTTGATTATGCAATAAAAAATGCCGCTTACCACGGCATTGACAATCGTATTGAATTTGTATGCTGCGATGCCGCACAGTTTTTGCCCACAACAAACTTTTCGGCAATATGCTCCAATCCGCCGTATATAAAAAGTGCGGATATGGAAAATCTGTCCGGCGAAGTCCTTAAAGAACCCCACATTGCCCTTGACGGCGGAGATGACGGACTGATTTTTTACCGCATTATAACCGACCGTTTTTTGTCACACCTTGACACCGGTGGATTTTTTGCCTTTGAAACAGGGGAAGATACCGCCGACGGTGTGGCGGAGATTTTGCAGAATTGCGGCTTTTATGCATCAAAAATTGCGGATTATTCAGGTATAAACCGTATTGTAACAGGGACAAAAACACAAAATGCGGAGTGCAAAAATGGCCGTAACAACTAAAACAAAAAACCATCTCACGCCCGAAACAGATTTTTCCGCCGCAATGGAGTACATATGCCGCACGGAAGAACAGTACTGCGAAAAGCTTGTTCAAAACGAAGCTTTTTGCGGCGATCTTACCGCCGCCATATTCTGCGACTGCGAATTTACATCATGCAGGTTTGAATCAACTGTATTTTCACGCTGTGCTTTTTCGGGCATAACCTTTGACAGCTGCGATCTTTCCAACTGCGATATGACCGATGCGTATTTTTCGGACTGTTCGTTTATCAACTGCAAAGGACTGGGAACAAAATTCGGCGGTGCGGTTTTGAACAGCACAATGCTTGAAGGGTGCAATTTTTCCTTTGCCGGATTTCACGGTGCAAAGCTTACCAAAGTTAACTTTAAGGAATGTAATTTATCCGACGGATCCCTTGCCGAATGTCGACTCAAAAACACAAGCTTTGATAATTGTACCTTTTATGCCTGCTCATTTCTTGGCACATCCCTTGCAGGATGTGACCTGCGCAGCTGTGATATAAACGGCATTATGCTTTCGGAAACCCTAAAAGAACTCAAAGGTGCCGTTATTGCAGGCGATCAGGCCGAGCTTGTGGCACGCATGCTGGGAATAAAAGTAAAATAAAAAAATGCAATGCTTCCGAAAAAATCGGGAACATTGCATTTGTGTTTTTAACGGGTATCAATAGAAGAATTTGTTTCCGCCAAGTGTCATGGCATACTGGCGGTTTCTGTCCATCCACGAATTGGTTACATAGTGCGCCTGGAAAAACAGACAATCCTTGGCTATCACAACTCCCGAAAGAGCGCATTTTGCTGCAAGTATGCACTCACGCGATGGGGTGTTGTTGAGTTTTCCGTTGTATGCTATTGTGAACTGCACACTACCGTAACGCTTGTCGTAAATAACCTCGGTAACTGTATCGGGGAACAGGTCGCTGGCTGCACGGTTGCATATAACATTTCCAACGGCAATTTTGGCATTGAATGGTGCAGAACCACACTCACATGTAAGCACCTGAGCAACTATCAGTATATCGCTGTTGGTATATTCGGTTTTTACACACTGTGCAGGAACATAAACACCGGGGGCGGAAATATTAACCTGACAATAGTAATCGTCCCAGGTCACGGCATATCCGAGACTTTCGGCAAGGGTGCGTGTGGGAACAAACAAAGTATCTTTGTAAATAACAGCCGTGCCGCTGTCAGCCGCAAAGTTTATGTTTTGACCGTAGCGTGATACTGTTGCAACTCGGGTATTTGCATCCCAGGTAACCGTGGCGCCCATGGCTTCGGATATGGCACGCACGGGAACATAGGTGGTGCCGCCGTCAAGGAACGCATTTACGGGGGTGTTGATAATAGTACCATTGATAACAATGTCAATGGGAATTTCGATACCGTCAATCGCAAAAGGCTCGGCGGATGCACTAAAACCAATGGCACTTACAGCCAGTATCAGTACTGCCGCAGACAGTATCAGCTTTTTTAAC
>JAZSGA010000039.1:0-19189 GCA_045532495.1 Eubacteriales bacterium | reverse complement strand
AAGATCTTTGCAGGCTTCTGGTTGGGGTTACAACCGTATTTAAGTTCAAATTCTTTCATCATTAATTCCTCTTATTTATTTTTATTGATTATGATTTCGGTAGGTTCGCTTCCATCAAGGGGAACAGCACGAACGAACAAGGAAACCTTATTTTCTTCGTTAAGGTTAGCCCAAACCAAATCAGCCAATTCTTGCGCAGTGTTAGGAAGTTCAACTTCTTCGGGTTCACCATAGAAGGAAGGAATGGGGTTACCGTCGCATTTATAGGTATGGATGAAATGGCCAAGACCGTTTATGGGATTGTAGCTATAGAAATATCTTTGGCAAGCGGAGGGGTCGCCGTTATTGCTCTTTAAGATAGAAAGCTTATAGTGGAAGGTATTTTCGGGAGCATAATAAAGGATGCCCGAAATTCTGGGAGTGAAGTTAGGTGCATCAGGTTCAAATTCACGGGTATGAAGGGATTTTTCAAAGGAAAAACCATCTTCGCCGTGTTCTTTGATATAGTCATAAATTGTATTGGTTTGGTCGCCATTGGTAATTATATCCATATCACCGATTTTGAGGTAAGGGTTATAGATTATGAGAGAAGGGTCGGAAAGCTTTGATTCATCAAAAGCCTTTGTTCTCATACCGCCTTCAAAACGTTCAAAAATGCGGTTGCGGCTGTTTTCGCTGCGGCCCATGATAAAGTAAGCCACCATAACGCGGTTACCGTCAGCAGATTTGCCTATAACAATGCCTCTTCCGGGGTAAGAATTTTCGGAAAGGAGCTTTTTAAGATCAAATAATGCCATATGCGTGTTCCTCCGTTAATTATTGATTATACCGGCACAAACTTTTTCACAGGCAAGGGGAAGAATTTTCCATTCAGCCTGCTCCATAACTCTTTTTTGCAGTACTTCCGGGGTGTCGCCGTCAAGTATCTCCACTGCTTTCTGCATGATTATTTTTCCGCCGTCGGGAATTTCGTTTACAAAATGAACAGTGGCGCCGGTGACTTTTACGCCGTAACTGAGAGCCGCCTCGTGCACATGCAATCCGTAAAAGCCTTCACCGCAGAACGACGGTATAAGCGACGGATGCACATTGATAATGCGGTTGGCGTATTTTTTTGTAAAATTCTCGCTGAGAATGCACATAAATCCTGCAAGTACTATTATATCGGTACCTGCTTTTTCAAGCTGGGCAATAAGCTTTTCTTCGAATTCATTGCGGTCGGCACATTCTTTTTTGGATACAACCGCAGATGCTATACCTGCATTTTTTGCACGTTCAAGTGCGTATGCCGAAGGATTTGAAGAAAGAACAAGCTTTATTTCGCCGCTGCTGATGATTCCTGCCGCTTGCGCATCTATAAGTGCCTGCAGGTTTGTTCCGCCACCGGAAACAAGCACGGAAATGTTTGCCTTTTTCACTTGTATCACCTTTATTACTTGATAATGCAGGCTTCGTCGGATTTGATAACTTCGCCTACAATATAGGCATCCTCGCCGTTTGCACGGAGAATGGAAAGAGCCTTGTCTGCATCGTTTTTGTCTACTGTGATGCTCATTCCAACGCCCATGTTGTAGGTGTTGAACATGTCGCGTTCGGGAATGTTGCCGCACTTTGCAATCAGAGCAAAAATAGGAAGAACCTTGATATCCTTTTTGCAAATGCTGGCACCAAAGCCTGCAGGAAGGCTTCTGGGAATATTTTCAAAGAAACCGCCGCCTGTAATGTGTGAAACACCCTTTACGGTGATTTCATCAAACAACGCAAGCATGGGCTTAACATAAATTTTAGTAGGTGTGAGCAGTGTTTCGCCCACGGATTTACCGGAAAGCTCATCAACAGGGCGCTTTATATCAGCGTTTTCCACGTCAAATACTTTTCTTACCAAAGAAAAACCGTTGGAATGAACACCGCTGGAGGGAAGGGCGATTATAACATCACCTGCACATATTTTGGAGTTGTCAAGGATCTTGTCTTTATCAACAACACCAACAGAAAAACCTGCAAGGTCATATTCATCTTCGGGATAAAAACCGGGCATTTCTGCGGTTTCACCACCGATAAGGGAAGCACCGGACATCACACAGCCCTCGGCAACGCCGGAAACTATAGAGGCAATGCGCTCGGGAATGTTTTTGCCGCATGCGATGTAGTCAAGGAAGAACAAAGGTCTTGCACCGCTGCAGATAATGTCGTTTACGCACATGGCAACGCAGTCAATACCAACTGTATCGTGCTTGTCCATAATAAAAGCAAGCTTGAGCTTTGTGCCTACACCGTCGGTGCCGCTTACAAGAACGGGTTTTGTAATACCCTTGAGATCGAGTTCAAAAAGACCGCCAAAACCACCAATGCCGGAAATGCAGTTTTCGGTAACTGTTCTGGCAATGTGCTTTTTCATAAGTTCAACAGCTTTGTAGCCTGCAGTAATATCAACGCCTGCTGCTGCATAGCTGTCGGATTTTGAAATTGTACTCATATCAGATATATTCCTTTCAATAGTTCAAGTTGTTAGGTATTATTCTTTGCCGCTCCAGCAATAGGTGCAGAGTTTGCAGGGATCTATGCCGATGGCTTTTATGATTCCGTCAAGTGACTGGAATTCCAAAGAATCAAAATTGAACTTTTCGCATATGGCTTTGCGAAGATTTTTGCCGCGCTCTGTGGAAGAATCGCTGTATTCCTCAATGTGCTTAAAACCTTCTTCGCCTTCAAGCTCCATGATGGTGCGGCGTGCAATAAGCTCCATATCGCTGTTGGCGCGTGAAAAGTTGAGATATTTGCATCCGTACATTATGGGAGGGCATGCAGAACGCATGTGCACCTCTTTTGCACCGTTGTCGTACAAAAAATCTACGGTTTCTTTAAGCTGAGTTCCTCGCACGATAGAGTCATCAACAAACAAAAGCTTTTTATCCTGAATAAGCTCATGAACGGGAATTTGCTTCATTTTTGCAACCTTGTTGCGGTCAAGTTGATTGCGTGACATAAAGCTTCTTGGCCAGGTGGGCGTGTATTTGATAAAAGGTCTTGCAAAAGGAAGACTGCTTTTGTTTGCATATCCTATGGCGTGCGGAGTTCCGGAATCGGGCACACCGCAAACATAGTCTATATCCTGAGCCACACCGTTTTTGCAGTCGGTTTCGGAAAGTATTTCGCCGTTTCTGTATCTCATACATTCAACGTTTATTCCTTCATAATTAGAGGTGGAATAACCGTAGTATGACCACAGAAAAGCACATATACGCATTTCTGTGCCCGCAGGAGCAAGCTGAGTGAACGAGGTGGGGGTGATTTCGATTATTTCACCGGGGCCAAGTTCTTTTTCATCGTGATATCCCAGCTTTTTATATGCAAAGGATTCAAATGATACGCTGTAGCCCTCATCGCTTTTGCCCACAAGTACCGGCAGGCGCCCAAGTTTATCGCGTGCAGCGATTATGGAACCGTTGTCACGCAGGATAAGGATAGATGCCGTTCCGTCAATAACATCCTGCGCAAATTTAATTCCTTCGATAAATGACTCTTTTTGATTTATAAGCGCCGCAACAAGCTCGGTGGAGTTTACGGCACCGCCGGTCATTGCATCAAAATGGCCGCTGCTGGACGAAAGATACTGATCAATAAGCTTTTCGGAATTGTTTATTATTCCGATGGTGCATATGGCATAAGCACCAAGCCTTGACCGTATAAGTAGCGGCTGAGGATCCGAATCGCTTATACAGCCGATAGCGGAAGTGCCGCACATTTCTTCAAAGATGTGTTCAAATTTGGTTCGGAACGGAGAGTTCTCGATGTTGTGAATTTTTCTCTGCAAACCGATTTTTTTGTCGTATGCGGCAAGACCTCCGCGGCGTGTGCCGAGGTGTGAGTGATAATCAACGCCGAAAAAAACATCGGCAAGACATTCGTTTTGCGAGGCAATTCCAAAAAATCCGCCCATTGTATCCTCCTGTTATTGGTTGCTGTGTGTATGGGTTTATGCAAAAAACAGTTTGGAAAGTGTCATGGGGTCGATATATTCGCCGTTTTTATAAACACGCATGTTTCCGGAAGCAATTTCGTCAATAAGCATTACGTTTCCGTCTGCATCGTAACCAAATTCGAATTTTATGTCATAAAGCACAAGACCCTTTTCCTTAAGATCATCTGCAACGATCTGTGTGATCTGCTGTGTCATAGCTTTAATATCGTCATATTGCTTTGCTGTCATAACGCCAAGGTCAACAAGACCGTCTTTTGTAACAAGGGGATCGCCCTTTTCATCGTTTTTAAATGTTGTTTCAACATAAGCAGGAAGATCAGCGCCTTCTTCAATATAGTCGCTGTAACGGCGGTAAAAGCTGCCTACTGCTTTATGACGGCATATAACCTCAAGTCCTTTGCCGAACGCCTTTGCAGGAAGAACTTCCATGGTGGTGTTGTCAAGATCAGCGCTGATGTAATGGGTTTTGATGCCTGCTGCGTTTACCTTTTCGAAGAAGTAAATTGACATGCGAAGGTTAACGTCGCCAACGCCTTCGATGGTAAGACCAACAGAGTTTTCTCCGGGATCAAAAACACCGTCTTTGCCGGTGCAATCGTCTTTGAATTTGAGCAGATAGTTGCCGTTGTCGAGTGCGAAAACGTTTTTTGTTTTTCCTGCGTAAACAAGTTTCTGTGCCATGATTTTTTACTCCTTTTTTATATATGGTTTAATGGTTTATAAATTAATACTGAGCGGAAATCGCTGCATCTTTTTCAAGAACCTTTTTTGCGTCCGCCGCACGTTTTGCATCAAGCTTTTGGGCAAGTTCGCTGTCGGATACGGCAAGGATCTGTGCACAAAGCAATGCTGCGTTTGCACCGCCGTTTATGGCAACCGTTGCCACGGGTATGCCTGTGGGCATTTGCACTGTGGAAAGTAATGCATCCATGCCGTCAAGGTTGGAGGATTTGCAGGGGATTCCGATAACGGGCAGTGTGGTGTTTGCGGCAATAGCACCTGCAAGATGCGCCGCCATGCCTGCTGCTGCAATTATAGCGCCAAATCCGTTGTTTCTTGCGTTGACGGCAAAATCGCGTGCTTCAACCGGTGTGCGGTGCGCGGAATAAACATGAACTTCAAAGGGGATACCCAGTTCCTTAAGCATATCGGTTGCTTTTGTGATAATGGGCAGATCGCTGTCGCTTCCCATTACGATTCCTACTTTTTTCATCGATGTACCTCCGTAAGTATAATAAAAAAACAAAAAAGGGTAGTTCTATACACTTAAAAGCTGATAGAACTGCCCAGACGGTCGGCTTGGATTGCAGACTGTTCCCCAGCGTCAATTCGCTATATTCCGTCAGTAGCA
Source organism: Eubacteriales bacterium (assembly GCA_045532495.1). GTDB lineage: Bacteria > Bacillota > Clostridia > Oscillospirales > CAG-382 > UMGS1052. Next base: position 13,856 of record JAZSGA010000039.1, on the reverse strand, counting down.
GTCGCAATAAAAATTATAAATATATTATACAGAAATATACCCGTTTCGTCAAGTATCGATTTAATATTTTTTGTTAATTTTTTGAAATACTGCAAATAATTATACCATACGAATACGGGAGTTGAATATAATGAACAAAAAACGTGTTTGTGCGGTTTACTGTGTGTTTCTTGCCGCTATGCTCGTGCTTTGTTTGCGGTTTTATACCATAGCCAAAAACGGCTCAAAAGCAAGTACTGCACTGGCAGGCCAGTATACGCGACGCATTGATATTGCAAAAAGAAGCGGATTTGTTTTTGATCGTGACGGAAGACTGATGAGCATGAGGCCCGACGGATTTTTGCTTTTTGTAAATCCGGCGGCAACTAAATATGAAAATATGCAGCACGCTGCACTTTTACTTGCGGAGGCATGTGGCAAAGAACAGTCGTATTTTTACGAAAAACTGTTTGCCGGTGATCCCTTTGTTGCCGTGTCAAAAAAGCCCGTTGATACCGATTATTGCAAAAGCTTTATAAAATATGCGGAAGATAACAGCAGCTTTGCGTGTCATCTTCTGGGGTATCGTAATTCGGACGGCAAGGGAATGGCGGGAGTTTTGTTATCCTACGATAAGTTTCTCACGGATGAACAAAATACAGCGGCACATGTAAGCGCGGTGTATCAGTCGGATGCGGCAGGACGGGTATTGCCGTATACATTGCCGCAGATATTTGATTACGGTTACAGCGAAAAAAACGGCATATATCTCACCGTTGATATGACTGTGCAGTATGCGGTTGAAAAAATATGCGATTCCAACATGGATATGGGTGCTGTTGTGGTGCAGGATATTTCCACACGACAGCTTGTGGCTGTGGTATCGCGTCCGTTGTATAACCCCGGTAACATTTCTGCGTATTTGTCTTCTAACCGCGGCGAACTGCTTAACCGTGCTTTTCTTGCATATACTCCGGGCTCGGTGTTTAAAACGGTTGTTGCCGCAACGGCGCTTGATAGTGGCTTGTTTGAAACCGACCGTTCCCACAAGTGCGAAGGTTTTATTAAAGTATCCGATAAAACCATCCGATGTCATGAGCATGCAGGTCACGGGGAACTTGATATGTGCGGTGCTTTTGCAGCATCCTGCAATCCGTATTTTATTGACCTTGGCCTTTCTGTGGGAACAGAGCAAATTGTCACTATGGCGCAGCGCATGGGAGCAGGCATGTTTTCCTCTTTTAACCTTGTAAAAACAGCAAAAGGCACTTTGCCTAAAGAAAACTTGAACGAACCCATAACCACCGCAAACACTTCTGTCGGTCAGGGCGAATTGTTGCTTACACCGGTGGAAGTGTGCTCAATAATATCATCCTGCGTCACCGGTTATTTTAAAAAACCATCATTGGTGATAAAGCTTACTGATAACGGTCAAGACCATGTATACAGCATAAACGATGTCGGCACAAGAGTGTTGAATGACAATACAGTGTATCAATTGCGCCGCATGTTTGAGCAATGTGTATCCGACGGTACGGGTTACCGCGCTTTTTCGGATATTGTAACAGTGGCAGGCAAAACCGCAACGGCACAAAGCGGACAGATAAAAAACGGAAAAGAAGTTATTCATCAATGGTTTGCTGGGTATTTTCCTGCGGAAGAGCCCAGGTATGCCGTGTGTGTGCTGTGTGACGGCAATGGTGATAAAAACGCAAATCCTGCCGCTATTTTCAAAAAGATTGCCGAGACAGTTTACGGTATTGAATCATAAATAAAAAGTTATTATTTCTTTCTTCAGATCTTCAATTATGCGTTTTTCCAGACGGGATATATATGACTGGGAGATTCCCAGAAGGTCGGCAACCTCCTTCTGGGTTTTTTCTTTCCCTTCGGAATATAATCCGAATCTTTCACAAATAATGCGTTTATCCCTTGGCGGAAGCTTGTTTACAGCTGCAAAAATAAGCTTGCGTTCTTCCTCCGCTTCTATTTCTTTGTTGACTTCGTCGCCGTCGGTGCCGAGTATGTCCGATAGTAAAAGCTCGTTGCCGTCCCAATCCACATTAAGAGGTTCATCCAGCGATATTTCGCATTTTGTACCGGCGGTTTTGCGCAGATACATAAGGATCTCATTTTCTATACATCGTGATGCATATGTGGCAAGCTTTATGTTTTTGTTGGGATTAAAAGTGTTTATGGCTTTCATAAGCCCTATGGTGCCGATGGATACAAGGTCTTCAACACCGATTTTTGTGTTTTCGAATTTTTTTGCTATGTATACCACGAGCCTTAGGTTTTTTTCAACAAGCATGGAACGAATTTCTTGGTCTTTGTGTTCATTTTTGCCGAGCTGTAAAAGCACAGCCGCTTCTTCTTCGGGACTTAATGGCGGTGGAAGCGTATCCGGACCGTTTACATAATTAACGTCTTTTTTCGAAAATAAAAATATCAGCTTCAAAAGCTGTGATCTTATTGATTTATACGCATTTTTCATAAAGTTACCTCCGTTTATATATCAAAGCAAAGCTTGCGGAAAAATACCGTCCATTCCTGAAAAGCTTGGCGAAATACTGCGTCCGATCATGGCGTTGCACGGCTTTTCTCTGTTTTTGTAAATGTATGTAAGCTTGTGCGGCATTACAGCATAAATAACAGCACTTCCTCCTGCGGTTTTTATGGGTACGGCACGTTTTTTGTACTTAATCGCAGCTATGGCATCGTCGGTTTTATCGGGATAAAGCTCATCAAAAACCTGCGGCGCCAAAAGTATCACAGGCAGACCGCCTATGGGCTCTCGCACAAGGCATCCGCTGTCACATAGAAGCTTCAGTTTTTTTGTGTTGTTTTCGGTATGTACATTTACTTCAACACATTTCAGTTCACTGTTAAAGCAGAAGATATCAAAAAAGTAAAAGCAAAAGAAAAAGACGCAAAAGCAAATTGCAAAAACAGTTTGCGGTCGTGTGTGATACAGCAAAAAGCTTTCTGCCGCAAAAAATATACCGCCAGCCGCAAAACTGCATCCCAGCATTACGGCATATGATTTTATAAACGTTTTGTGGTCTGTTTTTCCAAAGGCTATGTACAGCATAATTGCAGGCACAAGCAATGATGTAAGGATTTCTGATGTCCTGTTTTGTAAAACAAGGCATATTACGGCAAAAATACCACCGGATATTGCAGAAAGCAACAGCCGCAAAACTTTGCATCTCATATGCAGAACTTTGCCCGTAATACAGCATATCAAAAAATCCACCGCTGTGTTTACAAAAAAATAAATATCAACGTATAATGTCAAACATAAATCATTCCTTCGGTTAAATTTCATAATTATATTATCGCACGTGTTTGGCAAAAAGAATGTCACAAAAAGACATGTATATAAAAAAATATCCCGTCATATATTTACACAGACAAAGCTAAACGAGGTGATGAAAATATGGACAGAGGATATCTTGTGGTAAGTGTCACCGGAGGCGGCGTGGCAATGCCGGTTGCAGGAGCTGTGGTTAAAGTGTTTTTAAGAACTTACAATGCCGCAGGCGAATACGACGGTAGTGTTGCCATGGAAAATGTGGAGCTTGATAAATATACAAATAATTATTCCACCGACTCGGTGGGAAAAACGCCTCAAATGGTCATAACCACGCCTGATCTTGAACTTTCATTTGATGAAAACGGCAGTTCTCCGTATTCTGTGGCAGATGTGTATGTTGAAAAAACAGGCTATTTCGGAGCGCTGTTTTTGGGTGTGCAGATATTTCCCAGGCGCGAAAGCATTTTGCCCGTAAACCTTGAACCGTTCGTTTCGGAGCTTGTAACGGGCGGCGTGATTACTTACCTTGTAAACGGAAATTATACCATAGTGTATACCATTCCCGCACCGCAAACGAGCACGGTACGCAACAATGCTCCGTTTGATGAGTCTGATACTGCAGCTCCGTTTGTGGCAGAGGAGGTATATGTTCCCGAAACCATAACGGTGCATCTTGGAAGACCGTCGGAAAGTGCCGAAAATGTTACCGTGACTTTTCAGGATTATATTAAAAACGTTGCTTCAAGTGAGATTTATCCCACATGGCCTGAAAGTGCCATACGGGCAAATATCTATGCACAGATATCTATAGCGCTTAACAGAATTTTTACCGAATGGTATCCCAGTCGCGGGTTCCCTTTTCAGATAACAAACAGTACCGCATTTGACCAGGCTTTTGTAAACGGCAGAAACATTTACGGAAACATTGAACGCATTGTGGATGAGATATTCAATACATATATCCGGCGCGTGGGGTTTGAAGAGCCGCTTTTTGCAACCTATTGCGATGGGGTTGAGGCAACCTGCAACGGAATGACGCAATGGGGATCGTTTGAGCTTGCAAACAACGGATATACCCCCATCGAAATATTGCGGTACTATTACGGGGAAAACATAGAACTTGTTTCCACCGATAATATCAGAGGTATAGAATCCACCTATGGCGGAATACCTTTGTCTATCGGAAGTGTGGGGGACGATGTGGGTATTATTCAACGTCAGCTTAACCGTGTGCGTGACGATTACCCCCGAATACCTTTTATCATAAGCACAAACGGTGTTTTCGGAAGCAGAACCGATACATCCGTAAGGCAGTTTCAGGATATATTCAATCTTTCGGTGGACGGAGTTGTGGGTAAAGCCACATGGTATAAAGTTTCGCTTGTTTACGTTTCGGTAAAAAGACTGGGTGAGCTTATCAGTGAAGGACAGCAGGCAGATTTTAAAAATGTCAATGTGGATGTTGTGCTGGCGCGGGGCTCCACGGGAAGCGATGTGCGTACATTGCAGTATCTTCTTGAATATATAAGTGTTTTTTACAGCAATGTTCAGCCGCTTAATGTGGACGGTATCTTCGGACAGGGCACATATGTATCCTTGCTGTCGTTTCAGCAGGCATTCGGTTTGGAGCTTACGGGCACAACAAATCCCGAAACCTGGTACACCTTGTACGGGGTTTATGAGGCAATACAAAAAACCGTTTTGCCGATTGGCGAAGGGCAGACTTTCCCGGGAACGCTTCAGCAGGGCAACAGCGGCGAGGATGTGCGCAGATTACAGAGCTATCTCAATGCCATTGCGGTTTATTACGGTGATCTTCCCACCTTGAGCGAAGACGGAATATTCGGAAGTCAGACAAGAAATGCGGTGTCGGAATTTCAGCGGCTGTATTTGTTTGATGAAACAGGCGTTGTCGATGCGGATACATGGTACAGAATAGTGGAGCTTTATAATTACATCCGAAATCAGCAGACGGGGTAAAAACAAAAAATGAAAATAAATGATATAGAAAAATGCCTGCCCGAAAAAATTGCAAGTGCTTTGAAAAGCTTAAAAAACACAGAGCATCTTGCCGAAATACGCTTAAGGTGCGGTGCATATCAGACTTTCACGGTCAAAAACGAAAATTATATAATAAGCTCCGATGGCAAAGCGGCAAAAAATGTGTACGATCCGCTTTGCCTTACGGAGCAGGATATCAGCGATACTTTGTGCAGATTGTGCGGCGGCGCACTGTATTCTCACAGCAATGAACTTTCAAAGGGGTTTGTTACCGTAGACGGAGTGCGTGTGGGCGTTGGCGGATACGGTATAATAAACGGCGGCAATATTTCGGGGTTTTCACGGTATTGCTTCCTGAATATACGAATACCAAGGCACATAAAAGGTGCGGCAGGCTGTTTGATGAATGTCATCGAAAAACACGGAAGCGATTTTGTGGGCGGAGTTCTTGTGGTGTCGCCGCCCGGAATGGGTAAAACCACATTTTTAAGAAGCTTTGCCGCATCGCTTTCAAAAGGCTATCGGGATAAAGGCGTAATGACGGCAAAAAGAGTGGCAATCGCAGATGAACGAGGCGAATTATATATTCCGCAGGTGTTTGAAAACAGCTTGTGCGATGCCATTCTTTATCTGCCAAAACCAGCTGCTGTGGAAATGCTTACAAGAAGCATGTCGCCGCAGTACATTTTCTGCGACGAAATAGGGCAGGGCGAGGCGGAATGTATTGCAAAAGCGGCAACGGGCGGAGTGACATTTGCGGCATCCTGCCACGGTGTGGGGCTTGAGGATATAATCACAAAGCCCGATATGAAAAAGCTTTTTGATGTCGGTGTTTTTTCCACGCTGTGCTGCATTTATACGGAAAATATCCGTCGCAGGTGTAAAATCATACACATAGCCGACGGCAAAGTTGTTGCCGAAGGTGATGTGCCGGAATGTTAAAGTGGATAGGAATAGCACTGCTTGCACTTGCCTGCGTAATCTGCGGCAATGCGGCGGGCTTGAGTATTAAAACACGTATCAGGCGCAGTGATGCCGTTATTCTTCTGCTTTACCATATAAAAGAAATGGTTGCCGTGAATATTGAGCCAGCAAGAATTCTTCAGGGATTTGAAAATTCGGAACTTGAAAGAACAGGCCTGCTGTATGATCTAAATTCCGGCGGCATTGCGTGCCTGGGCGATGTTTGTGCAAAAAACAGGCTGCTTTACCTTAATCAAAGAAAAAAGGAAATATTAAAAGAATTTTCGTGCGGATTTGTACGTTGCCATAATCCGCAGGACTGTGCGGAACTGTGTGCAAAATATATCGCACTTTTTGAAGCGGATGGTGCAGAGGACCGAAAAAAACAGATGTCTCAGGCAGAGCTGTATGTAAAATTGGGTTATATTGCAGCGGCAGTTGTTTTTGTTGTGCTTATGTGAGTAGATACGGAGGAACAAAATTTGGATGTAAATACAGTAATAAAAATAGCGGGCATAGGCATCCTTGTATCGGTGGCGTGTCAGGTTTTGTCACGCTCCGGCAGGGACGAGCAATCGGCACTGGTAAGCCTGGCAGGTGTTATAGTGGTACTTTTGCTGCTGGTAGAAAAAATAGGGACCTTGTTCTCGTCGGTACGCCATATATTCGGATTATGATGGAAGAATTTGCAAAGATTCTCGGAATCTGCATAATATCTGCAGTGCTTTGTCTTTTGCTGAAAAACGGAGCGGCTCAGTTTTCAACACTTGTTTCTGTATTTGTGTCGGTTTCGGTTGTGGGTGTTTGCGTGGCATACTTTGTGCCCTTTTGGAATGTATTTTACGAACTAACAAAAGGTACGGCGTTTGCACCATATATATCATTGCTTTTAAAAGTATGCGGCATTGGTTTGCTTACCCGGGTCAGTGCTGAAATATGCCGTGATGCAGGTGAAGCATCGATTGCGGCAAAAGCGGAGCTTGCAGGCAAAACCGCCGTTCTTGTGTGTGCATTGCCTGTCATAAAATCATTGTTTGAACAAATAAAGGGTTTTGTAAATTGAAGTATTGTAAAACTGTATTTTTTATTGTCGTTTTGTTATTTATTGCGCTTTTTAATTGTAAATATGTTGCAGCCGACAATTATCCGTCACCTCAAGCAATCATCGGTCCCGATGCAAAAACAGAGTACGGACAAAAAGCAGGGGATGTGTATAACACTCTTTCCTTTGAACACGTGTCAAAAACAGCAATAAATGCATTGAAGCAGGCTTTTGTACCGTCGTTTCCGTTTTTTTTCGGGCTTGTTGCCATGATAGTAACAGCATCGCTTACCAATGTGTTTTCTGTTAATTTCGGCGGATTTGACATTGGTACATATGTAAGCACCGTGTGTTTTTCGGGTTACTGTTTTTCTGTGGTAAACAGCCTGTGCGGAAATCTTGAAAGTTATGTGGAAAAGCTTCGCAACATTGTGGCGGTAATAACACCAACCCTTGTGGCGGCAAATGTGGCGGACGGTCCGCTTACCGCTCATAACAGTTATTCGGGGTTTGTTATAGCTTTGTCTGTGGTGGAATGTGTTGTATATCAGGTGGTTATTCCCTGTACCAAAGCTTTGTTTGTATTGTCGGTTGTATCCTGTATATCCTCAAAGGCTGTAGATCTGCGCGGCATAAATTCTTCGTTGCGTACATTTACAATATTCTTTGCAACACTTTCCATGACAGCGGTGGTGGTTATCATGCATTTTCAGAATGTGGTGGCAAAAGCAGGCGACAGCATAGGAATGAGAGCGGTAAGGTTTGCTTCTGTAAATTTTGTGCCTTTGGTTGGCGGATTGATGGGAGAAAGCGTAAAAACGGTAACCGAAGCGCTGAAAGCTGTGCGTGGCATAGCAGGCGCGGCGGGAGCTGCGGCGATAATATCCGCATGCTTGCCGCCTCTTGCGGCGATAGCTGTGTTTAAAACAGAGCTTATAATATGCAATTGCCTTGCAAAAACGCTGGGTTGCACAAGCGAATCGGCAATAATCAGCGATACAAACGGAATTGTGAATGTACTTAATGCGGCTTTACTTGCCTCCACTGTGGGATTTTTCGGAGTGCTGTGTATTCTTGCAAAAGCCGTGTAGCAGGAGGTAAAATGCGTGATTTTGTTATATCCATGATGTGTGCAGGCGTAGCTTCAGGCGTTATAGGAATGTTTTTTGATGGCGATACCATGGGAAAACACATAAAAACTGTTTTGTCAATTTGCATTGTTTCCATGCTGCTGGTGTGCGGAACAAGATTTTTTGGGAAAGTAAAGCTTTCTGTGCCGGATTTTTACAAAGCGGAAAATGTTGATCTTACGGTAAAAAGCTATGAGGATTTTGTTATTGAAAATACCCGGGCTGAAATGTGCGCAACTCTTAAAAGAATGATATTTGAAAAAAGCGGAATAACTCCCGACGGTGTTGACATACAATTCAGTATAAACAGTAATGACACTAAAACCATTGTTGATGTGGCAACCGTTACAATATATTCTCAAAAACTGTGCGGCAACAGTGAAATATCAGAATATGTGTACGGGCTTACGGGGAAAAAACCGCTGATATGTGACAAAAAGGAGTGAAAAAGTGCAGGGAATATCAGATTTTTTATCAGGTACAAAAGGCAGAATACTTGTAATAAGCCTTGCTTTGCTGGGATGTTTTCTGATTATTGTGCCGGATATGATTAAAAATAACGAAAAGGCACGCACGGATGCGGCACCGGAAGAAATTGCCGCATATTCGGCAATGCTTGAATCCGGCGTAAGAGAAGCTGTTTGCCGCGTAACGGGCAGCGATAATGTAAGCGTAATGATAACGCTGGAAAGTACGTTTGAAAACGTATATGTAAGCGATGCGGTGGTAAATGAGGCGGTTACAGCCGAAAAAACTGACCGACAAAGCGAAAAACAGCTTGTACTTACGGGAGCGGGCGATTCGGGCATGCCGGTGGTGGTGAAAAAAATACCGCCCCGTGTAAAGGGTGCGGTAATAGTGTGTCAGGGCGGCAACAATTCCGATATAAAAAACCGTGTAACGGCAATTGCCGCCACGGTTCTGAATCTGTCGGAAACAAAAATATATGTAACAGGGGGATACTGATATGGAAAAAAACAAAACATCCGATAACGGACAAAAAGCAAAACGCAGATCCGGCAGGGGCGTAAAACCTCTTATACTTGCCGCTTGTGCATTGGTGGTAGGGCTTTCGGTGTATGCCGACTGGAGCTACAGCAATAAACAAAGCGATAAAACCGGCGGATACATATATAATTCTGCCGTATCGGGCGAGCAAAGCAAAATACTTGGCGAGGCAACTTATGTTGGAAACACCTCTGACGGTGTGACGGCAGAAAACACAGAAAACGCAAATGCTAATGTGTCAAAGGACAGCTACTTTGCTTCTGCCGCATATGAACGAAGACTTAGCCGCGATGAATCGCTTGAACTTTTACAGACCGTGGTTGACAGTACTGAAAGCATGCCCGATGCAAAAAATAAAGCATTGGAGGATATGGCAGCGATCGCTTCTGCCATGGAAGCCGAAACCAATATAGAAACCCTTATTCGGGCAAAAGGGTTTGATGATTGCATATGCGTTATTGGAAGCGAAGATGTCAATGTGGTTGTAAAAACTGCAGGACTGCTTACATATGAGGTGGCGCAGATAAGGGAAATAGTTATGAATGAGCTGGATGTACCTGTGGAAAAGATCAAAATAATAGAGAAAAACTGAAAAAACAATACGGCACAGCGTAAAAACTGTGCCGTGATTTTTTATTTTGGCATTACTTCGCCCGGGGTATACCCGTACATTTTTTTAAAACTTTTATAAAAAACAGTGTAGTCCGAAAAACCGCAGGACGATGCCGCTTCCGATGCCGCTGCCCCGTCGCGCAGCATGGCAAGGGCGGCAGCAAGTCTTTTTTGTGTTATATAGCTGTGCACGCTTCCGCCGGTTACTGTTTTGAACTTGTGCATAAGCCCGGATCGGCTTATATAAAAGTTTTGTGCCAGCATGTCTATGGTAAGGTTTTCTGCAAAGTGCTCGTTGATGTATGAAATAATTCCGTCCAGCTTTTTGTCGGCAACAGCACCCTCCGAGCCTTCATCCTCCATAACAAGCCTGTTTATATATACCATAAGCTGTGTAAAAGCTGCATCTGCCAGAAGTTCTGCGGCATAGCTGCTTTTTGACGTTACAGAGCTTTCAAGGGTGCTTACCGCATCGGAAATATTGTGGCGCAAAGCAGCATCTGCATGGTAAAGACATTTTCCGCAGGCGGCGGCTTGCTCAAAACATCTGTTAAGTACCTGACCTGTGCCACGGGACGATAAAAATGTATCGTCTATAAACAGCACAAACCGCTCATATGCCATAAGAGCATCGGTTTTGGAATGATGGATCTTGTCTTTAGGGACCAGCAGAATGTCCCACGGGGAAAGGGAATAGGTTTTTCCCTCAATGGTGTAGGTAACACTGCCGCGCAGACAAATTATAAGCTTGTGAAAATCGTGGGAATGGCTGTCAAAATCCATGGCACGTTTATCAAATATATGAAAAAGTTTGTAGTTTTCGTTAAGATAACCTCTTTTGCCTGCCTGATTCATAAATATCCTGCCTTTTTTGCAATGTATTTTTGAAATTATAGCATACAAATTGCAAAAAGTCAACAAATCAAAGGGTGTATTCGCTGTATTTAAGCTTTCGGTATTCCTTTGGTGTATCTCCTGTGCAACGTTTAAAAGCAAAATTGAAATATGATTGTGATGAAAATCCACATTCCGAAGCTATTTGCACCAAAGGCATATCTGTGGTGAGCAACAGTTTTTTTGCGGCGTGGATACGTTTTTGCAGCAAAAAATCATTGGGTGTAACACCAACAGCTTTTAAAAACAGCTTATGAAAATATGTGGGACTTACACTAACGAAACCTGCAATTGATTCAAGAGTAAGCTTTTCGGAGTAATTCTTTTCGATAAATTCGATTGCATTTTCAATTATTTCGGGATTCACTGCCCGCTTTTTCAGGCTATCGGTAAGCATCATGCCGCTTATTTCGGTTTTTAACAAACGGCAAAGGGCAATTATATTTTCTGCAATAATAAGCTCGCTTTGTTCATCGGGAAAATTGTATGCCTCTATAAGAGCAAGATATATGCTTTTGAATTTTTGCGGTTCCTTCGGAACAAAAAAATCGGGACAATGTGTAAGTATGGAATAAATTTCCCCCTGCGATACGGTGAGGTGAATAAAATAACATTTGAATGGCAGAACTGTGTGGCGTATATGTCCCGGTTTTGCACATATTATTGTGTTTTCTTTTATGGGTGTGCTTTTCCCGTTTATAAAGGAAGTGCCACCGTTGTCGGTGATAAAATCAAGCTCAAAAAGCGATACGTTCCTGTCGGGGGTTTCAAGGCAGCCCTTGTGAGCCACAGCGGCATCGTATGCTCCTATGCCCACCACATGCGGAAGAATGACGGGATTTTGCAAATGTATCAGCTCCTTTTGTTAAAATGGCAAGATATCTAAAAAAAGTTAATAAGATTTATATATAATTGTCTGTGCTCATATGCTAAACTTGTAGTATAAAGCGCTATATGCCATGTGATAATTATATCACAATATTTCAAAAAATCAATACCGTTCAGGAGGAATACAAAATGCAGGAATACAAAGTCTGCGGACATGTGTCTTCATACCTTCCCAAAAATAAAAAATGGCAGCTTGTGTGGAATGATGAATTTGACGGAACACAGCTTGATACCACAAAGTGGGGGTTCCGCAAATATTTCTGGGGCAAGCGTTCACCAACTTTTACAGAAGAAGGCGTTGAGCTTTGCGGCGACAGCACTATGAAGATAAACCTTATAAAAAAAGGCGAAGATTATTATTCTGCGCATCTGCAGACCGGTTCTTTGACTTTTGACATTCCGCCCGAACCGGAATACAGCAAAAAATTCTGGAGATACGGCACAAAAGAAAAGCCCAAATTTATGCACAAATTTGGTTATTACGAAATCCGCTGCAAATTGCCAAAAAATCCCGGCTGGCATGCCGCCTTCTGGCTTCAGGCACCGGGAATCGGCACCCATCCCGACCCTGCACAGTGCGGTGTGGAGTGTGATATAATGGAAAACTACAAACAGCATACAGAAGGAGTGCTTCTTTGCGGTAACGGCTGGGACGGCTACGGAAAGGAAAGCAAATGGTACGGTCATTTCCACTTCCCGTATGTTGAAACCGAGGACGGATGGCATACATATGCTGTAGATTGGTCAAAGGAAGGCTACATTTTCTATGCCGACGGCAAAGAGGTGGGACGTCAGATGGCTCCCGAATGTGCGGTTTCCGAGGTTGAACAGTTTATCCTTGTTTCTACCGAATGTCACGGTTATAACAGGGGTTTTGCGGGTGACAGCGCCGATTCCGATGAAAAATCCACACTGGCAGGTGACGCAGGTGTGTGGAGCGGCAAACCCGTGGAAGAACTTAAAAAAGCGGTGCTGCCCGATTGCTTCACCGTGGATTATGTAAGAGTATTTGACGAGGTGCAGGAATAATGAAAGTGATTGATGTAAAGCCTTTTGTGGTGGATTGTTTCCGCACAAACTGGGTGTTTGTAAAGGTCTATACCGATGAAGGTATAAGCGGTGTGGGTGAAGCCACACTTGAATATAAAGAAAAGGCGTTACTTGGTGCGCTTGAGCATATAAAAGAATACCTTGTCGGCCAGAATCCGCTTGACGTGGAAAAACATTGGCATGCCATTTACCGTGATGCCTATTGGCGCGGCGGTCCCGTGCTTATGTCGGCACTTTCCGCGGTGGAGATGGCTTTGTGGGATATTCTCGGCAAAAGCCTTGGCGTTCCCGTTTACCGCCTGCTTGGGGGCAAAGTAAACGAAAAAGTGCGTATATATGTAAATGGCTGGTTTGCAGGTGCAAAGGAGCCTGAAGAATTCGGTGAAAAGGCAAAGATCGCCGTACAAAAGGGCATAACCGCCATGAAGTGGGATCCCTTTGGCAAGAACTACCTCAATATTTCCAATGCCGAGCTTGATAAAGCTTTAAGATGCGTCGCGGCGGTGCGTGATGCCGTTGGCCCCAATGTGGATCTTCTTATCGAAGGTCATGGCAGATTCAACGTTCCCACCGGTATAAAAATTGCAAACGAGCTTGCCCAGTTTAAACCCATGTTGTTTGAAGAACCGGTTCCTCCCGATAGTCTTGAGGCGTTAAAGGCAGTGCGTGACAAATCACCCGTGGCAATTTCTGCAGGCGAAAGATTATATACTCGCTGGGATTATCGCAAAATGTTTGATCTTATGGCGGCGGATTATATTCAGCCTGATATTTCCCACGCAGGTGGTATTATGGAGCTTAAAAAGATAGCTGCCGAGGCAGAGTGCCGCTATATTCCGTTTGCTCCTCACAATCCTTCCGGCCCCGTGGCAAACGCTGCCACACTGCAGCTGGCAGCCACTTGCCCCAACTTTGAGATACTTGAAATAATGTATTCCGATGTGGAATGGCGCAGCGATGTGACAAACGAAAG
>JAZSGA010000174.1:0-3436 GCA_045532495.1 Eubacteriales bacterium | reverse complement strand
CAATTCAGGCTTTGCGGCAAAAAGCCGCGATGCCTTTATGTTGTATGACGACAGGGCACAAAGTGCATCAAAAACCTTGTCCTCATCTCCGTCGTTTTCGATAAGCGCAAGCAATGCGTTATCGGTGGAAAAATCGTATATCCCTTCAAGCTTTTCAGGAGCAAGATTATAATACACAACAAAGTCAAACAGCCATTGCGTGCAATATCGCTCTATACGCGGATCTATTGCACCGTATTCTTTGCGGAAATTGCAGAGCATGGAAAAAGCATGCTCGGGGTTTTCCGCACCTATAAGATTAAGCAGCTCGTAAATATACAAAAAAGCAAACGAAAGCGATGTTTGTTTTATATTACCGCGACGCACATCCGCACGCCAGGAAAAATATCCGCGAAGCTCTTTATCGGAAAGCTGCTGATATGTGGGATAATAACGCTGACATTCACCATCAAAAACAAAACTGTCTTCAAAATCCTTCATAAATTCGCCTTGCTTTACAAACAACCATGCTTCGGATTTTCCGAAGGCTTCGGGACTTATGGCAAGGGCGCGCATTTCACGGTATTGCCGTATAACATATCCGGGCAACAATGAAGCAGGACGTATTATGGGCTGGTCGGTGTAAACTTTATCCGCGAAATTCTTTGATGACAGTTTTTTGTCCGAAAGAACTTTGCTTATTATTTCACGCACATCCTTGTTTTCGTTTTTTATAATAACGCTATTTTTATCATCCGTCATATCTGCGTTCACCTCCCCGCTTCAGCTTAAATCAAACGCTTAAATCATCCGTTTTTTATAGGTATACACTAACAGTATAACACACATTTCCGAACATTTCAATACATTTCAGCAAAAATTCCGAACTTAAGTTTGCGTTTTTTTGTAATATTAACAAAGCACAAAAATAAAAAGCCGGGACATAAACAGTCCCGACTTTGGGTATAATTTTAGATCAGTTTGCTGCGGTTATGCTCTGCTCAAAGCTTGCGGATGTATTATCGCTACCGGATAAATAGTTGTATGTAAGCTCAAACAGCATACCGTCTTTTATACGGAGATAAACTGCCGAATCCTTGCCTGAAAGCTTTGTATATGTTTCGCCTGCAATAGTAACTTCGCTCTGTGTATATCCCTGACCGAAGTCGCCTACAATTTTGGACATTTCCATATCGCCCACATCCTGAACATACAAAGACGCCTGACCGTCAACAACCGAACCGTCAAAGCTGTAAGCCGTAAGCTCTACGCCGTAATAGGATTCCGCTGAAGAATCTGTATTGAACTTAGCAACCTGATCTCCGGGGATAACGGACCAGTCGCTGCCAAAGTTGATCTTTACATTCCAGAACTGAGAAGTATAGCTGTCCTTTGCCAAAGTACCCAACGAGTAGCGTGAAGGAAGATTCGTAGGAGTGGGAATCTGCGTCATGGGCTTTGCCTGCGCCGCATCGGCATATTTATCCCTTAATCTTTCTTCGATCTGTGCCTGGGGAAGCTCTGTCACATCATCGGGCATAACCTGATTTGAAGTTTGAACAGCAGGCTGTTCGGTCTTTGCAGGTTCTTCTGTCTTGGGAGTGTTTTCGGGCAGTTCCTCGCGGATTATGATTTCGGTAGGCACAGCGGGGTCAACCTTTTCGGGTTCTTGATCTTTTTTTGTTTCTTCGCCTTTATCGGTTGTATCATCCTTTGCATCGGACTCAGACTTGGTTTCGTCTTCGGTTTCGCCCTCGGGATCCTTTTCTGTTTCAGACTCCGCTTCGGATTCAGATTCAGCTCCGGTTTCGGTCTCCGCTTCGGATTCAGTTTCCGCAACTTCGGATTCAGGTTCTGTTTCGGTTTCGGGCTCGGATTCAACAACCGATTCATTTTCGGTTGTTTCTGTATCAGTTTCGGTTTCTGTTTCGGTTTCCGTTTCGGTTTCAACAGCAATATCGTCTTCGGGTGTTTGTGTGTCGGTTGAAGAAGAACATCCTGCAAGCATTGCAAGCGATGCCAAACACAATACCGCCAAAAGCTTTTCGAATTTCATAATGGAAAGCCTCTTTCTTATAAATTGAACAACATTTGTCCTGATTTTTATTTTAACATAATATTGCGTTATTGTCAATATCTGCAAACAAACAAAGCTCCCGGAATAACCGGGAGCACAAACGCAGTTTTATTGTTTTTGAGATTTTTTCTTTGCCGGAAATACACGTTTTTTACCGATGGCTTCGGGGATAACAAGATTTATAATTACGGCAACAACAGCACAAGCCACAAGTGCAAAAGCTGTTTCGGCAATTGCAGTAAACCAGCTTATGGGTAAAGCTATGCCAACCACCGAAAGAATTTTGCGGAAAATCGCTATACAGTAAGAATGGAACACATAATACACCAAAGTGTTGCGTCCGATAAACGCCAGCCAGCGGGGTGCGGAGCCTGCTTTTAAAGCTGCGGAAAAGAGTGCAAAACAGCCAACCACGGCCATAAGTATACCTGCCACAGGTGCAGGATAAAGGTTTGCAGAAACATCGATATGGTGTCCGGGTTTAAGAACAAGAGTCTGCATACCTAAAAGCACATAAGCACAAACGAACAAAAGCAGATTATACCATTTTATGGACGCCACCTTATCCTTGTGCATACGGCATATGTAACCTACAGCAAGAAACATCTGGGCAACAAATGCCCTGTTAAGCATTGCATAATCGCCGACTTCTATGTAGCTTAAACCAAGGCCGATAAGTGCTCCCAGTATACCTGCCACAAACACTTCTCCGTCATTTAAGCATATTTTACGCACAAAGAAAAAGATTATCTCGGCAAGTATAAGAGCAGGCATAAACCACATTATCTCACCCGATAAAACCTGCTCAAGCTCGTCCAGCCAATAGCCAAAGCCTTTGGTGGGGATAAATATAAGCTTTACCCATATCATTGAAAGAAACAGCCACGGTATAACAAGCTTTTTTAGAATTCCCCCAAAAAACTGTTTTGCGCTTTCTCCCTTGTCGGGCAAAACAAAGCCTGCCACGGCAAAAAACAGCGGTGCAATTATCGGTCCCACGTATATGGAATAATAGTGCCATCCCGGAATCCACACGGAATCATCCGAAATTATCGCCAAAATCATGGCAAATGCACGCAAGCCGTCAAGCCACGAAAGGCGCGCTTTTTTTGTTGGGATAACCGCTTGCTGTTCAGCGGATAACTGTAAATCCTGCATAAAAAATCTCCTTTTAAAAACATTATACTTTTTGATTTACATAATTAATTATAGAATTCGTGTACAAATCAGATGCCACTCTTTTTGTGAAGTTTTGAACTTTCGTTCAAAGTGAAGTTGCTTACGCAGTGAAGTTTTTGTTATAACAAAAGTGAATTTAAGTTTGCCACTTCGCCTTCAGGCGAAACTTCACTTACGAAGTAAACTTCACTATCAAAAATA
>JAZSGA010000233.1:0-3141 GCA_045532495.1 Eubacteriales bacterium | reverse complement strand
GCAGAAACTGCAGCCAAGTCAAAGGAAACAAAAAAGGCACCAAAGGAGCCAAAAAACGATACTTGCGTACTTGATGAAAATTCCATGCTTTTTAACCTGTTACCGTATCTTTTGGGATTTGCAGGAGTATTTACTGCATTTTGCATCGGTTTCCCCGAACAGACGGGTTTTTTTGGTTCTGTTACATACTTTTTAAGACAGCTTATTTCGTATGGCGTGTGGTCAATTCCGGTATTTATGCTGTACGGAGCTTTTAATTTAAAAACAGATATGCTCAGACGCCGTGTGGGACAAAAATTTGCTTTCAGCGCCGTTTGTGCCATATTTATATCGATCCTTGTTGCGCTTATTTTTATTCAGAAAGGGCAGGGGGCTGATGTTTTTTCAGATTTCGCTGCCTATACCGAAGCTGCAAAAAGCTATCAGAACGGCGGTATAATAGGCGGAATCCTTGGCTTGGCACTTTATAAGATAACCGGTAAAGCTGCAATTTTTATTGCCGCATTTGCTGTTCTTATCCTTGCGTTGTTTGAATTCGGATGCACTCCCGAAGATATTGCCGCATACATCCGCGACCGTGTGCGTGCTCATATGCATGATGTAAAAAACCGCAAACACGAAAAATATATTCCTGAAGATCGCCCTGCTGACCCTGAACCTGCAGAACAGCCCAAAACTCCTAAAAGAGTTCACACGGCGTACCGCTGCAACAGAGATCTGGCTTATCATCTCACGGGCAAAAACATTGATGTGGATATCGGGGATAAAAACACCAAGAAAGAATCTGTGTTTGACAGCATTGTGGGTGAGGACAGTGAACTCAGCAAAAAAATGATTCAGGCAGAAAATGCTGCCAATGCGGAAAGAGATATAGAGCTTATAGCAGGTCAGGGAAATACTGCCGAAGAGCTTTGCGATGAGGATAAAGCTCCGTTTGAAGAAACCGAAGTTGCCGGCAGTAACTCTGCAAAGTCCGAAGCTCACGTCGAGGGTACCGATGTAAGCGGAATTTTTGCCGACGGTGCTGTTATAGAAGCCGGCGGCATGGCTATGAACACATCCGTACTTGACGGTGAAGTTATTGATCCGTCCGAGGGTTCCGAGATCGTATCAGAGGTTTCTGACAGTGAACAGCTTGAGGTCCACAGCGGACAGCTTGCGGTTCAGTCACGTCCCACCCTTGAAGAACTGTATACGTATCCGTCCGAGGATCTGCTCACGGCAGACCCTAACCCCACAACTTTCACCGTTACCGAAGAGCTTAAGGCTACTGCGGTAAAGCTTGTGGATACGCTTACAAATTTCGGTGTACGTACAAAAATAACCAATATAAGCTGCGGTCCTACGGTTACAAGATACGAGCTTCAGCCCGAAGTGGGTGTGCGTGTAAGATCCATACAGAATCTTGCCGACGATATTGCTCTTCATCTTGCGGCATCCGGTGTGCGCATTGAAGCCCCCATTCCGGGAAAAGATGCTGTTGGTATAGAAATACCCAACAAAACTGTTTCCACGGTTTATATCCGCAACCTTATAGAAAATCCTCAGTTCCGCAACCTCAAAAGCCGTATATCGGTTTGTCTGGGTATGGACGTTGCCGGCAGCCCGGTTTATATGGATATTGCAAAAATGCCCCACCTGCTTATAGCCGGTGCAACGGGTATGGGTAAATCGGTTTGTATAAACAGTTTTATTATCAGTATTCTTTACAAAGCACGCCCCGACGAGGTTAAATTTATTCTGATAGACCCTAAAAAGGTTGAGTTCAGCCTTTATAAAGGTATTCCTCATTTGCTTGTGCCGGTGGTGAACGATCCTAAAAAGGCTGCAGGTGCGCTGGCATGGGCAGTATCCGAAATGGAACGCCGCTTTGTTCTTATAGAAGAGGTTGGCGTACGTGACATTAACGGCTACAACGAGGCAACCAAAAATGACCCCGAAAAGCCGCGTATGAGCCAGATAGTTATTATCATAGACGAGCTCGCAGACCTTATGATGACGGCACGCGATGAGGTGGAAAACTCCATCTGCCGTCTTGCTCAAAAGGCAAGAGCTGCCGGTATGCACATTGTTATCGGTACGCAAAGACCGTCGGTAGACGTTATTACAGGTCTGCTTAAGGCAAATATCCCTTCGAGAATAGCATGCACAGTGGCTTCGCAGGTCGATTCCCGTACCATAATAGATATTTCCGGTGCAGAAAAGCTTATAGGTAAAGGTGATATGCTGTTTGCGCCCGTAGGATGCCTTAAACCCATACGTGTTCAGGGCTCCTTTGTAAGTGACAGCGAAGTGGAAGCGGTTACGGATTTTCTACGCTCCAACTTTACAGCCGAATATGATAAGAGCATTATCGATGATATCGAGCGTGAAGCAGCTAAATGCGGCGAAAAGAAAAAGGGTAAGGCTGATGCAGGTGATGATGCAGGTGCTCCTTCCGGCTCCGGCGGACTTATGGAAAGTGACGAAATGATAATGCCGGCCATTCAGGTGGCGGTAAGTGCAGGTCAGCTTTCCACATCGCTGTTGCAGCGCAAGCTTTCGCTGGGTTATGCCCGTGCGGCAAGAATAGTAGACGTGCTTGAGCAAATGGGTATTGTAAGCGGATTTGAAGGCTCAAAACCCCGTCGTGTGCTTATAACGGAGGATCAGTATCTTGAACTGAAAATGCGTCATGAAAATGGCGGAGAACAATAAAAGTACAGATTGATTGTTGAAAATGCACAAAAACCAAATCGGAATTTGTGCATTTTCTTTGTTAAATGCCAAAACTCCAAAAAAAATCAAAAAAAATCAAAAAAGCAGTTGACAAACCTGTTTTATTCTGTTATAATAAGCAAGCGGAGTTGAGGAGCGAACCAAATAAAGCGTCCGTCACATCGCGTATATGGCGGAATAGCTCAGTTGGCTAGAGCGTCCGGTTCATACCCGGCAGGTCATTGGTTCAAGTCCAATTTCCGCTACCATTCACCGGCAGGCAGTAGCTCGTCGGTCGATAACGGCCCGTTGGTCAAGCGGTTAAGACACGGCCCTTTCACGGCTGTAACATGGGTTCGATTCCCGTACGGGTCACCAAAACACGCAAAGACGAACCTTGCACATTGTGAAGAATGTCTTTGCATTTACAGAAAACCTACCACC
>JAZSGA010000109.1:0-11874 GCA_045532495.1 Eubacteriales bacterium | reverse complement strand
GCGCTTACACAATAATAAAACGCACATTCACCGATGCTTGTAACTTTATCGGGTATTATTATCTCTTTAAGACCTTTACAGCTCATAAAAGCGTAATCGGCTATGGTTTCGAGCGAATCGGGCAACGAAACGGTTGTTGCCGCCTCAAGCTGACAAAATGCCTCCCATCCGATGTGAGTAATGCCCTCGCCCACCTCTATGGATTTTACAGAATACTGATCGGCATGCCACGGAGCATAGGAATGTGAGCCAAACCACTGCATAGCTCCCTCTCCTGCAAGGGCCAGTTTTCCGTTACTGTCAAGACTCCATTCAATGTTATCGCCAATTTTACCCTGCTTAAGGATGACAGGGTTGTCGTTAACATTTCCGGCAACAAATTTCACATTATTATTCTTTGCAGCCTGCTGTGCAGCGCTTCCCTCGGCACCATATACTGCAACAGTACCGCACTCGGCAAGGATATTATCTCCAATGGATGTAACAGAGGAAGGAACGGTAAGAGTAATCATAGATCCGCATTTTGCAAAAGCTCTCGCCCCAATGGAAGTTACGGTTTCGGGAACGGTAAATGCAGATAAACGCACACACTCTTCAAAGGCGCTGTTGCCGATGGATTTAATATTTCCGCCCGCAGGGAATGTGAAAGAATACAGATAATGTGCTTTATAAAAACAATTATCGGGTATTGCGGTCAAGTTTTTACAATTCGAAAGATCCACATTCTGAAGCATGGAAATTTCGCCAAAAGCTCCGTTTCCAAGTTCTTCAAGCGCACAACCTTTGGGGAAAGAGATTTCTGTTATGTTATGAGCACGTGAAAAAGCATTTGTGCCTATTCTTTTAAGCGTAGTTGGGAATGTAACTTTTTTTATCCAGAAATTTTGGAAAGCATGATCACCAACAGATGTTACTCCTTCTTCAATAACAACCGTCTCACATCTTGTTACATATTGGTTGGGAATAACTCCGCCATAAAGTGCTACAGTGCCGTCATCAAGCGTAATATCATAATTCGTCATGTCGCCGCTGCCGGAAATAGTAAGAACTTCATCAGAAGTAATCACCCACTTAAGGTTATCTCCGCAGGTTCCGGAAGCAACCACGGTTATGTCTTCCGCCGCCACATTAAGCATAAGCAAAAGCATTAAAGCAATGCAGATCGATAGAAAAAGTGATTGTTTTTTAACTGTCATAAGAATACCTCCAGAGAGTAGTATTAAAAAGCCTTTAAACGGTATGACGGAAAAAGCTTATTCGCAGTTCCATTATATCAGGAAAATGTTAATTTGTCAACTTTTAAACATTTGTTGTTCCGATATAGGATGTTATAAAAACATATGCTAAAGCAAAAAATATTGCCAGCACTATGTATATAAAAGTACCGTTTGAAAACATGTCCGATGCGTACAAGCAGTTAAACAGCTTGCGAAAAGGATCAACAACTACGGTTTTAAACAGCTTTTTCATCATTCCACCGCTTTATAGTCTTTTTATAGCCTATATTGTATCATATATAGCCTATTTTGTCAAGACAAATAGGCTATAATTGGTCTATAAATTGTTTGAAAGGTATAAGCGATCTATGGACACTTACACTGCCGTAAAAAACAGAATTCTTGAGCTGTGCGAGCAAAAGCATTTTACCATTAACAAGCTGGCAACAGAGTCGGGTGTTGCGCCTTCCACGGTTAAAAACATTCTTTACGGAAAAAGTCAGAATCCCGGCATTGTTACAGTAAAAATGCTGTGCGACGGTTTGGGCGTTACACTTCAGGAATTTTTTGATACAAATGTTTTCCGTGCACTTGAGCAGGAAATAAAATAACACTTTTGTTATAAAACAAAATCAGACATGCTTTTGCATGTCCGATTTTTATGTTTGAAATATCAGTATTTTACAGGTTTTGAGGTAAGATACTTTTTAACCATCAAAGCAACCTTAAATGTAATGGCGTGTTCAAATTCACGCAGATCAAGACCTGTAAGCTTGCGGATTTTTTCAAGTCTGTATACCAAAGTGTTACGGTGTACAAACAGCTTGCGCGATGTTTCGGACACGTTAAGGTTGTTTTCGAAGAACGACTGAATTGTCATAAGTGTTTCGTGGTCAAGGCTTTCAAGAGAGCCTTTTTTGAACACTTCCTGCAAAAACATTTCACAAAGTGTGGTGGGAAGCTGATAAACCAGACGGCCAATGCCCAGGTTTTCGTAGTTTATTATGTTCTTTTCAGTATCAAAAACCTTGCCCACTTCAATGGCAACCTGTGCTTCTTTAAAGGAACGGGCGAGATCTTTTATATTTTCGGCGATGGTGCCAATACCAACTGTAATTTTCTGGAAAAATTCAGTGCTGATAGTATCCACAATTGTGTGGGCAACCTTTTCAAGCTCGTGAGAATCGCAGTTGGGCTTAACTTCCTTTACAAGAACGATGTCGTTTTCGCCAACGCTTATAACGTAATCCTTGTTCTTTTCGGGGAACATATTCTGCATTATGTCATAAGGCATAACATCCCCTGCCTCGTTGAAGCGCACAAAGAACACCGCACGGGGAACATCGCTGTTAAAGCGGAGCTCCTTTGCTTTGATATATATATCGCTGGGAAGGATGTTGTCAAGAATTATATTTTTGATAAAGCTGGACTTATCGTATTTTTCATCGTAAAGAGTTTTGATATTGTTGAGAGAAACGGCAAGTATGGAAGCTATTTCATAGGCGTTTTTATCGTCGCCTTCTACCATAATAACATATTCAAGCTTGGCATGGGTACCTATGGGGCGGTATGTGTAACCGTCATGGGTATATGTTTCCATGGAATATGCTATACCTTCGATAATATCCTTTTTATCTTCGCCTATCTTTACAAGTTCGCTGCAGGCAATAAGCGTGCCGTTTTCGTCGATAATGCCGAGAAGACGGTCTACGGCTTCTTTCATTTGATGTATTACACTTTGAAACAATCTGTTAGACATAATTTAGGCCTCCCTGATAAGCTTTGCAGTATAATATATTCCACCGGCAATGTACTGGAACAGCATCACCGTAGAAACCAATGTGGAAGTAATAAAAGGTACATTTATAAAGTTGTTGAACACAATAAGGAACATTGTTATTATAAATGATATGAGCACGGGTTCGAATCTGTAAGAGTAAGATTTATCGGACGCATACTTTTTGGTGTTTTTGTAGCTGATCACGCAGCAAGCTGCCGATGCACCAACAAGAACCGCAGATACGATTGCAGATTTGATATCGCCAAGGGAAAATGTCCACAACGCAAAAAGGAAAATGAGATTGGAATAAGAGAAAACAAAGAAATCCTTTTTGTAAATATGATAAATGAAATAAAGGAGAGGCAGGCATATTGTTGCGGCAAGTATAATCCTCTTACTGGGAGCACTTGTATAACCCCAATAAAACGATACTGCAAGTATATATGCCATTACCGAAACATAGTTTATGCCGGCAAAGGTTACGGCAGATTCATCTTTTTTGTGCTTTTTGTTGAGTACGGTATACACCACCGAGCCTGCAAAAAGCAAAAGCACAACAGCGATGTAAATGGGATTTCTTGTCAATCTGTAGAAATCCATTGCCATACTGCCCTCTGTCAGTCTGAAAACACCCATAATGGCAGCACAAGTAATTAAGAACAGCACCGACATGCGGAAAAAGATTATGTCTTCTTTGTACTGTTTTGATGTTTTTTTGCTAAGATTCTTTGCCACTTTAGACACTCCTTTTTTATTTCATATTATCTGTTTCATACATGATGCAGGAAAGCACGCTCATTGCCGCCGTTTCGGTACGCAAAATGCGTTTGCCCAGACTTACGGGTATTATTCCGTGTTCCATGGCAATGGCCGCTTCCTCGGGCGAGATTCCGCCTTCGGGACCAACAAAAAAAGCAATGTTTTTGAATTTGCCTGCCCTGCCGGTTAAAAATGATTTGATATCTGTTGTATTTCCATCCTGAACTTCATAGCACATAAAAGCCGCATCAGCGTGCTTCATACGCTCCATTGCATCGATAAAAGACAACGTATCATAAACCTCAGGCACTGTTGCCCTGCCCGATTGCTTTGCAGCTTCCTCAGCAATGGCGTTATAGCGCTTGTTCTTTTTCTCGGATGATTTTTCATCGGGGCGCGATATGCACCTTGAAGAAAGAACTGGAATTATTTCGCCAACCCCCAGCTCCACGCATTTTTGGATAATAAGCTCCATTTTGGTGCTTTTGGGGAGAGCCTGGTACACGCTGACAAAAACATCGGGTTCGTTGATAGAAAGCACCCTTTCGTTAACGGTAAGCA
Source organism: Eubacteriales bacterium (assembly GCA_045532495.1). GTDB lineage: Bacteria > Bacillota > Clostridia > Oscillospirales > CAG-382 > UMGS1052. The sequence goes on along the minus strand of JAZSGA010000109.1, from coordinate 7,557 downwards.
CAACACTATTTGCGGTTATTGAATCAATAACACACAGATACTCGGTTTTTCCGTCATCGCAAAGCGTTATTTTTTCACCGGGCTTCATTCTGAGCGAGCGGGAAATATGCGAAGCGCTGTCGCCATACAGCGTTACAGTGTTATTGTTTACAGTATCTGTATCTTTTATAAAAAAACGAGGCATATCAACTCACTCTTCGGTATGCTTTAAAAGAATAGCAGTCCAGCCGTCGGTTGTTTTCTTTTCCACAACGGTAAAGTTATTGGAAACAAAATGCTGTTCAACCTCATCGGCACGCTCGGCAATTATTCCCGAAATAACGGCATAACCGTCATTTTCAAGCAGCGTTTTGAAATAAGGCGCCATTGCCTTAAGTACATCCGCCACGATATTTGCGGCAAGCAGTTTGTATTTTTTGGAAGCAATGTTTGCAAACAAGGCTTTGTCATCGGTAATGCTTCCGACATAAAGGTCATAATCGGATTTTTGTATTTTGTTGGTAACAAAATTTTCCTCTGCAACGCGGATGGAGTTTTCTTCGATATCTATGGCTGCAACATGGCATCCCGAAAGCTTATTTGCGGCAATACCGAGAATACCCGAACCGCAACCCACGTCAATCATCTGGTAATTTTTGATTCCAAGCATGGAATCTATTTTTTCGATATATTCCAGGCAAAGCTTTGTGGTTGTATGCGAACCCGTACCAAAGGAAGAGGAAGGATCGATCTCCACAACCGTTCTGGATTCAGAATCATCCACAGTTTCCCATGTAGGTTTTACAAGCAGTCGGTCGCCAACCTGAAGCGGCTTGAAGTATTTTTTCCAGTTGTTCGCCCAGTCTTCTTCGGCAATGTTGGAAAGCTCTACAGACAAAGCGCCGTATGTACCTTCTGCATCACCCGCCTTGAGGTTTGCGATAAGACTTTTTATAACGCCAAGTTGTTCGGCACCGGATGCATCGTCTGTTATATAGAATATGACTTTGGTTTCGCAATTACGCAATTCCATAAGTGAATCTTCGATGTAATCCCAATATATTTCTTTATCCTGAAGAAATTCTTCAAAATCGTTGCTGTCTTCCACAGCATAACCGGAAACACCGTTCATGATAAGGATGCCTGCAACGGGTTCTATACCGGGGGTGGTTGTTTTTACAACAGCCTCTATCCAATTCATAGATAAAATAACCCTTTCAAACTAAAACGTGTAGTGAATATAAATAAAATTGTACAAACGGTTTGTTGATTTTATCCATATAAAAAACGCGGCAAAAACCGAGATTTTTACATTCGTATTCACAATACAACAATATTTTATATTTTTTTGTGCGAAATGTCAAGAGCAAAAACATTAATTTTTATGAATTTTCAATATATTTTTTAATAAAAATTATGCAAATATCATAAGTGCAGTTTGACGATTGTGTATGGCACATTTTATTTTAACAATAATTTTGTTTATGAATAAAATACAATAGTAACAACTATGAGAGAAAAAGGATAATAATATTGAAAACTCCAATTTTTTCGGGTGCATGCACAGCACTTGTAACACCCATGAAAAACGGCAAAATAGATTACACAACTCTTGATAAACTTATCGAGTTTCAGATAGATTCGGGAATATCCGCCATTTTAGTATCCGGCACCACGGGCGAAAATGCCGTACTGACATATAACGAGCATCGCAATCTCATAAAACATTCTGTAAAACGAATAAACGGACGTGTTCCGCTTATTGCAGGAACAGGTTCCAATGACACAGCAAAAGCAGTAAAAATGACCGCCTACGCATGCGAATATGGTGCAGATGCGGTGCTCGCCGTTACGCCATATTACAACAAAGCAAACAAAGACGGAATTGTACGGCATTACAAAAGCCTGTCGGATATAGCAAAAAAACCTGTTATTGTATATAACGTACCCGGTCGCACAGGAATAAATATCGAGCCTGAAACATACCGAAAAATATGCGATATGCCATCGGTTGGCGGAATAAAAGAAGCATCTTCCAATCTTTCGGATGCGGCATACACATCGTATATTTGTCCCGATACTCCCCTCTATTGCGGCAATGACGATTTACTTATACCCATGCTATCCATCGGCGCTTGTGGTATAATATCGGTAATGTCAAACATTTTTCCTGAAATTACTGTGGAAATATGCAATCTGTTTTTTGCAGATGAATGGAAAAAAGCGTCCCTTCTCTACAAAAAATACTTAAACTTTTCAAAGCTTCTGTTTTCAGATGTCAACCCTATCCCCATAAAGCACATCATGAGCAAAGCAAATCTGTGCTCATGTGATATGCGGTTACCTTTAACAGAAATGCCTTTGCAAAAAGCAAAAATAATTGAACAGGAATACCTAAAGTTAACATCACTTTTGGCATAAAGAAAAACCTACCGAATTTCTTCGGTAGGTTTCGTAAAATGTTCTGTTAAGAATCAATTACTTTGTGATGATAACAGTTCTTGTGTCGCCGTCCCAAGCAACGTTGCAGCCGTAAGCTTCTGCTACTGCACGTGCGGGAACCATGGTTCTGGATTCGATGATCTGAGCTGCAACGTCAAGTTCCTTCGCTTCGTCGTTAACATAAATCTTGTTTTCGCCGATGGTGAGCTTAACAGATGTATCACCCTTTGCGGATGTTACAGTGCTGGTTTCGCCGTTCCATTCAACGGAAGCGCCAAGTGCTTCGAAGATTGCACGGAGAGGAACGAGTGTGCGGCTGTCAACGATCTGTGCAGGAACGTCGAGTTCCTTAGCTTCGCCATTTACAACGATTTCCTTGGAATCGATGGTGAGCTTGATTTCGATGGGTTCTTCCTTGCTGGGCTGTTCGCCTGCTTCCCATGTAACTTCTGTTTCGCCGGGTTCGAGGGTAACGGTACCGTCAAATACCTGTTCGCCGTTGATTACAGCAACCTTGCCCTTGTCAGCAGTGATTTCAAACACGCCGGGTTCAGCTGTAGGCATTACCATACCGCCTTCTGCAGACTTGATAATGAAAATGCCGCATGCTGCACATTCTTCGGGGTAACCAAACTTGCTGGGAGCTTCCATACCATTGTTGAAGATAAAGTTGAGAGCACCCATGATTTCAGGCTTTGTCTTTGCGGTGAAGCCGATAGCATTGATAGTACCGGAGTTGTAAACGATGTTGAGGTTGCCGCCAATGGAGATACCTGTCTGGTTTTCCATGTAAGCATCGGCAGAAATGCTCAGGCCCTTGATTGTAGCACCGTCGATAACGATTGTGGAATCACCCATACAACCGTTAGCGTAAGATGTGGAATAACCACCTGCCGCGTGAACTGTTGCAACAGTACCGCTCTTGAGTTCAGCATAAGCTTCTTCTACAACAGCATTGCTGAAAGTTGTGAGATGGAGCATATAACCGAAATCGGAATCTTCGCCGCCATCCATGATAAGCTTTGTGCCGTTGGGGTTGAAGTGAGCATATTCACCAATTTCAAACTTGATGTCCTTAAATGTGATATCACCTTTGAAAAGAACGCCTGCGCTCTTCTTAACTGTGATAACAGCATCTTCGTCGGCACCCTTAACTGTAACCATGCCTTCCCAGCCTTCATTTACTTTGAAAGCAGTGATATCGTAGGAATCGATAATGAGAACAGTACCGTCTTTTCCTTCGAGAGCATAAACCGCTTCATCAAGTGTGCCGAAAGGTTCGTCTTCGGAACCGTCGCCGCCTGTTGCGCCTGCTTCAACATAATATACAGTTTCATCTGCAGCATTAACTGTGAATACTGCGCAGGAAACCATCATTACGCAAGCAAGAAGCATAGATAAAATCTTCTTTGTCATAATAATGACACCTCCATAAATATTTTGAGATACCGCAAATAGTACCGTATCTTCGTTGATTATTATAACACATTCTTTCAGTTTTGTCTATATTCTTTTTAAAAAAACTATTGATTCTGCGCAATTTTCTGTTTGTTTTTTACATCCATGACAAAAAATGAACCGCAGAATCATTCTGCGGTTCGTGTTTTTTAACAATTTATTATTTTGTAATAATAACAGTTCTTGTGTCGCCATCCCATGCAACGTTGCATCCGTAAGCTTCTGCTACTGCACGTGCGGGAACCATGGTTCTGGATTCGATGATCTGAGCTGCAACGTCAAGTTCCTTTGCTTCATCGTTTACATAAATCTTGTTTTCGCCGATGGTGAGCTTAACAGATGTATCGCCCTTTGCGGATGTTACTGTGCTGGTTTCGCCATTCCATTCAACGGAAGCGCCAAGTGCTTCGAAGATTGCACGGAGAGGAACGAGTGTGCGGCTGTCAACGATCTGTGCAGGAACGTCGAGTTCCGAAGCTTTTCCGTTAACTACGATTTCCTTGGAGTCGATGGTGAGCTTGATTTCGATGGGTTCTTCTGCCTCGGCCTGTTCGCCTTCAACCCATGTTACTTCTGTTTCACCGGGTTCAAGATCAACAACACCGTCGGGTATCTGTTCGCCGTCAATTACAGCGATCATACCTTTATCTGCTTTGAGCTGGAACTGACCAAGTGCATCTGCCACAGGTGTAACCATACCACCTTCTGCAGACTTGATGATGAATACGCCACCGGCAATGGTTGCTTCGTTATAAGCAAACGATTCGGGAGCTTCCATACCGTTGTTGAATACGATGTTGAGAGCACCCATAACTTCGGGAGGAGTAGCCTTGTTGTATTTTATCGCGCCGATTTCACCGCCGTTAATAACGATGTTAAGGTTACCGCCGATGGAAATACCGGTATGGTTTTCCATATATTTGTCAGCGGAGATATTGAGATTTGCAACTTTGCCGCCGTTGATGGTGATATCGGAATCGCCCATAACACCGTTTGCAAGAGATGTGCAGTAGCTTCCTGCAGCATGCAAAGTGTGAACATAGCCGCTTTCCATAACAAAATCAGCCTCATCAACCACAACGTTGCCAAATGTGGAAAGGTGTAAAAAACTGTTAAATTCGGATCCTTCGCCACCATCCATTACAAGCTTTGTGCCCTGGGGATTAATGTGGGAATTCTGTCCGGCCTCAAATGCAACATCCTTAAAGATTATATCTCCGTTGCATACAACACCCATGCTTTTTGCAATTTTAAGAACAGTATCTTCGTCATATCCTTTTACGGTTACTGTACCTTCCCACTTGGGAGCTTTAAAAGTTGAAAGCTCATACTCACCGATAACGCAGATTGTACCGTCTTTGCCGTCAAGTTCAAGTATAGCTTCGTCGATTGTGCCAAAAGGTTCGTCTTCGGAACCGTCGCCGCCTGTTGCACCGGCTTCTACGTAATAAACTTTTTCGTCTGCTGCATTAGCCGTAAAAGCTGCGCAGGAAACCACCATTACAGAAGCGAGGAGTGCGGATAAAATTTTCTTTGTCATAATTATTACCTCCTAATAAGTAATTACAGGCATTTTATCATATTTTTTTAAAAAAATCCACAGTATTTAACACTTTTTCGCCTTAACACGTTCATTTTGTCACTTGCAACAAATCCCTCCGGGCTTTTTTGTGCAAAATCACATTCAGCTTCGTGCAGCGATTATATCTTTTTTCACCTTGTCCACAATCTTAAGCGCATTTTCAGCCACCTCACCGCCGCTGCAATCAACAGTATAATCTGCATATTTTTCATATAGCGGTCTGCGTTCTTCAAAAATTTCCTCTATGCTTTTTTCCTTTGCCCCGGCAACGCCTCGGGTAGCAATGTTGGAAAGGCGCGCCTTGATTTCAGATATATCCAGTTTGAGGTAAACTATTTTGCTGTTTGCCGAAAGATGTTTCATGCCGCGTTCGGAATAAATAGCACTTCCGCCTGTGGCAATAACTGTGTCATCGCAGTACACCGAACAAAGAGCTTTTTCTTCGGCGGTTACGAAAACAGGAAGCCCATCTTCGTCAATTATATCCTGAAGCACCTTTCCCTCCATATTCTGTATAACAAAATCCGTATCCAGGAATCTGTAACCTATAAGTTTTGAAAGGACACTGCCCACGGTGCTTTTTCCGCTGCCGGGCATTCCTATAAGTACAATATTCATTTTATCAGCTCCATTTTTGAATTTCAAACGCAAATTCAGATTAATATATATACACCAGAACAAGTTGACATATTTTTGAAAATATGTTAATATAAATTCCAATAAACAAAGTGAGGTATTGATAATGATAACGCTTCTGGCAAAGCTGTTTATAAAAAACCGCCATGACTATTCGGACCATTCTACCCGGGTGGCTTACGGTACCATTTGCGCCATAACCGGCATAATTCTTAACTTTTTGCTTTTTGCCATCAAGCTTTTTGCAGGCACCTTAAGTGCTTCGGTGGCAATAACTGCGGATGCTTTTAACAATCTTTCCGATGCCGCATCGTCCGTTGTAACGCTTATGGGTTTTAAACTTGCTGCAAAAATGCCTGATGCCGACCATCCCTTCGGTCACGGCAGAAGCGAATACATCGCCGGACTCATAGTATCATTTTTTATTATACTCATGGGATTTGAGTTGGGAAAAAGCTCGGTTGAAAAGCTTGTTACACCCACAGAAATAAAGTTTTCTTATATATCCGCCGCAATCCTTGCGGTGTCGGTAGCTGTAAAGCTTTACATGGTGTTTTATAACCGTTCCATAGGCAAAAAAATAGGATCCGTGACCATGAATGCATATGCGGTTGACAGTATAAGCGATTCCGTTTCAACGGCTGTTGTTCTTATCTCGATGATATTCTGCAAAGCCACGGGAATCAACATCGACCCCTATTGCGGTATACTTGTTTCGGTATTCATTTTTGTTGCAGGGATACGTGCCGCCAAGGAAACCATTTCCCCTTTGCTTGGTGAACATGCCGATCCCGAAATCGTAAACCAAATAGATCAGATCGTCATGTCATATCCCGAAGCCATGGGCATACATGATCTTATCGTTCACAACTACGGCAACGGCAGTCTGATCGTATCGCTGCACGTGGAAGTGAGTGCGGATGGCGATATACTCACAATGCACGATGCCATAGACAACATGGAAAAGGAAATTGGCGAAAAAATGCATTGCATGGCAACCATTCATATGGATCCAATTGTCAGCTCCAATCCGGAACTTGATGCCGTAAAGGAAATGATAACAAATTACATTGCGGAACACCATAAAAATGTAAGCATCCACGATTTTAGAATGGTAAAGGGTCAAACTCATACAAATATCATTTTTGACGTGGTTATCCCCTTTGAAGAAAAAGACCCTGCAAGAATTGCCGAAGACCTTAAAGTTGCAGTAAACAGCTATAACAGTTCATACTTTGCCGCCATAAACATCGACAGAACATATTAAATCATATGGCTGTAAATCTTTGCGCATTACCAAAAAGCTCCACACTTCCGCCTTGCGCCGAAACGGAAAGGCAATAACTGTTTCCGCAGGCAGAAAACTCAAAGGATATGCTGTTTTCGGTATCATCGATCTGCGCCGGGATAAAAACATCTCCGCCGTTCATTTTAAAGACGCTTTCTTTTATTGTCCATTG
>JAZSGA010000126.1:0-2818 GCA_045532495.1 Eubacteriales bacterium | reverse complement strand
GTTGCATGGTATGCGTTTTTTGTGGCAGTTCTTTTAAAATATGTAATTTTCGGCGAATATGAGCTGCGCCTTACGCACATACCCATGTATTTTGCCTTTGCCATAATAATCCTTTTGCCCATAATGAAGGGCTGGATATCTGCGGCATTTGATGTTCCCGGCTTTTCGGGAATGGTGGAAAACATCCGCACCCATAAAGAAGTTTACGATCCCCACCGCTCGGTAACGGGCAGACGGGGCTTATCAAGGGACGGCATGCATATAACCGTTATGGATGTTACCGTGCGTGACAAAAAAGGCAAAAAGCACAAGTTTTCCATGCGTGATCAGGATTATATCGACATGCAGTATATAAAGCAGGGCGATTTTGTAATACACCCCTGGGGCTGCAAATATCTTGAAAAAGCCGATAAAAGCGGCGATGAAGAGTTTTTGTGCCTTGTTTGCGGAGAAATGTGCCGTGCCGACAGCGAAAGGTGCTTTAATTGCCGTTGCACCGTGCAAAAACGCAGGGTATACTTTAATCCCATGGAATACAAATACAAATAAACCGCATATTATTGCACAGCGTGCCAAAAATAATTGCGTAATACATAAACCGTGAAGGGAGAACCACATTGATAGTACAGCTTGAAGAGGCTTTACAGAGCCTTGGCAAACTTGATGAAGAAATAAAAGAGCTTTTTGCCGCTCTTGAAATAGAAACTCTGCGCGCCAAAGCGCAGGAGCTTGAGCAGATAACCTGCGAGCCCGGTTTTTGGGACAATACCGAAAACACCCAAAGCGTGCTCACATCCCTCAAAAACACAAAGCAAACCGTGGAAAGCTATGAAAAGCTTGCCGACGGTGCAGAATCCCTGCGCGCGCTTATAGAGCTTGCCATCGAAGAAAACGATGAAAGCTTTACAGAGGAAATCCTTTCCGAGCTCAAACGCCTTGAAAAGGAAAAGGATACCCAGCGTATACGTGCGCTGCTTTCCGGCGAATACGATCACAACTCCGCAATTCTTTCCATCCATCCCGGTGCCGGTGGTACCGAGGCTCAGGACTGGGCAGAAATGCTTTACCGTATGTATTGCCGCTGGGCAGAGCGCAGAGGCTTTAAGGTAAAGGTGCTTGATTACCTCGACGGCGAAGAAGCAGGTATAAAAAGCGTTACCATCCTTGTGGAAGGCGATTATGCCTACGGCTACCTCAAGAGCGAAAACTGTGTTCACCGCCTTGTGCGTGTTTCGCCCTTCGACTCATCGGGACGCCGCCACACATCCTTCACATCCGTGGAGATACTTCCCGAACTTGATGACAACACAGATATCGAAATCAAGGAAGAAGATCTTGAAATAACAGCTCACCGTTCCAGCGGTGCCGGTGGTCAGCACGTTAACAAAACCGACTCTGCCATCCGCATAGTTCACAAGCCCACGGGCATTGTTGTCGGTTGTCAGACCGAGCGAAGCCAGCTTCAGAACAAAGAAACCGCCCTTAAAATGCTCAAAGCAAAGCTTGTGGAGATAAAAGAACGCGAAAACCTCGATAAAATCGAAGATATAAAGGGCGAAAAGGCCAATATCGAATGGGGATCACAGATCCGCTCCTACGTATTCATGCCCTATACTCTTGTAAAGGATAACCGCACAGGCTACGAAGACGGAAACATCTCCGCAGTTATGGACGGCGATATAGACGAATTCATGAACGCATATCTCCGCGCCAAGGGTAATTTTATAAAATAACCTTTGACGGGGCAACATATTATTAAACAGAAAGGGGTGCGGTTTTGAAAAAGCACAGACGCTTTTTACTGGTGCTGTCCATGGCGGCACAGCTGGTGTCATATGTCGGCGCAGTTGCCATGCTGTTCAAAAAGAAAAAGGGTACAGCGGGATTCCTTGCGGCACTCGGTTTTATAGGAACTCTTATAGCCGCCGCAACTCTTGATTCCGTACCCGATAAAAGCAAAACCAAGCTTAACAAAGCCGCAGATATCCTTCGGGACGATATACAAACCGCAAAGCGCATCCACGAAGAACAGCAGACCGAAGAACAGCTTGCGGCGGATGACGGTGCTCAAGATCCCGATGACGGAGCATTATACAACAGCATCTCGCAGGCACTTGATGAAATAAATGTCTGTGACGATGCGGATGCTGATTGCGATACAATCGAAGTACTTCCCGAAAAAGATGCCGCCAAGGCGGACGATCTTGAAAAGATCCAGCGTGCCATTGATATCCTAAAAAATGCCGGCACAGCTTCCGATGAGGAGTCCGGCGATATAGGCGAGCTTATTGACAACGAACTTACCAGGATGTGATCCGGAAAAGGAGAATCATGAAAAAACTACTCATATACATGCTGTCGGCGGCAATTGCAACAGCTGTTCTTGCCGGTTGTGCAGATAATACAAAACCAAACCCCGAAACAACTCCCGAAACCGAAACCCAGACACCTTCGACGGGGGATACCGTGACGGAAGATACCATAGTCCCCGGCACCGATAAAACCGTGGGTGAGATACTTGACGAAACCGACGGCCCCGTAAGACTTGAGGGTGAGGTTACTGAAATTTGGTTTGACGAGCTTTTTGGTGCGTTCTATCCCAAACAGCTTAAGAGCATGGTGTTTACAAAGCAGTACATTTACGGCGATACCCCCAGCAAACAGCCTGTGCTTTGTCTGTGCTCGCAGCGCATAACCGATGTTACCGTATTTTCTGTGGAGGACGGCGAGGCACTTTATACCGTGCCTGAGCTTTTGCCCATGGAGGCGGTTGTGCTTATGGTTGAGCTTACGGATACACCGCAATACGGAGTTCGCT
>JAZSGA010000065.1:0-10924 GCA_045532495.1 Eubacteriales bacterium | reverse complement strand
GCCACAGAAAAAGAACACGAGCTTGTGGAAATGTGCAAAACAAACAAAGTTGGCTTTATAGCCATGAAAGCCCTATCTGGTGGTCTTATTACCAACGCAGCGGCGGCTTACGCATACATTGCACAATATGATAATGTTTTGCCCATATGGGGAATCCAACGAGAAACAGAGCTTGACGAGTTTTTGTCTTTTACACACAATGAACCGGAATGTAATGGCGAAATAGCAAATCTTATTGAGCGTGACCGTAAAGAGCTTATAGGCAGTTTTTGCCGTGGATGCGGTTACTGCATGCCTTGCCCTGCCGGAATAGAAATAAACAACTGTGCACGTATGATACAGCTTATACGTCGAAGCCCTTCTGCAGGCTGGCTTACACCCGAGAATCAGGCTAAAATGCTTAATATTGAAAACTGCATAGGTTGCGGCAAATGTAAATCAAAATGCCCCTATGGACTTGATACACCCGAACTTCTCAAGAAAAATCTTGAAGATTACAAAAACATATTGTCCGGTAAAACCCAAATATAATAACCAAGAGGATGTAAAATCACTTTTACATCCTCTGTTTTTTATACAATTACGCTATTGGAATTGTAAGCCAAAATACTTACAGTATAATCATCGCATTTTATATTGCTATTAAGTATAATACCAATATCTTTTTCTTCGCCGCCATCAAGAACAAAGAAATTATCGCTGCAAAGGCAACGTACATCGTCATTGACCGAGTCGATTATAACAGGATAAGCTGTATTTTCGGACTCGTTTTTAACTGTAAGCTTAAGTTCTATACCGTTTTGTACAGTTACCTTTTCATTAACCGTAACCGAAAGCTCGGCTTTGGGCATATTCTCAAGAATCTGCTTCAAAAAAGGCCCTTTTTCAAACAGCATATTTCCGCATACTGTACTACGTTCGCGATTGTACACATCGTCATCAGACAGCTTTGAGAGTACTTTGGGATAATAAAAACTCTCACCGTTAATTTTTCCGTCAATACTAAGTGTGACTCTTATAAAGAAATATGTATCACAAAGACCTTCGGGTAATGTGAACTCAAAATCTTCAACATCCGAGCAATATTTGCTAAGATGCTCCATCATAAAACTGCGTTCATCAATAACAGTAAAACTATCGTTATATATTTTTGTAGTTATGCGTATGTCGCCGTTAACTTCATTGTCGCAAAACACCTTTACCGGAACTCTTACGCTTTCACCGGGTTTAAAGTTCAGATGTTGCAACGAAACAAAGGGATGACACGGCTGGTAAGCACGTTTTACTGCGTAATACTGATATTCGGGATGACCTGCATAATCGACAATCTGTATTGCCGATGTGGGCCAAGGACGTTTGAACACCCACGGCATTATACCCGTAGTTGCAGGATAATTCTCAAGAATACTCTCTATCATTATAGTATAATATTCATACGCGGCTATATGCGATGCGCATATAAGGTCTTTAAGCAAAATACCCTTGATGTTATCAATATGAGATGCTCTTGCCAGCATACGGGGAATTCTTTCGGGAATGAATTCGGAAAAGTGATTTAGCAACTCCGGGAACTGATTTCTGAATTCATTTGAAAAAATATTATCAAGCGGAGTATTCGCTTCCTTTGCATTAATAACATTTTTCATTGTTTTATATGACGGAAAACTGTGAATACCCGTTTCGCCTACAAAGGGCACATGTTTATACAAATGACGGTACCATGTGGGTTCCATATCGTTGTAAATATGTGCGCTGCCGCCATCGGGAGTTGTTCGGTAGAATATTTTATCGGGGATATATGTGTTATACTCATCCCAAGAAGCGTACATACAGGCAGCGTTATGCCTTGTATACGGATTAAACTCGTTTCCTCCACAATAAACAGCTAATGACGGATGATTTCTTGTCCTGCAGATATTGTACACAAGCTGCGAACGCAAAACATCCACATCCCACTCTTCAGTGCTGCCGTTTGCTATATGCGCATCCTGCCACACCATAAGGCCGAATTTATCACAAAGTTCATAAAACGCATCACATTCGGGTACACCGCCGCCATTCCATATACGAACAAGGTTTATTCCCTGCGCTTTTGCAAGGGTAAGAACCCACTCATGCTCAGCAGGAGATTCATTGAGCAGCTGATCTAGTTGGGTAAAATTCATTCCTTTTAAGAAAATCTTTTTTCCGTTTACAACAAACTGGAATTTTTCACCGCGCCTTGAAATTTTTTTCGTGTCACCTTCACAAACAGTAATAGTTCTGAAGCCTGTTTTGAACGTATGAGTATCACAGCAAACTCCATTGACACAAAGCTCGATTTTCACATCATAAAGATGCTGCTCGCCCATACCGTTGGGATACCACGGTTTTATGTTTTCAAGCCTTGCATTTTTAGTATAGTAAATATAGTCGTTTGCCTGTTCCCTTTTGTCACGCGGAAAGTATTCAGAATAGTTAAAGCTTTCTTCATCAAAAAATACTGTATTTTCACTGTCGGAAACAGTGGTTTTAACAGTTAACAAATCATCGTGTGTCTTTGGAAGCTCGGTGGCTGCATATACATTTCTCGGGCAATCATCCCTAAATGAATATACTGCAGAAAAATCCTCTGTTTCATCAAACAAATCTGCAAAAATCGGTACTTCAATTTTAACTTCGGCGGTTGTTCCTTCAAGCCTTTTCGTGTAAACATACGGATTGGTGATGTGGTACTTATTAAGGAATTCGATTCTTATTCCACGCCACAAACCCACTGTGTTGAAATGACCGTTTTGTGTAAATTCATCATTTATCTGATGCCAGGGGGCTATTGTGCTTTTAGGCTGCAGGTGATTAAAAGGACGGGCTACCGTGGAATATTTTTCAATCTGATAATTGCAAGCCTTAAGTTCTACAATGAGTTCGTTTTCTTCTTCGTAAGAAAGAATATCGGTAACATCACAAACAGGTCCGCCAAACATGCCTTCGTGCTCACCAAGAACTACGCCGTTAAGCCATATTTTTGAGTAATACGAAGCACCATCGAAGCACAGATATGCAAATTTGCCGTTATTGCCTTTGGAACACTTAAAAGTTTTTCTGAAGTACCATACACGGTCTTTTATATACAGATAATCCTTACTGTTTGTACCTACATATGGATGGGGCAAAATACCCGAATTATACAAACACCACGCCACGGTCGAAGGGAGTTCTGCATTATTTTCATAATCGAGCCTTGACGGATCACAAATACTTTTCTCGGTATCGGTAAACTGCCATTTGCCATCCAGATCCAGATGTTGATCACCGAAACGTTTTTCGATAAAAAGAGATTTATTCAGGTTCATGTTAATTATCCTTTCATTCAGAAAATTCAATTCTTCTTGTCATTTCAGCAGCAGCCGCTACAATGTATTTTTTATAATCAGCAAATTCTTTATCTGTTTCATTGGGAACATCATCGGAATTAAATGCAATACCAACGGCGCCTGCTATCTTTTTTGATTCAAAAATAGGAGCAGATATACCAATAGAACAAACACCGTGATGCTGTGAATATGCAAAATAGGACTGTTGTTTTTTTATTTTGGAAAGTTCTTTTAACAGTTCTTCAAGCGACAAAACATTCTGCCATTCTGTTTTATTCGGCAATCCTATTTTTCTCACAACCTCATAAATGTCTTCGTTGTTCATATGAGATAGGATCATTCTGCCGGTAGATGTCCTGTAAATGTTATCAATATAGATATCCTCATTCATCTTTGCCAGATTCATTGGACCTTCAACATAATCCACAACATACTTTGTACTGTTTTGTATTTCTGCGATTATTACGGTCTGACCTGTTTTTTTATGTAACCAGCGAAGCACAGGTCTGCAAACGGCAAGACGGGTTTCATCAAATCTCCCGGCACGGGTAAGGTAAAAACATCCTGCAGCAAGCCTGTATGTCGCAAAGCTCATACGCTCCGCCATTCCGGAATCGATAAGAGTATCAAGTAAATGAGAACAAGTGCTTTTATTTATTCCCGTCATACTGCAAATATTTTCTAATTGTATACCGTTTGGATAACTGTCAGATAGCAGTTTAAGAATTTCAAATGCTTTATGTACAGATTTTATTATCATGCCAATCATCCCCTTGCTCGATGCAATTATATCATGTCGGAAAGTATTATTCAATACATCTGTAACAAATTTCATAATATGAAATCAAAAAAGGATACCGTCAAGTATCCTTTTTACACAATTTTGCTATCAATCTGAACACCTGCTCTGCTGTGTCACAAAGATTTTTATACGCGTATTTGTTATCCATCGCCTGTTCTACTGTGCACGGAGCGCGCAAAATGGGGAAATAAGCATCTATACCGTTCTCATTGCAAACGGTTGCATCATCCGAAGCACAACCGCAAAATGCAATAACTGTTTTACCGTGCTTTTTGGCAATTTTAGCAACACCCGAAGGAGTTTTTCCCATAACAGACTGACTGTCAAGTTTACCCTCGCCGGTAATTACAATATCTGAATTAATAATTTTTTGCTCAAGATTGTTAAAATCTGCTACAATTTCTATTCCCGGCAAAAGTACTGCATTGAGATATGACATAAATGCAAAACCCATTCCTCCCGCCGCACCACTTCCGGGGTGGTTCATGTCCGAATTAGGTATAACTTGTTTTGTAATCTCTGCATATTTGCAAAGCCACGCATCCATATCCTTCACCATCTGCGAAGTTGCGCCTTTTTGCGGTCCGTATATCGCGCTGCAACCGTTATCACCGCAAAGTACATTTTTCACATCGCATGCGACTTTAAACTTGCACTCACACAGCGCTTTATTAGCATTTGAGATATTTACAGTTACAATATCTTTAAGCCCCTGCGCACCGTAAGTTACTTGCTTGTTTTGATTGTTTAAAAACTCAAACCCAAGCGCCTGCAACATTCCTACACCACCATCGTTAGTGGCACTTCCGCCGATGCCGATTATAAAGTTCCTGCAGCCTTTGCTTATTGCGTCATTTATAAGCTCGCCAACGCCATATGTTGTGGTAATAAGCGGATTTCTGCGCGATTCTTCCACAAGAGTAATACCAGCCGCAGACGACATTTCAATGACAGCGGTGCCGTCGGGAGTGATTCCATAGCCGCTATGCACTTTAGATCCCAAAGGACCCGTAACATCAATATCTACAATTTTGCCGTTGCAAGACGAAACTACCGCTTCCACAGTACCTTCTCCGCCATCCGCCATAGGTACAATTTCACACTCAGCATTACATACACGGTCAATTCCGTTTTTTATCGCATTACCTGCTTCAAGTGAAGAAAGACTGCCTTTAAAAGAGTCTATTGCTATTGTTACTTTCATTTTTACACTCCGCTTGTTTTTATATAAGTATACCCGAACTCTATTATAAAGTCAACAAAGCAAACAAAAAAAGTGCCGCTTCACAAAGAAGCAGCACTTATATTAAAATTATAATGCAGCCTTAGCTGTTTCAACGAGCTTTGCAAAAGCTTCCTTATCAGAAACTGCGATTTCAGCAAGCATCTTTCTGTTAAGAGTTACGCCTGCCTTCTTAAGACCGTTCATGAATCTGGAATAGTTGATTCCGTTAACCTTAGCCTGAGCAGAAATACGAGTGATCCAAAGCTTTCTGAAATCTCTCTTCTTAAGCTTTCTGCCTGTGAAAGCGTAGTTACCGCTCTTCATAACAGCCTGTTTAGCCATCTTGAAGTGCTTGCTCTTGGAGCCCCAGTAGCCCTTAGCGAGCTTTAACATCTTATTGCGTCTCTTTCTTGTCATAAGAGCGCCCTTAATTCTAGCCATTGTATTTACCTCCGATAGTTGTTAAATTATAAATTGTGTTTGCCCGCTTATGCGTAAGGAATAAGCTTCTTTACGATAGGTGCAAAAGACTCGCTGATGTATGCGTTGCAACGAAGCTGACGCTTTCTCTTAGAAGTCTTCTTTCCGAGCTTGTGGCGTCTGTTAAGGTGATTAAACTTTGCTTTACCGCCCTTAGTGATGCTGAAACGCTTGGCAGTAGCCTTATGTGTCTTTGTCTTTCCCACGGTAATTCATCCTTTCGATTTATAATATTTGTAATAACGAAACCGGACCTTAATGCCCGTTTTCGGAATCGACTTTACTCTTCGTCAGAATCAGCCTTGTCTTTCTGATTCTTTTCTTTTTTAGCCTTAACGGGAGCTGCAGACTTGGGTGCAAGGAACATTATCATCTGACGTCCGTCAAGGGCAGCCGGCTTTTCGATAATACCGATATCGGTACAAGCCTCGCCGAGTTTATTTATAACTTCAAGACCAATAGCAGTGTGGTTCATCTCACGTCCCTTAAAGCGGACAGAAACCTTAACTTTATTACCTGCGGTAAGGAACTTACGAGCATGGTTGAGCTTGGTTTCGAAATCGTGAGTATCGATTCTGCAAGAAAGCTGAATTTCTTTGATATCGATCTTCTGCTGCTTTTTCTTGGCTTCTTTGTTTTTCTTTTCTTTTTCGAAGCGGAACTTGCCAAAATCCATGATTCTGCAAACCGGAGGTTCGGCACCGGGTGCGATCTCTACAAGGTCAAGTCCTTTGTCGTATGCAAGTTTTCTTGCATCCTGTGTCTTCATAATTCCGAGCTGAGCACCATCGGCGTCTACAACTCTGACTTCAGCGGCTCTGATCTCCTCGTTGATGGAGAGCTCCTTAGTTGTTGCTATGCAAAACACCTCCAAAAAATATGCCGTCAAAATAAAAAATTGCGAAGAAACAATCTCCGCAAAACATAGTAAAAAACACAAATACTGCATGTATTTTGTGTAAAAACTATTGACCTTACGCCGTAAGCGCCGGGTGAGAACTATGTTCTGCTTTATTGTCCTTCAGTATAATACCACAACAAACATGATTTGTCAAGTACTTTTTTCAAATTTTTGTAATGAATACCGCAGGAAAACCTGCGGTATTCCCTATTTCATCATTTGAATTTACGTTTTAGCACCTTTACACCGTATTTGCCAAGGCTAACGGTGTTCTTGTACTTTTTGCCGTCAATAAGATCAACACATTCATCGTTTCCTATATCAACGGTGCACGTTTCGGTGTTGTAATTTGTAATAAACACATACTCATTTTCATAATCGGTGCGCGAAATAACCTTAACACCGCAAGGCAAGCTATCGGGCACTATTCGTCTTACGCCAACAGAATCGGCTATTTTAACAACAAGCTTTTCAAGATCACGAGGTGACTGACGTGTAGCTATATAATATGCCTTACCTTTTC
This sequence comes from Eubacteriales bacterium, assembly GCA_045532495.1. Lineage (GTDB taxonomy): Bacteria > Bacillota > Clostridia > Oscillospirales > CAG-382 > UMGS1052. The sequence goes on along the minus strand of JAZSGA010000065.1, from coordinate 3,640 downwards.
CATACTCGTTTACAGTAATGCACGGCATGCCTGCATAGTATTCGGAACGGTATTCAGCAATTGTTTTTGCACCCTCCGGGTGAATCACTTCACAAAAATCAAAGGATTCAAAATTGCCTTCAATATTCAAGCAGTTATCAACATAGTTGTTTTCGACACGTTCAGATGCGTGCAATGAATCGATTTCCTCGGACCACAAACCAAAAACCTTTCTGAGCTTACCACCGGGAAAACCTCCGAGATAGCAAAGATCGTTTTCGTTTACATATCCGCATAAATATGTGCTGACCAAAGTGCCGCCGGAAGCAACAAATTGTTCGAGCTTATCTATTATATGCTCGGGTACAGAATATATCATAGGTGCTATTATAAGCTTATATTTAGAATAATCGCCATCAATAGGTATAAAATCCACATTAGCAGCATGATTGAAGAAACAACCATAAAACTCTCTAACTGTTTTTTCATAGTTTTTGCGATCGTTAAGCCCCTGCAGATCAGAAATGGCCCAGTTTATTTCCCAGTCATAAATAATTGCAGTTTCTGTCGGTGTATCGGTTCCGGCAACCTCTGCAAGCTTTTTGAGATCCTCGCCAAGCTTTGCTACTTCTTTAAACACACGTGTGTTTTCGCTGCCTTCGTGGTCCACAACTGCACCGTGGAACTTTTCTGACGATCCACGAGATTTTCTCCACTGGAAATACTGCACACTGTCTGAACCGTGTGCAACGGCCTGCATAGAAGACAGATAATGCATGCCCGGGCGTTTACCCTTATTAACAACCTGCCAGTTAACGCAGCTGGGTGTGCTTTCCATAAGCATAAAGGGTTTATGAAGATGGGAACGTGTGATATCATGCCTCATACCAAATTCGGTTGCAAGATCGCTGTCTTCAACTGCGGGGTTATGGAACTGAGGATAGCTGTCCCACGATACAACATCAAGAAGCTGCGAAACCTTCCAGTAATCAAGACCGGGAAATGTTCCCATAAGATTTGTTGTAACGGGAATATCTGTTGTGACAGACTTCAGAGCTGAAATCTCGCATTGAATAAAATCACATGTGATGTGAGTTATAAATCTCTTCCAGTCCAAATTATGAGCATGAACAGCATCCTCACCTATGGGAGAAGGCGGTTCGATCTGATCAAAATCCGAATAAGTATGGCTCCAGAAAGCAGTCCACCACTCATGATTGAGTTTATCAATATCGTTATTATACTTATTGCGTAAAAATTTCCGGAAATTATCTTTACAGTAATCGCAAAAACATTCCCCGGAAAACTCATTGGATATATGCCACAATTTTACCGCAGGATTATCCTTATACCGCTGCGCAAGCATGGTGTCCATTCTTGTAACAAACTTTCTGTATACAGGGGACGACATGCAATGATTATGACGCTTTCCGTGCAGCTGCCTTACACCGCGATTATCAACACGGCGTACTTCCGGATACTTTTCATCCATCCACGCAGGGCGAGCCCCCGAAGGTGTGGCAAGGATTGTATATATTCCGTTCTTATAAAGGTTTTCTATAACCTCATCCAACCATTCAAAGCGAAAAACTCCCTCTTCCGGCTCAATTGCGGACCATGCAAAAATAGCAACAGTTGCACTGTTCATACCGGCAAGCTTCATAAGGCGTAAATCCTCTTTTAAAACACCGGGGTAAGAAAGCCACTGATCGGGATTATAATCGGCACCGTGAACAATGCCGTTAAAATTTTTAAATACAGAATTAAACTTTTTCATATCCTCACAAAAAATCCACATCCACAGTTAAGCGTGGATGTGGAAAACAATCATTATTCAAGTTCAATAAGACCTGCAACTGCTTTTCTGAGCATCATCAGGTCATTGGTGTCGATCTCAGCAGAAGTGGTATCCACATTTGCATTATCCTCAGCAATTTCGGATGTAAGGCCTGCAATGTATTTTCTAAGCAACACAATGTCCTCCGTATTAACCTCACCGTTGCCGTCACAGTCACCAAGAATGACAGACAAAAGATTGATCACATAATCACAAGGCTCATCAATGCCCATGCCACCCACACGCAGATAAAGCTTGGAAGCTCCATCGGGGATTCTGGCGTCAAGAACAGAGAATGTGTATGTACCGTCATCGGAAACATCAACCTGATCTATATGAACAATTTTATCAAATGCAATAGTTTCTGAAAGTTCTTCTGAAGTAAGAATCATGCTGAACTGTTCGGTGTCCTGTGTGGACTGGCACGCAAAATCAACTACAGATTCACCTGCTGTGGATGATGCATTGATTTCAGCATCGGAGATTGTTATAGGAGAAGCTGCGGAAACAGACATGGCAGTAAGAGCTGTCAACGCCGCTGCGGCAAAAGCCATAATTATCAGCTTTTTCATAATATGTACCTCCAAATATAATGTATAAATAAATTATACATTAAAATTGACAGTTTGTCAACAACAATTTAATAAAATCATTCATCAAACAAAGCAGTAGAAAAATACCTTTCAGCAGTATCGGGAAGAACTGTAACAACTGTTTTTCCTTTTCCGAGCTTTTTTGCAAGTCTTATGGCGGCTGCAACATTGGTGCCGCTGGATATACCGCACATAATTCCCTCTTTTGATGCTAGCTCCTTGGAGGTTCTTAAAGCTTCTTCGTCCTTGATAATGCAAATATCATTAAAGATATCGCAGTTCAGGATTGCAGGTATTACACCGTCGCCGATACCCATTTGCACATGGGTTCCTATTGATCCGCCAGAAAGGATAGCTGCATTTTCGGGCTCAACTGCCCAGATCTCGATATCAGGGTTCTTCTCTTTTAAAGTTTCTCCAATACCGGTAATTGTACCTCCGGTACCTATGCCGGAACAAAAACCGTGAATGGGAGCATTTACCTGCTCAAGTATCTCTGCACCTGTCTGCTCGCGCTGTGCAGCTGTGTTTGCAGGGTTTTCGAATTGCTGAGGCACAAACACTTTGGGATTCTCCTCTTTCATTCTTAAAGCGGTATTAAGACACTCTTCAATGCATAAACCGATATTTCCGTTATCATGAACAAGAATAACCTCCGCACCATAATGGCGTACAAGCTTTCTGCGCTCTTCGCTTACGGAATCGGGCATTATTATGATGGTTTTATATCCTTTGACCGCGCCAACAAGCGCAAGTCCAATCCCCTGATTGCCGCTTGTGGGCTCAACAATTATGGATTCGGAATTAAGAAGACCTTTTTTCTCCGCGTCGCATATCATGTTGTATGCCGTGCGGGTTTTGATGGATCCGCCAACATTAAGTCCTTCAAACTTAACAAGAATATCGGCGCTATCTTCATCAACCATATGTGAAAGCTTAATAATGGGAGTGTTTCCCAAAGCCTGTAAAATATTATCGTATACCACTGCAAACACCTCGGTCAAAATTTATTGTTGAATTAGTCTTTATTATTAAGGATTCCGGACTCAAGATAGATTCTGCGGACATAATCATCCTTTGACTCTATCACGGTACGGTCAGAATCCTCATTATAGTATATAAGCATATTGCTTTTATGTTCGTTACAAAGTTCAAGTGATTTCTGAACGCCGCAAGCCACATACCGCTCGGTTTTTTTATCAACCAGATTCAACGGAACGTGAATATGAGC
>JAZSGA010000248.1:0-17680 GCA_045532495.1 Eubacteriales bacterium | reverse complement strand
TTTCGACTTTGTAAGATACGAAGAAGTTCCCGGACCTATCGCGCAGAAGATAATTGACGAGAATAAGACAGAAGAATAATTAAAAAATCATATCAAAAATGTGCCGGCAGGGTTGAATCCCTGCCGGTTTTGTGTTACAATAATTTTGTGGATAAATTATCCAAATTCAATTTCGGGAGAAAGTAAAGAATGAAAATCAAGTTTTGTGTTACCTTTGTGCTGCTTGTTATGAGTCTTGTTGCGGTGTGCTCTTTTGGCGTGTCCGCAGCAACAGAGGGTTATCTTACATATAGTGTTTCGGGAGGTGAGGCGGAAATTACAGATTGTTCATCATCTGCCGCCGGTGAGTTGATCATTCCCGATACTTTGGGCGGATACCCTGTAACGAGCATCGGCGGTTATGCGTTTAGATATTGCACCGGCCTTACAAGCGTAATGATACCGGATAGCGTAACGAGCATCGGAGATAATGCGTTTTACGGTTGCACCGGCCTTACAAGCGTAACGATACCAAATAGTGTAACGAGTATCGGCGATTCTGCGTTTTCTGGTTGTACCGGCCTTACAAGTGTAACGATACCGGATAGCGTAACGAGCATCGTCGGTTCTGCGTTTTACGGTTGCACCGGCCTTACAAGGGTTAATATAACGAATGTTGCTGCGTGGTGTGCAATTGACTTCGGAAATGGTACTTCTAATCCGTTATACTATGCAAAAAATCTTTATCTTAACGGAAATCTTGTAACAGATCTTGTTATTCCCGATGGTGTAACAAGTATCGGCAAGTATGTTTTTTACAATTGCACTAGCCTTGCAAGTGTAATGATACCAAATAGTGTAACGAGCATCGGCATTTATGCGTTTTACCGTTGCATCGGCCTTACAAGCGTAATAATACCAAATAGTGTAACGAGTATCGGTGCTTGGGCGTTTGACGGTTGCACCGGCCTTACAAGCGTAATGATACCGGATAGCGTAACGAGCATCGGGAATGATGCGTTTTCCGGTTGCACCGGCCTTACAAGCGTAACGATACCGGATAGCGTAACGAGTATCGGCTATTCTGCGTTTTCCAGTTGTACCGGCCTTACAAGCGTAACGATACCAAATAGTGTAACGAGTATCGGCGGTTCTACGTTTTCCGGTTGTACCGGCCTTACAAGCGTAACGATACCGGATAGCGTAACGAGCATCGGCATTTATGCGTTTTCCGGTTGCACCGACCTTGCAAGGGTTAATATAACGGATGTTGCTGCGTGGTGTGCAATTGACTTTGGAAATGATTGGTCTAATCCGTTACGCTATGCAAAAAAACTTTATCTTAACGGAAATCTTGTAACAGATCTTGTTATTCCCGATGGAGTAACGAGCATCGGCAATTTTGCGTTTTACGGTTGCACTCGCCTTACAAGTGTAACGATACCGGATAGCGTAACGAGCATCGGCAGTTCTGCGTTTGACGGTTGCATCGGCCTTACAAGCGTAACGATACCGGATAGCATAACGAGCATCGGAGATGATGCGTTTAGAGGTTGCACCAGCCTTACAAGTGTAACTGTCGGCAAAGGTATCGAGCTTATTCCCGAATACGCCTTTTATAACTGCAGCAAGCTTAAAGCTGTATGTTTGCCATCGAGCGTTAAATATATAAGAAACGATGCATTTAACGGCTGCTCGGCAATCGAAACGGTTTTCTACGGCGGCAGTGAGGAAGACTGGGCAAATGTGCTTACATATAACCGCAACGAAAACCTTACAAATGCTAAAATTATTTATAACGCCGTAACTAAAACCTACAGCTTTGTAACCAATTGCGATGTGGCGCTGCCGGATGTAACAGCATATGCTTTATTTACGGCGCCCACTGTTGAAAATGGCGATGCAAGGCTTGCCGGCTGGTACGATAATGCGGATTTTGCCGGCGATGCGATAACATTCCCATATTACGGCAACACTACCACGCTTTATGCCCTGTGGGCAACCCGAAAGGGAACAAGCTTTGACGATGCCATTGTTGCAAAAGCCAACCGCCAGTACACCGTTACCACCGAAACATCGGGACAGCTTGTTTATTTTGAATTTGTTCCGCAATATACAAAGGAATACCGCTTTTATACCACGGGCAGCGTGGATACCTACGGTTATTTATACAACAGCAGCAAATCGCAGCTAAAAACCAACGATGATGACGGCAACGGAAACAACTTTTACATTGCATATACCCTTACCGCAGGTAACAAATATTATATCGCCGCAAAATGTTACAGCGGAACAGGAACATTTACATTTGTTACCGAAGAGCCTGTGGATTACACCATCAACTCCATAACACTTATGGATATGTCGGGCAAAGCCATTGATACAATACCGTCGGGCACGTTTCTGGCAACGGTTTCGTTTACCAATGTAAGCTCATCGCAGGATACGGTAATTGTGCTGGCGCAGTACACCGCATCGGGCGTATTCAAAGGAACCATGTATGTAAACACCGAGGATGTGCCGGTGGGCGCCACCATAAAGATTACATTGCCGGTGGATAACTCATCGGGTGAAATTGCAAAATTAAAGGCATTTTGCTGGCAATCCTTCAGCAACCCTGCGCCCATGGGTAATTCTGTAACATTCCCTGCGGCGTAACCCTGCGGCAAAAACATCATATTAAAAACTTACTCGCGTCTGTATTATATTTTGTAAATTGCATAAAAAGCGGGACGATGTGGGCATCGTCCCCTACTTATAATTATGCATTTTTGCGTATCATTTGGGGTTATATCAATCATTTTGATACAACCCCGTTTTTTTGCAACAAAAAAGGTGCAACAACAATGCTGCACCTTATTTATATATTTACAGTATCAGTTTGCCACGGGCAGGGCATCGCTATCATCGATTATGGTAACGAGCTTTATATCCGCACCTGCCTTACGCAGCTTTTCCACGATGTTTTCGTAACCGCGCTGGATATGGTGGATATTTTCGATTTCTGTTTTGCCGTTTGCCACAAGGCCTGCAATTATCATTGCCGCACCTGCACGCAAATCCACTGCCTTAACCGGGGCTGCGGAAAACTCTGTGGGGCCTTCTATAACGGCAAGCTTGCCGTCAACTTTTATTTCGGCACCCATAAGGCGGAGCTCCTCGGTATAGCGGAATCTGTTATCCCACACACCTTCGGAAAGCATGCTAACGCCGTTTGCAAGGCACATTATAACGCACATCTGAGGGTTCATATCTGTGGGGAAACCGGGGTAGGGCAGAGTTTTTACCGAGATCTTATTAAGGGGACCTTTATGGGCGATTCTTATGGAATCGTCAAACTCCTCCACGGTAACACCCATTTCGGCAAGCTTTGCGGAAATGGATTCCACGTGCTTGGGAATGATGTTTGTTATAAGGCAATCGCCGCGTGTGGCAGCGGCTGCCACCATAAATGTACCTGCCTCGATCATATCGGGAATAACGGCATAGTTTACACCGTGCAGCTTTTCCACGCCTTTGATCTTGATCATATCGGTACCTGCACCCGTAATATTAGCGCCGGAAGCGTTAAGGAAGTTTGCAAGATCCACCACATGGGGCTCGCGGGCAGCGTTATCGATATAAGTTGTGCCCTTTGCGCGGCAGGCTGCAAGCATAATATTTATGGTTGCACCAACCGTTACGCAGTCCATGTAGATATTTGCACCGGTAAGACCGTTTTCCGAGGCATCGGCATCGATATATGCACTTTCCACATCGATTTTTGCGCCCAGGGCTTCAAAGCCTTTTATGTGCTGGTCGATGGGACGGGAGCCAAAATCGCAACCGCCGGGGTAAGCCGCATGGGCTTTGCCAAATCTGCCGAGCTCTGCACCCAGGATGTAGTAGGATGCACGCATTTTGCGTACCAGCTCATAGGGAGATGCGCCTGCGCGGATCTTTTTGGTGTCTATCTCATAGGTGGTTTTGTTAATACGCTTTATTTTTGCACCGATGCTTGCAAGTATTGCAAGCGAATCGGAAACATCGCTGATATCGGGGAGATTTTCAATGACACATTTGTCTTCGGTGAGAATCGTGCCGAAAATGATGGCAACAGCAGAATTTTTCATGCCGCTGATTTCGATTTCTCCTGTTAACGGTTTTCCGCCGTTAATGACTAGTTTTTCCTTTTCCATCTAAATTCTCCTGACTTGCTTGTTATGCTTCTGCACACAGCAGAAGTCGGGAACGAAAGGAACGTTCCGCATGTATATGTGTAGAAAAAAATGCTATGTTTATGTGCAAATGGTCGCACACATACATTATAACACGTTTATTCCAAAAAAGGAATAGTTTTAAGAAAAAAATTTAACTTTTTTGAAAAATATTTGTTATTTATACAAAGCTCCTGTCAATGCATTAAAAACCAATGTTTCCTGCGTTTCGTCGGTATTGCACTCAATAACCCACGAAGGTACAAGATATGTTTCGTTGTTATCTGCATCGTTAAAGCAGTATCCCATGTGCTGGGAGGAAACAGTGATGTTATTTTCGCTGCTTGCAGGCAGCTTGTAAAGAATATTGATACCGTCGGTAAGCTTGGCATTGTATGCTTTTTTGGGTTTGCTGAAGAATATGTTGCCCTTTACATAAAGTATTTTGCCGTTTTCAATATAAAAGGTTATGGGCATATCATATACAAGACTGTCATCAATAGTAACAACGCACATGGAAAAAGTGCCGTTTTCGGTCTGCTCGGAAGCAAGCTCCTTTGCGCTTATATCTCTGCCGTACACCTCTTTGAAAAAGTTTTTAACGGCCCGTGGGCAATCATGGGGCTGAGTTGCGTAAAGGTTTGCTGCATTGAGCTCATCCGCCTTTGCCGAACAACTTTTGGATTTTTCGGATTCCGATGCATCAAAAAGCGAAAATTCAAAACCTGTTTTGTCGGATATCTGCGCTGTTGCGATGTGGGTTCCTTTTTTATCCAGCACGGTTATGGATGTACCGTCGGGAATGTCAAAAAACTGAACTGTGTCGCTGAGCGTGGAAAAACTTTGACCCGAAAGCTCGGACAAAGCTGTCATAAGGCCGGGATGTGTTGATGCGGCGTTTCCGCTCATTTCTTCGGCAAAGAACATGTCGGCGGAATAAAGATATACGGTTTTTGTATATATGCTTGTATCTATAACTTCGTCCTCAAACACAATGCCCGATCGGCTTAAGTTTTCTTTTGCCTCGGTTATCATATCGGCAGGCAGTAACGCCGAATCTCGGTAGGAGGTATAAAGCATAAAAGCTAAAAACACATCAATCGCCACAAGGATAAATATAAGTGCAAGGTTAGTTTTGTGCCAACTCATTTTTGCGCCACCTCCCCGGGATTTGCATTGCCTGCGGCTATGGCTGAAGTATATACAAAAGCGTATTTTGCATTGTATTCAGCGGTGTCTGTATCCTGCTTATAAACAGGGGTAAACGCCAGCGGCGGGTTTTGCTTATCAAAATCTGCAGTTGAAAACAAAAACAGCAATCTTTGAGGTATGTCGGTAAAGGTGTTTTCGGATATGCTGAAGGTTTTTGCGGAAACGTCTGCAAAAACAAGGGAATCTTTATCAAACACAAAGCGTGCTGCATAGTTGTTTCGGCTGCTGATGTACACACCGCCATAGCAATATGAAAACTCCAATGTCATTTCAAAGGTTTTTTGGTCGTATGTTACGGATGTAAGGGCAAGATATGCCGCATCGCCGAAATAGCTGCGGTCGAGCCTTGATATGATATTGTATGCAGCGGAGATTCTGTCTTCAAAGGAGAACATTTCGTTTTGCGAAACACAAAGCGACGACAGCGGAATACCGCTACCGCTTGAAGTATATGTTATATCTCCGGCAGAGGTGATTTTTAGTTCGCCGTTATCCTCAACAAAGGTTATGGCGTTATTGCCGGTACGGTAAAAACGCGTGGTGTTGGAGTTGAGCGAAAAAGCCGAGAGAATGTTTTTTGAATCCTGTGCACCGCTGGACAAAAAGTCTCCGCTGTTATTATATGCACTTAGGTTGTTTCGTGAAACGGATGTGGTGTAAAGCGGATATTTTTTATCTTCAAACACTCCGAATTCAAACTTTTTCATGCCGCCTGCGTTTTCGTAAGCACGCAGGGTTTCAAAGGAAAGGGATGTTCTGTCACGCACGGTAAGGGTTGCCACGTTTCCGTTTTCGTCTATGGCGGCACCCGAAATTGCACCGCTGGAATCGCAGAAGATAAACAGATCCTTTACGTTGAAAGCGTGGTAAACACTGCCAAGGGTTTTGCCCGTTATTGCCGGAACAATGGCGCTGGCAGGTATTTCCCTTGAAAATTCAAGATAAATATAGTCCTTTGCGTAGTAAAGATTGCGTGCGATGTAATCCTTACGTGCGGTGTTATCAGAAAACTCAATAAGAGTGCTTACATCCGAAAACACCGAGAGCAAAAACGGCTTTATATCGGAAAGCAGTTTGTTGCGTGATGCAATGTCCGCCGGGGCAAGCATTTTATCTGTCACAATTCCTACAAAATTCGGCGAAAGCAACCCCAGGGTTGCGTTTTCGTCGGTTATTTCGGCACCGGAAGATGTTTCGTTGCGGAAATCAAATTCGGGAAGTTCTGAATATTGCGAAGAATTGCGCAGTTTGCAATATGCGGCGAACATCACTATAAGAGCCACAGAAAGTATTAATATCAAGGATATTTCTATAAAAGCTGCGGCTAATTCTTTTCGGGTTTTTTTCATAAATTACCCTCGTCATTTAAACTGAAATATCAGTCGTCTTTTTTAATGTTAAGGCTGTCGATTAAGGCTGAAATATGCGCACCGTGTTCTATGCTGGTATCCGGGATAAAGGTTAGTTCGGGAGTGAGCCTTAAATTAAGGCGTGCGGCAAGTTCGCGGCGGATGTAGCCTGTGGCGCTTTTAAGCCCTTTTGCCACCTCGGCCGAGTTGCCGTTGTAAACGCTGAAACGGATTTTGCAATACTTCAGATCGGGGGTTGTATCCACGTTGACGATGCTTATAAAAGCGGAGCTTACACGGGGGTCCTTTACGGATCTTAAAATATCTCCGACTTCGCGTGATATTTCTTCGTTAACGCGTGCTTTTTTAAAAGAAGCAGAGCCTTTGTTGTTTGCAGGCATATTAAAAAATTCCTTTCGATTTTAATTCCGTACATGCTTTATTTTGCCACAACATGCGTCAGGCTATACGGCATTTGCGGAATAAGCGCAATGTCATTAACTGTGCGGTTAATGACATTGCTGAAAAAAGTGATTTACATTGTGAGTTTGGGTTTACAGTTCTCTTTTAATTTCTTCCATTACAAATGCTTCAAGAATATCGTGTTCCTTAATATCGTTGAAACGTTCAAGGGCAACACCACATTCAAAGCCCTGTGCCACTTCCTTAACGTCATCCTTGAAACGGCGCAGAGAAGCGATTTTGTCTTCGAATATAACAATGCCGTCACGCACAACACGGATCTGTGCGCTGCGGATGATCTTACCATCCTGAACGTAGGAACCGGCAATGAAGCCGATGTTGGGTACATGGATGGTCTGGCGCACTTCGGCATGACCGATAACATTTTCACGGAATTCGGGAGCCAGCATACCGTTGATAGCCTGGGTGATCTCCTCGATGCACTCATAAATTATGCGGTATGTGCGTATATCAACATTCTTCTGGCTTGCAGAATCTGTTGCGCCCTTGTCGGGACGTACATTAAAGCCGATGATGATGGCGTTGGAGGCATCGGCAAGCATAACATCGCTTTCCTTGATGCCGCCTACTGCGGAATGGATAACACGAACCTTTACTTCTTCGTTGGAAAGCTTTTCAAGCGATGCCTTTACCGCTTCGGCAGAACCCTGTACATCTGCCTTTACGATAATGGCAAGCTCTTTGGTGCCTTCGTTGATCTGATCAAACAGATTATCCAGCGAAACCTTTGCATTTGCCTTGAATTCTTCTTCCTTGGCATCGTTTTTACGCTTTTCAACAAGCTCACGCGCCATTCTTTCGTCAGCAACGGCACGGAATTCGTCACCTGCTTCGGGCACTTCGGAAAGACCTGTTATTTCAACGGGAACAGAAGGACCTGCGGTCTTGAGCTGTTTGCCGTTTTCGTCGCACATGGAACGCACGTGGCCGATAGCAGTACCTGCAATAACCACATCACCCTGATGCAAAGTACCGTTTTGAACAAGCACGGTGGAAACGGGACCGCGTCCTTTATCCAGCTTGGCTTCGATAACAATACCCTTGGCATCGCGGTTGGGGTTGGCTTTAAGATCCTGCATGTCTGCAACAAGCAGCACCATTTCAAGCAGCTCATCAATGCCCTGACGCTTGAGAGCCGATACGGGAACGCATATGGTATCGCCGCCCCATTCTTCGGGGACAAGCTCGTGGGCTGTAAGATTCTGCTTAACCGCATCGGGGTTTGCACCCACTTTATCCATTTTGTTAATGGCAACGATTATAGAAATGCCTGCAGCTTTTGCATGGTTGATGGCTTCGATGGTCTGGGGCATGATGCCGTCATCTGCCGCAACCACAAGAATGGCTATATCTGTAGCCTTGGCACCGCGGGCACGCATGGCTGTAAATGCCTCATGGCCGGGGGTATCAAGGAAGGTAATATCTCTGCCGTTTACCTTAACACGGTAAGCACCGATAGCCTGGGTAATACCGCCGGCTTCGCCTGCGGTTACGTTGGAATGACGGATGGCATCCAAAAGGGATGTTTTACCGTGGTCAACGTGGCCCATAACGCACACAACGGGGCTACGGTCCTGAAGATCTTCGGGTGCATCTTCATCGTCGGCAAAAAGTCTTTCTTCGATGGAGATAACAACTTCTTTTTCTGCCACAATGCCCATTTCATCGGCAAGCAGGAAAGCTGTATCGTAATCAACATATTTGTTTGCACCTACGGCATCCATGCCAAGGCCCATCATAAGAAGCTTTTTAACTACTTCGCCGGTGGTTATCTTGAGCTTGGAGGCAAGGTCGGATATCATAATTTCTTCGGGCAGGGTAATGGGGCCTGTGAATTTTTTAATTTCCACGGGTTCCTTAACCTGTGCGCCCTTGCCTTTTTTGCCGGGTTTCATCTTGGGCTGGAAGCTGTTTCTGGAGGCATCGTTACGGCCGTTTTTGCCGCCGGCACCCTTGGAGGATGACTGCATGCCGCCCTTCTTCTGCTTCTTTTTGCCGCCGTCCTCGTTGCCTACTGCATCGGGAACAAGACTGTCAAGGCGTTCATCGTATTTGGAAAGATCCACTTCGTGGGAGCGGATATCCACAAGGCGTACGTTGGAATCGTTTCTTACGCCGCCCTCGGGACGTTTAACCTCTGCTTCGCTGATGGTGGTTTCGGAAGCGTAGCGGCTGCGTGCTCTGCCGTCCTTGTCGTAAATGGGACGGATGCTGGGCTGACGAACAGACTGTCCGTAATCGTCATCCTTGTCACGGGGGCCGGCACCGGGCTTGCCGAATTTGCCCTTGCCGTTTTTGTCAAACTGGCTCTTGGGCTTCTGATTCTGTTTGGGCTGTTCTATTTTTACAAAGCCGTCCTTGCCGAAAATTTCGGTTTTGGGTGCTGTGGGGATGGAAGGCTTTGAAAATCTGTCGTTGCGTTCCATGTTGCGGTCGTTGGGACGAGCGGCATTGTCACGCTGAGGTCTGCCTGCATCGTTGCGATGTTCAAAGCTGCGCTGACCGTCACGCTGGGGCTTGCGCTGCTGATTATCGCTGTTTTTGCTTGCAAGCTCTGCTGCACGCTTTGCAATGGCAGCCGCAGAATTGATGGCGGCCTTTGAGGGTGCGCTTTTGGGAGCTTCCTGCTTTGCGGGCTCAGCCTTTGCAGGTGCTTCTGCAGCAGGCTTTTCTTCAACCTTTGCGGCGGGCTTTTCTGCCGTGGGCTGTGCTTGCTGCTTTGCAGGTTCTTTTATTTCGGGCTTGGGTTCTGCCTTGGGTTGCTCTGCAGGTTTTTCTGCCGCAGGTTTTGCTTCTGGCTTGGGTTCTTCTTTTGCGGGTTTGTTTGCCAAAGCAAAATAAGCGGAGATATCGGAAAGTTCATGCTTTTTTGTATAATGGTTTATAATAAGACTGATTTCGCTGTCCTCGAGAACGGCGGAGGCAGACTTATCGGATATTCCCTTGGATGAAAGAAAATCAACCAGTTCCTTTCCTTTTATACCAAGATCCTTTGCGAGAGAATTGACTTTGGTTTTTGTGGTTGTCTGTGCCATATTATTTGTGCACCTCCGTATTGTTGTCGTTAGATTTTGCGGTTTTGGGATCGAAACCCATGCATTTGAAAATTATTTTTTCAAATCCGGGCTTTATAAGAGCGGCTACTGCGGTAAGCCCCGATTTTCCCAATCGTGCGGCTATAATATCCATGCCGCAGGGCAAAACAATGTATTTGGTGTTGGAATTTACCAGCTTTTGCATAAGCTTTTCCAGGGAATTGCCTGATATATCCTTTGATATAAAAACTATGCGTGCCTTGTTTGCGGTTATTGCCATGGAAACCGCATCGTTCCCCACGGCAAGTCCGCCTGCTTTCATGGCAAGCCCCAGGGCACCAAGGATCTTATCAAGGTTGAGCTTGAGATCTTCGTTGCGGTCTGCAAAAAGGCGGTTACCGTAATATTTGTTCATTGTCAAGCCTATGCCTCCTCTTCCGCCGACAGCTGCTGTGCCAGCGAGTCGTATACTGTATCGGGGATGGCAATTTCAAGGTTGTTTTCAAAGCGTTTTGCTTTGCGTGCCTTGTTGTAGCAATTTATATCCGGGCAAATATATGCGCCTCTGCCGGAAACTTTTCCGGTTTTGTCAAGAGTAACGCTGCCGTCCTTTGTGCGGACAACGCGTACAAGCTGATTTTTTTGTTTTTTTGCGCCGCAGCCAAGACACTTTCTTTCGGGGATTTTTTTATTCATTTAAACCTTGAGCCGTTCCTTTCTTTGATAAAAGTACGTATGTTACCGCAAATTAATTGTCGGATTCTTCGGTTGCCTTAAGAGCTTCTGCCAGCTTTTCGCCGAGGACAGTGGTGGTTTCGCCGCGGCTGCTCATGGCAAGATCGTAAAGAGCTTTTTTCTCTTCGGAAGCGCTCTTTATGTCAATTTTGCAGCCGGTAAGCTTTGCGGCAAGACGGGCGTTCTGACCTTTCATACCGATGGCAAGCGAAAGCTGATCGTCAGCAACAACAACACGGCAGGAGCGATCACCGATCTGCTCTACCGACTGAACTGTTGCAGGGGAAAGGGCGGATTTGATGTATTCTCCAAGATCGTCGCTGTATTTTATAATGTCGATCTTTTCGCCGCGGATTTCCTTCATGATTGTGTTTTTACGTGTGTTTTTGGGACCGATGAGAGCGCCTATGGCTTCTACGTCGGGATCGCGTGAGAACACGGCGATTTTTGTTCTTGATCCTGCTTCGCGGGCAATGCTGCGTATAACAACGGTACCGTCCTGAATTTCGGGAACTTCAATTTCAAATAGGCGCTTTACAAGACCGGGATGTGTTCTGGAAAGAAGCACTGCAGGTCCTACTGTATCGCGCTTTACTTCCATAACGTAAACCTTGATAAGCTCGCCTTCTTTGAAGGTTTCTCCGGGGATCTGCTCGCTCTTTGCAAGTGTTACTTCGTTTTTGCCGATGATAAGGCGGATGTTGCCCGTTTCGGGGTCGATGCGTGTTACTTCTGCGGTAACAACATCTTCCTTTTTGTTTTCGTATTCGCTTATCATATTTTTGCGCTCGGCTTCACGGATACCCTGGATAATAACCTGTTTTGCGGTCTGTGCAGGGATACGCTTGAAGCTGCGGGGCTTGATTTCGATCTGAACAAAATCTCCCACGTTGTAGGATGCCTTTATTTTGCGGGCATCGTCAAGCTTGATCTGTGTGTCGGGGTTGAATGTGTCAAAGGGTTCGTCGCCGTCATCGTAAAAATCAAAATCCACATCGTCATCGGATTCATCCTGCTGGATGAGTTCGAGGGCGGAAGGATCCACAACCTCAAGCAGTTTGTAAACATGAATCTGCTGTTTTTCGGGGTTGAGCTCAACCTTCATGTTGGAGCTGCCTGTTTCTTTTTTGAAAGCTGTTAAAAGAGCGGCTTCGATCTTTTCGATCATGTAATCCTTGGGGATACCTTTTTCTTTTTCAAGCAGATCAAGAGCTCTGAAGAACTCTTTCTGTTCGTTAGCCATTTTGATTTCCTCCGTTAATAATGTATATTTTGGATTTGTTTACAGTAGTTGATATCAGAATTCCGCAACTGTGGAAAGCTTTGCTATAGCCTTGCGTTCAAATGTTACGGTTTCGCCGGAATCCTGAACAAAGGTAACGGTATCGTTTTCGGTGCTGTGCGAATCAAGGGTGGCAAAAAAGCTTTTGCTTCCGTTGTATGCCGTGTAAAGGCGAACCTGCACCTTTTCTCCCAGAAAAGCTTCGATGTGAACGTGGTTTTTAAGCTCACGTTCAAGCCCGGGGGATGAAATTTCAAGGCAATAACCGCCTTCGATGGGATCTGCTTCATCAAGAATGGGCTCCACCGCATCGTTTACCATTTCGCAATCGGTAAGGCTTATGCCTTCGGGGCGGTCGATGTAGATTATAAGATTCCAACCGGTGGCATCCTTTACATATTCCACATCCCAAAGCTCGCATCCACATTCTTCAACAGCGTCCAGCACCAGCTCACGCACGGTTTCGGCGATGTTTTTTTTCTTTGGCTTTTTGTCCATGGTGTTTATACCGTCCTTTCAGAATGTATAGGTGTTGCAAGGCAAAAATATGCCTTAACAAACTTTAAAGAGCGGTTTTTTGACCGCTCTTTAAACAAAAACCATATTCAACTGTAACAAGTATACCACAAACATTTGCATTTTGCAATAGTATTTTTGAATTTTTTTAAAATTTGTTGCACAAAAAAGTTTTATGCTCCGAATTCTGCGGCAATTACCGCCAGTTCTTCGCTGTGGGCAGGGGAAAGAGGCACATTTTTGCGGAACTCCTCCAAGGCACGGCAAACTGCATTTGTGTTTATTGGTTTGGGCGCACTTCCGAGCAAGCGATGGGCGTTGTTATACGTAATAAATTGAAGAGCATTGCTGCTTATACCCATGGGCGTGAAGGTATCATCTATGGTGTAAAAAGGTTCTCCGTCAGCAAGCACGCCGTTTAAAAGTGTATAAACATCGTTGTTGTAGCCGTTGTTTATCATGGTGTTTGTAACATCCGAGCCCCAAATTAGGCGCTGCTTGTAAGTTTCAAAAAACTGACGGGCATGGGTAAGATCCTTTGCAAAATCAAGAAACATTTCGCGTCCTGGTGTTATATCAAAACAAACGGTGGGATGATCGTCCAGAAATTTTGCCGCACGGTCAAGATCTTCGGAAAGAAAATAAAAATGGGCAAAGGTGATATTAAGTCGCGGAAATTTGCGCAGTATCTCGTCTACCTCGGCATAAAGCTCGCTTTTGGTAAGAAAAGTGCCGTCGCAGTAGTTACAGTAGGCGTTGGGACAGTGCCAGAAATATTCGGGATCGGCAACATGCATGGTCATGGGGAACCCTGTTTTTTCAAGCTTTTCAAAAACAAGGTCAAAACGGCTGTCTGCCAGGGATATACCAAGCCTTTTGCGAAGATCCGGCTTGCCGTCAAGGGATTTTATTCCGTCAAAGCCCATTTCCATGCCAAGCTCAAGCTGGTGCAGATATTCATTTGCACCGTAGGGCTTTTCAAAATTATGCCTCAGCGACATGTATGCATAAATACGGGGGGACATAACTTTTTTAAGCCAGATACATTTGAAGTTTGAGTGGGGCTGATCCTCGCCTTCCTGCCATGCACAGTAAGCAAGTACGGTGGCTTTGTCTATGCCGTGCGTTTTCATGAAGCTGTCGAAATATTTTACAGAGCCGTCAAGAGTAAGCTCGCCGTCAAAATGGAAATGGTTGTCAAAAAGCATATGGCGCCTCCTATTTTCTGTTTTAAAGCTATGTTATCACATAAACTTTTCAATGTCAACAATGAATTTATTTTTATTGACAAAAAGGAACGGTGCTGATATTATATATTTGCGGAACAAATATAAGCTTTCTGCGTCTATATATAATATAAATGAAGAGGAATAAAAAATATGAGCAAGATCAAATGGAAGGGCGGAGCCCTTACCGCACCCGTGCCGCCTGCGCTTGTTACCTGCTCCGACGGTGAGCATGACAACGTGTTTACCGTGGCATGGACGGGCATAACCTGCACACAGCCGCCAAAAACATATATTTCCGTGCGGCCCACAAGGTTTTCCTACAATATAATAAAAAAGACCGGTGTTTTTGCCATAAACCTAACCACCGAACAGCTTGTGCGTGCTGCGGATACCTGCGGTGTAAGAAGCGGAAAAAATACGGATAAGTTTGAACTGTGCGGACTTACAAAGGAGCCCGCTTTCAATATAGAATGTCCGCTTATTGCCGAAAGTCCGCTTTCGCTTGAGTGTAAGGTGGATAAGATAATAAGTCTAGGAAGCCACGATATGTTTCTTGCCGATATTGTGGGGGTTGCCGTGGATGAGCAGCTTATTGATTCCGCAGGTAAGCTGCACCTGGATAAAGCGGGTCTTGCGGCGTATGCCCACGGCGAATATTTTGCCCTGGGTAAAAGGCTTGGCTGGTTTGGATATTCGGTTTGCAAGAAAAAGCATGTAAAAAAGCGCCGTGGTTAATAGTTTATACACAGTTGTTAATTGAAAATTTACAATTACCGCGGTCTGTTGCTATTTGTAAGAAAAACATGTGCAAAGGGTATAATACGACAATTTTTTTGTGCGGTATGCCAATGTTTTTACTTGACAAATCGGGCTTTTCGGTATATTATATAGTTAATATACTGCAATATAATGCTATCTTTATCAAAATGTCTTGATCTGCGGCGTGCCTGTTTTGGGCGCGGTGCAGGGCAGGTGTTTTTTCTGTGGCATTATGCTGCTTATTCTGATACAATGCAGTATCGAGAGAAAGGATGAAAAGAGTATGAGAAAACTCAGAAACGTGCTGGCGCTTATTATGGCGGTAATGATGGTCTTTACCGTTATACCCTTTAGCGCTTTTGCGCAGGGAACAGCCGGCAACTACGGATTTTCCGACTTCCCCACAGGCTGGTCTTATGACGCCATGGTGGAGGCAGTGGAAAACGGACTTATTACAGGTTACGGTGATTCTACCGTAAGGCCTACAGATCTGTTGACACGTGCCCAGATGGCCGCTATTATCAACAGAGCTTTTGGTGCAGAAACCAAATCTCCCATCGAAGGCAAGTTCAGCGATGTAAGCGCAGATGACTGGTTCTACGAAGACATTGCGAAGGCTGTTAAAATGCAGACATTTACCGGTGACGATACCGGTGCAATGCGCCCCAACGAACCCATAACCCGTCAGGACGCGGTGCTTGTTATTGCCCGTGCGCTTGTTATCAATTATGATAAAACAGGTTCTCTTGCAAAGTTTACCGACGGTGCAGGCATTGCAGGCTATGCTGCAGGCGCGGTTGCGGCTTTTGTAAACCGCGGCTACATAAACGGTTACACCGACGGCTCATTCAGACCTCACGGCAACATAACCAGAGAAGAATTTGCCCAGATCATGGACAATATCTTCGCAAAATATGTAAGAACCGACGGCACATTTGCTCTTGGCGAATGTCTTGGTGAAGTTATACTTACAGGCAACACCATTACTCTTACCGATACTCACGTTGCCGGTGACCTTATTATTGGCGACGGTGCCGGTGATACAAGCGTTACCATCAAGAATGTTGAGGTTGACGGCAGAATCGTGTTCAGAGGCGGTGCCGACAAGGTAACCTTTGACAACACCATCCGAGGCGACCTCCTTGTTGTAAACGATGTTAACAACGATGTACACGGTCCTGTTGAATTCCAGCATTTCAGCTCTGAATCATTCTTTACCGATGCTGTATACAACACTCCCGTTACATTCCTTAACAAGCGTATAACAATACCTTCCGCATCCGGTAAGGGCCTTGACGATCACGACACACTCCGTCTTGGTACACGTGATGCCGAAACAGGTAAAAAGAAGGAAGAAAAGCCCACTCCCGGTACAACAGTACCCGGCGGCGGTTCTCCCACAGTATATCACTATGATGACATCACATTTACAGTGTCCGATGGTGCTACATTTGCAGATAACACCACAGCGCCCAAGACAGTTACAATAAAAAGAGGTACTTCTCTCGGTACTGATTACGATAATTATATCCCCAAGAAGGCTAACAACAAGTTCGGCGGCTGGTTTATCGACAGCAACGCAAACGGTGTTTACGACTCTGCAGATACACAGCTTGTAGATTCCACCACCACATTCAGCGCGGATGTATCCCTCGTCGCAAAGTGGGATGAATGGAACAAGGTTACTTTCGAAACAAAGACAGGTACTTTTGATTCCTACATCAACGAAGCAGGTGAGATCTTAAGCGTTCCCGCAACTGCCGAGCATCCCGAAAAGGAACACCACACATTCGGCGGTTGGTACTACGATGCAGATAACAACAGCAAATACGATCCTGCAACAGATACTCTTGTGGCTCCCGATGCCACCGCAGGTGTTGTGATAGATGCACTTAAAACCCCCGCAGGCGCTACCACAGCTCTTAAAACACACTGGATTCCCGTTGAGTATACAGTAACCTTTATGAACGAAGGTACAAAATATAAGGAAATCAACGCTACATACGGTGTGGAATTCGGCACAGATAAATACAATTCCATCGGAACTCCCGCACACGGCATTTATGCTCCCACAGAGTTCCTTGGATGGTGCTACGAAGAAGGCGGCGTAATAAAGACATTCGATGCCACCACAGTAATTGGCGGCAATATGACAGTTACTGCCGTATGGCCCGGTCCCTTTGATGTAATATTCCTCAATACCGACGGCACAGAAACCGGCACAAAGCTTACAGTTGATGACCGCGGCGATAAGATCACACTTCCCACAGCGGCGGCAACCGGTATAACATACGATAATACAAAGTATCGCTTTGTATGGGTTTACGGCGGCACCGAATACAAGGAAGGCGAAGAATTTACCGTTCCCGGTACAGCAAAACTCACAGCAAAACTTATCAAGCAGATAACAGTAACCTTTATGGTGGACGGAGCTGTTTACGGCACACCCACAGTGGTTGATGAAGGCGCAACAGTTACCGCTCCCACAGTTGATCAGACCACAAGAACACTTGCAGGCTGGTTTGACACAGCAACAGATACTGAATTTGATTTTGCAACTCCTGTAGCCAAGGATTACACCCTTGAAGCAAGATTTACAGTAGACATCAAGTTCGTACTTGAAGAAGGCAGCACAACAGAAGCAGCCGCTACTCAGACAATCGCTTACAACACATCAGCAACAGTTCCTGCAGATCCCACTTACGGAACAAAGAAGTTCGTTGGTTGGTTCTACCGTGATGATGCAGCTCTTGAACAGGCATTTGATGCAACAGTAGTGTTCACAGCACATACCACCGTATATGCAAAGTGGGGCAACACAGTAACATTCATGGTAGACGGTGCGGTTTACGGCACACCCACAGTGGTTGATGACGGCGCAACAGTTACCGCTCCCACAGTTGAT
>JAZSGA010000050.1:0-12127 GCA_045532495.1 Eubacteriales bacterium | reverse complement strand
GACGACTGGGAAAAGCTTTATGGCTTTATTTGCGGTATTCTCGCTTCCAACTACGATATTACAGATCTTTTCATCGACTCCGCTCTTAAGATCTGCCGCAACGAAATTTCCGGTTTTGAAGAATTCGTAAGAAGAGTTCTTCCTCTCCTCGAAGAAAACAAGATCAACTTCACCATCACAGCTTCCGTTGAAGTTGAAAAGATCCCCGAGTCTTTAAAGACTTATCTTGCATAAGTTAATTGCATAAAATTACCTCCCCCGTTTTTGGGGGAGGTTTTTTGTTTGTCAAATCCCAAAAAGTATTCCGGCAAAGCTTTAACCCTGCCGGAATTTTATTATCAATTAAAAGCCTGTAAGGAATCTGTCCACCACAAGCTGACGGAACTGGGGCGAAAGGCTTGCAAAGTATGCAGTAAAGCCGGTAACACGCACAACAAGATCAGGGTGAGTATCGGGGTTTTCATTGGCTTCAAGCAGTTTTTGCTTATCAAGAACATTTATGTTTATAAGTGTTCCGCCCTGTTCAAAGTGGCCTTCGATAAGCTTTAACACCATATCAATACCGTGTTCGTCTGCCTTTACCATGGGGTCAAATTCGATCTGCAAAGGTGCTGTGTTGCCGTAGCCGCACTGAACCGATGCTATGCCATTGGACTGAGCTGTGGGTGCACCGTCGTTACGGAAATGAGGATTGGGGTTTGCACCGTGGGAAATGGGCTGTGCAGCCTTTCTTCCGTTGGGAGTTGCACCAACCTTTGAACCGTACTCAATGGTTCTGGACCATGAGAACCATCCGGGAACAAGCTGACGACCTTTTGGCATTTTTTGTGCCTTTACAGCTGTTACCCAGCTTTCGGTAAGGCGTTTTGCCCATTTATCCGCCGCACTTCCGCCGCTGCAGTATTTTGAAGCGGATGCCATTATTGTACGCACACGTTCATCGGCATAATCGTTTTCAAGGTTTTCGTAAAGGGTTTCCCAGGTAACAAGCTTTTCGTTTTCGATTCTTTCTTCGATGGCGCCAAAGGAATCGGCAACCACCGCAAGGCCTGCACCGTCAACACCGATGGTGTAAAGCTCAGCACACTGCGAAATATCCTCACCGCGTTCAATGGTGTTGTACATCATAAGATTCATAACAAGTTCGGGGGTTACTTCCCATGCATGGTCTATATGAAGGTTAACACCGTCGGCAACGGTCTGAATTGCAATTTTAAGATGCGATTCGTAAATTTCAAACAGTTTTTCCGCGCTCTTATCGGGCTCGTTTTTAAGATCCTTGAGAGCTTCGTCAAGAACTTTTGCAATGTTTATCTTAACTGTATCGTTCATGGGGAATTCCTTGCCGGGAACGCACATCCAGTTACAGCCTACGGCTATACGCTCACGGGATGTCTTTTTGTCAACACCGTTTTTCATATAACCTTCTGCAAGAGCCTTGTCGTTACAGAAACGGGGCCAGCCGTTTTTGTTCTTTATAAGGTAATAAACCGCCTTGCGCTGGAATTC
The DNA here is from genome assembly GCA_045532495.1 of Eubacteriales bacterium. Classification (GTDB taxonomy): domain Bacteria; phylum Bacillota; class Clostridia; order Oscillospirales; family CAG-382; genus UMGS1052. The sequence goes on along the minus strand of JAZSGA010000050.1, from coordinate 10,618 downwards.
TCTGTCGCAGTTTTCGTGTACACGAACAGTAAGGTTGCATGCGATATTTATGGAATCCGCCGCCTCAAGGATGAGGTAGGACAGCTTATTGGTCATATCACGGTCGTTTTCGTCAACACCGGAAATCTGATAGTAGTGGGGATCGATGAGAAGAAGGTTTGCAATAAGGAACTTTGCGGTTTCGTCATCGAGAATTCCGTTTTTAACGTCATTTTCGTAATAAGGATAAAGAAGACCGTCAAGCTGGAAACCTGCACCGTCACGGGTGTAGATTCTGGATGCACAGTTAAAGAATGCTGTCCACTGACAAACCTCACGGAATGTTTTGGGAGCTGCATATGTGATGTTTTCGCAGGTTTTAAGCATGGTTTCAAGATTTTCGCGGATCTCGGGACGGGTTTCCGCAGGAATCATTTCGCGCAGTTTTGCGCAATGACGTTCCACAAATCTTATTATAGCTTTTACCGTACGCTCTTCTGCATCATAAAACGCTTTTTTATCGGGATTTACCTTACGGTATTTTTCGATTTTTTCAAGCAAGCCGCCAAAGCCGAGTTCAAAACCGATGCGGTAATCACAGGCAAAATGGGCATCGCCGTCAATACCTGTGGCGATATTATACTTTTCCTGATTGGGTTTAAGATTGTCATAAGGGAATCTCTGCTCATCCCAGCGTTTGCTCCACTGGTTTGTGGCAGATTTCATAAATTCCATTATTTTTTCGTTGTTTTTGAGCCAATCGGGCATGTAATGAAGGTCGCCGCGGTAGTTGACAAGCATATCACGCCATCTGCCGCAAAGCATTTCCATGGGATCGATATAAGGCTCATGGGCATCAATTACACGGCAAAAGTTTTCGCACATACCGTCGTAGCCATAAAAGCTTCCGTTTGTGCTGTTGTACCATGGTTCAACGCCATAACCCTCGGAAATCGGAACGGTGCCGAAATCGTCCAGGTCGGTATAGCCGTTCTGTTTTCTTTTTTCAAGAGTATGACGGACTTTTGTTTCACGCATGGATTTTAATCTGTCAGCGTATGTAAGCATATTTTTTCAAATCCTCCATATATTCGGGAGAAGGAACCGTAAAAGGATCTTCTGCCATACCGAGAGCCTGCCTTTTTGATTTTCCCAGCGGATGATAAGGCAAAAGCTCATAACAGGTTACGTTGTCAAGTGTTTTGAGAAAAGCAGAGATTTTATCTATCCCCTGCTCCACCTCAGGAATTACAGGTGTGCGTGCAATAACGGGTATTTTCATATCGTTAAGCTTTTTGAAGTTTTCGATTATTACTTCGTTGGGCACGCCCGTATATTCTTTATGAATGGCACTATCCCATATTTTAAGATCTGCCATTACAAAATCAAGCTTTGAGAATATTTCTGCATCAAAATATATAAGTGATGTTTCCACGGCACAGTTTATTCCCAGCTTTTTGCACTCATCAATACATTCCGAAAGCGCCTGCTTTTGTGCCAGCGGTTCTCCGCCTGAAAAAGTAACTCCGCCATCGGTGCCGTAGTAGGCTTTATCTCTGGCAACCTCTGCCGCAATTTCGGCAGAAGTCATTTTTTTACCGCAGACAACCTTTGCGCCTGCAAAGCAGCCTTGTTCACACAAGCCACAGCCGATACATTTTTCGGGGTATTGAAGTATCTGCGGTTCAAAGCTTATACATTCGGGATTATGGCACCATTTACAGTTTAACGGACAGCCCTTGAAAAACACCGTGGTGCGCAGTCCCGGACCGTCATGGGTTGATGCACGCTGTATATCGGCAATTATAGCATCAGCCAAGGATTTCTGCCTCCTCGCCGCCACGGGAGCTGCGTATTGTTGCATCAAGAATTGCCATAACACGCATGTTTGCATCAAGGGTAAGGATCTCATGGATAGGCTCGCCTGTCTTTATGTGGTTTGCGTAGTGGCAAGGCATGTTTTTATATTTTTCGCCAAGTACAACATCCTGCATTTCCACAAGGTTGCCATAAATATCGTAACATTCAACATCGGGAGCGTTTTCGGCACCGCCTGTGCAGTTTATAACACCGCCGGTACAAAGAACCATGGGGCCGGAGGGAATAACCGCACGGGGTGTTGTCCAGGTGCCCTCAATAACCGACATTTTGCCGTCATACTTTACAATTGCGGCAAAGTTATCTTCGGTATCGCCGTAAGGTGTATTAAGATTGGAACCGTAGGAAAGAACGCTCTTTTCGCCCTCGCCCATAAACCATTTGGAGAACAGACATCCGTAGCAGGCTATGTCAAGGAACACGCCGCCGCCATAAACATCATTGTGCCACCAGGTTTTTGAGCGCTGTTCGTCGGTCATTTCCTCGGCCTTGGCAGAAACACCTCTGTGCTTGGCACCCTTGCCCAAAGGACCTGTGTGACCGTTTATGTATCGCAGCTTTATGGGATCGCCAACAAGCTTATCGTCAATGGCTTTCTTCATTTTATGTATGTAGGGACGCCATACAACAGGCCAGTTTACAACAGCGGTAATGCCGGATTCCTTAACTGCCTTTTCTATTCTCAGCGCTTCGGTGTAGCTTACGGCAATGGGCTTTTCGATACATACATTGATGTTTCTTTTTGCACATTCTTCAACCACTTCCGGCTTTTTGCAGTTTTCGGTAAGGATATAAACCATATCCGGCTTTTCTGCATCCAGCATTTTTGTGTAATCATCGTAATAGTTGCCGCAATAGTTTTCGGTAACGTTCTGTTTGTTCCACGCAGGGGTATAACGGAGAGGCGCGATCTGCTCAACACCTGTAACGGCATCGGCAACTGCACAAAGCTCGGTATCGGGCTGCTCAGAAATATAAAGTGCCACTTCGTTAACATGCATATGGGCAAAACCCACTATTGCTGCTCTGATCATAAATTATATAATCTCCTTTGCATTGATTTCTCTGTTAAGCTCTGCAGAACGGTAGAAACATTCGATTATCTTGGAAACTTCAAGGTTCTGGTGTTCCTTGATAAGATATTCCTCTTTGCCTGCAATAGTGTTTATAATATTGCGGTACATATAACGATGCTGTTCAAAGGGAACGCCCTTGTAAAGACCGTTATCGAACCATTTAAGGTCACATTCCGACTGGAATCTGCCTATGTTTTTATAAAGCTTTTCGCCGTTTACGGAAAGTCCCGCACGGTCACCGCAGATAACCATATCAAGGTTTGTGGTGGGCAGATTTATTGCCCATGAGAACTTGAAGTTGACGCTCATGCCGCCTTCAAGACGCATAAAGCCCGTGGCAAATTCTTCAACGTTGAATTCGCGGTAATCGTATTTGCGGGGAGTAAATGTTCCGCTGTATGCGCCGCTTTCGGCGATGCTGAGCAAAATATCCTCACCCTGATTTGCAATTTTTGTATAAGTGCTTCCCGATACTGTTTCGACTTTTTTATCGCCCACAATCCACAAAAGCGAATCGATAAGGTGAACGCCGAGATCACAGAAAGGTCCGCCGTAGTTGTGCTCTTTCATGTGGAACATGCCCCATGTGGGGATGCCAATACGGCGAATGAATTCGATGTCGGAAAAGTAAATGTCGCCAAGCTCTCCGGTTTCAACAAGCTCCTTTGAGCGCTGCATGTAGTTTCTCCAGCGCATGCACTGGCAAGGGAACAACATTTTGCCGCAAGCCTTTGCAGTATCCCACATTTCCTTTGCATCGGCATAGGTAAGGGCAATGGGTTTTTCGCAGGCAACATGCGCGCCGGCTTTAAGTGCTTTTATTGTCCATTCCTTGTGGTAAACATTAGGTGTACAAACGGCAACAAAATCGGGATGAAGCTCATCCAGCATCTTTTGGGGATCGGTGTACCATTTTTCAACATGATGGCGCTTTGCTGTTTCGCAAGCAACTTCGCCGCGGATATCGGCAACACCTACAACATCCACAAGACCTTCTTCTCTCAAAATGTTAAGCGCGGGAAAATGTGCGCTGTTTGCTATCATACCTGTGCCAATAATGGCTACTCTTAATTTATTCATAGTAATATTACTCCTCAATTATTCAGTTATCAGAATTCTCCGACTATTTCGGCAACACCGCTGCGGCAGGAACGAATTCCTGCAGAAAGGGCCGCCTGAACGTCGATGTTGAAATCGGCGGATATAAGCTCAAATACGGGTTCGCCAAGAACAAGGTTTTTATAAATTCCCGTGGCAACGTCATCCTTACATTCCTCGGGCTTTAAAACCTTATTGGGAGCAGGTGACGGCATATACTGAGCGAAATCAGTATATACACGAACTTCCTGATCATGACGGTCGGTAACTATTACCCCCTTTGTGCCGTACACAATGGGGCCTGTGGGAATCTGTCCGCTGTTGAATGTGGACCACGAACCTTCAACGTATCCCACACAATCGTCAAAATCGAGAATAAATGCGGAATAATCCTCGATATCAGAGAATTTGGATATAAAGTTTTTGCGGATACCGTAAACTGTCTTTGCACGCTTGCCTGCAAACCATGTGGTAAGCACACAGCCGTAGCCGGCATAATCGCATATTGATCCGCCACCACGGTCGCTGTGATACCACCAGGATTTAAGAAGCTCTTCGGGAGGAAGCTCGCCCGGCTTGTAAGGGCCTGTAGTTGCGGGACTGCGGTACTGAACACGGAGAATATCTCCCACCTCGCCGGAACGGGCAAGATCGTATGCAAGGCGGAATCCGGAAAACCAGGCAATGGGCCAGTTAACATACAACTGCGCCTTGCTGTTTTTATATGCATTGTATATGCGCTGTGCCGATTCGCTGTCTATGGATAAAGGCTTTTCGATAACAACGCTTATATTCATTGCAAGGATCTCTTCGGCTATGCGTGCATGATCTTTTATATCGGTGCAAATGATAGCAAGATCGATATCCTTTTTAAGGAGTTCAAGATAATCTTCATAAAGCGGAACTTTTGAATCCGCAGGAACGTTTTTGCTTATTCTTGCCTTGCGTTGCTCCTCGGTATAGGGAGGAACGTCTGCCATACCCACGATTTCATACATATCGGGGTGGCGTGAAAAATCGTTGGTCATGTTTATAACATGAATATGCGCAAGGCCAATAATTGCAGCGCGAAGCTTTTTCATCGTTTATGCCCCCTTAAAATGTGGTTGTAAGCTCAAGGGTACAACCGCTTTCCGCAGCCTTGGGAATAAGTGTCATTATTTCAAGGACGTGGCGTGCGTGTTCGGGAGAAAGCACGGGGGTTTTATCGTTTTCGATGGCGTCTACAATATCGCCAAGGCAGCAGCACTGGCTTATAAGTTCTTTGGGAGGATGTGTGCCGGGCATGGGCTCGATCCATCCGCGGATACCCTTTTCAACGCTGTCTATGTAAACTTCGGGCATGGGATTTGTCATATAAGGGCGGGTAAAGGAAACAGTACCGTCCTCGCAGAAGATTTCAAGCTGAGGAGTTTTGGATGCCTTTTCGCAGAAGCCTGTATCCACCAGTGCCATAACACCTTCGCCAAAATCAAGGCTGATGATGTACTGGTCGCAGAGGGTATCTGTTTTGATCATTTTGCCGTCATAGCTGCCCGAGCGTACACGGCGGTTGGGCATAAGCACCTTTGCCATGCAGGAAACACGCTTTGCGGGGCCGAAAATACTTGTTACTATCTGCAATCCGTGAACGCCCATATCAACAAGGGCGCCTGCGCCTTCATCAAAGAACCACGAGGGATCTGCATCACGGTACTGGAAATACTCAGGGCCGCCATGTGCAAGAGTACATTTTGCATAAAAAGGCTTGCCCACAGCACCCGAGGATATTATCTGCTTTGCGGTGTTTATGTCATATCTCATGGGATGGATTGGAACGCAAACAAATTTTACATTCATTTTTTTGGCAAGCTCTATCTGCTCTGTAAGCATTTCAACCGTGGGAGCCGCAGGCTTCTGGGAAATAAGATGCTTACCTGCTGCAAGAACCGCCATGTTGATTTCGTGGTGTGCCTGAATGGATGCGGAATCGATTGCGATATCGAAATCACATTTTTCGATAAGCTCGTAAACGCTGGTGTAATAATTGGGGATGTTATAATCCTCGCATGCCTTTATTGCTCTTTCGGGAACAATATCCACTGCGGCTACGATTTCTGCGTTTGCCTCTTTGGGAGTGTTGGGTAAATACTGCCAGTTTGCAAAGGATCCGCAGCCGATTATCGCCACGCGCCATTTTTTAGTGTTGCTCATTATTTTTGCCTCCAAAAAAATAATTGTTTTTTATATTTACATTTTATTTTTTTGTGGTAAAATAGTAAATAGAAAATATCAACAAAAAGGTATACTATATTAACATTTTCTAAAGAGGAGCCCATTTTACAGCATGTTTTACAGCATAAAACTGGATGATTACCCATCTGTACAAAAAATATACACGGTAACCCGCAGCACCGTTTGGCAGATAAGCGAAAAAGAGCATCTGTTAATAATTATACGCCGTGGTTCATGCCGCATAAGCTGCCAGGGCGAAACCTGCACCCTTGAGGCAGGAGATGTTTTTTACATACCTGCGGATGTTTCGTATGTACGCAGACCCGTGGACGGAAAAGCATGCTCCATGGTTTATATACATTTTACCACACAATCGCAGGTTTATCAAGAAGAATTTGATGAACTGAGCAAAAAACTTTCTAAATTAAAGGATAACTTTTACAGCAACGTTTTTTCTGGTGATATTGCGGAAGTAACAAATTTTGTACTGTATCTTGAATCTAAAACCACCCTGCGCGATACCGATGCCGTTAACAAATGCGCGGCAGAAATACTACCCCTTGTAACAGGAAGAAAATTCATGGGATATATACGGGCATCCGTTTACCTGTGTGAGATACTCGCACGACTTTCGGAAGAAACCGTTCAAAAGCTGCTTGACAACAAAAAAATGCACATGGGAAGGCAGATTCCGCAAAACTTAAAAAAAGCCGTGGAATACATTGCCCTTCACCATGCGGAAAAAATTTCCCTTGAAGCCCTTGCCGCCCACTGCGCCGTTTCAAAGCAGCAGCTTATACGTTATTTCAAAAACTCATTGGGCACAACTCCGGGCAATTACATAACGGATTACCGCCTTTCACGCGCAAAGGAGCTGTTGTTCAACTATCCGCAGCTAACCGTAAAGGAAATATCCTCGCAGCTGGGATTTGACAACCAGCATTACTTTTCCAAGGTTTTTGTAAAAGCCAACGGCGAAACTCCGTCGCAATTCCGATACAGAACTGTAAATTATGACAAACTTTCCAAAAACGCTTCAAAAAAACAGTAAATTTTCTATACAAGTTTTTAAAAAAAGAACAATTATGAGATTGACATAATTTTTCCGTAATGCTATAATATAGATTAAGAGAATATTGTTTGTTCTTGAAGAAAATTGTAGAAAACATATTTTACGGAGGAAAGCATAATGCAGGATTTATCAAGAGAAATACCCTACGGAGAGCTTGCCATCATAGGAACACGCGGCACCGAAGCAATGCTTGAACGAATTCAGAAGTATATCGAAGAATGGCGCAAGGAAACAGGCAACTACATTATCAAGGCTTCTTTTCCCCGCTTCGGCACAGGTGAAGGCAAATGCCTTATATCCGAATCGGTTCGCGGTAAGGACGTTTTTATTGTTGCGGATTGCTACAACTACAACGTAACTTACAAAATGCGCGGCGTGGAAATTCCCACCACCCCCGATGAACATTTTTGCGATCTCAAGCGCATTGTTTCTGCCATCGGTGGTAAAGCAAAAAGAATTTCCGTTATAATGCCCATGCTTTATTCCAGCCGTCAGCACAGAGTGGGCGGACGTGAATCCCTTGACTGTGCACAGGCTTTGGCAGATCTTGCATCCATCGGTGTTGACAACATCATGACCTTTGATGCCCATGACGACAGAGTGCGCAACGCCATTCCGCTCAAGGGCTTTGACAACCTTATGCCCACTTATCAGATGCTCAAATCTTTCTTCCGTCACGAAAAAGATATTGACAAAAACAACCTTATGATTGTTTCCCCCGATGAAGGCGCTTTGGGCAGAGGTATGTACTACTCCACAGTGCTTGGAACCCAGCTTTCCATGTTCTATAAAAAGCGCGACTATTCCGTTATTAAGGACGGCCGCAACCCCATTACATCCCACGAATACCTCGGTGACGATGTTAACGGCAAGGATCTTATCGTTGTTGACGATATCGCCTCCTCCGGCGAATCTTTCCTGCATATTCTTGATAAACTCAAGTCCCGCGGAGCAAGAAGAATTTTCGGTTTCTTCACATTCGGCCTTTTCTGCAACGGTCTTGAAGTGATGGACAGATACTACAAAGAAGGAATGTTTGATAAGGTTTACACCACAAACACCATCTACAATTCTCCCGAACTTATTTCAAGAGATTGGTTTGTTGAAGTTAACCTTCTCAAATACATCGCTTACTACATAGAAGCCGTAAACATCAACCGCTCCATCAGCACCATTATTGATCCCTTCGAAAAGATCAAGACAATGCTGTCAAACCTTGAAAACCACAATATGTAAAAATCAGCTCTGCATTTCACCACCGAAATGCAGAGCTTGTTACTGTGAGGTACAGTTATGAATGTTATATTGTTACTGTTGATAATCATAGGCATAAGTATTCAGCAGGTTGCCAAAAAAGCCTTTGATTCAAAAACCACCGGTGCCGCATACAGCTTCAGTGCCGCCAGCGCCCTTGCCGCGGTTATCGTTTTTATTATAACCTCCGGTGGAAATCTTAGTTTCAGCACAGAATTTGCAGGGTATTCCATCGCATTTGCAATTTCATACAGTATTGCGTTGGTTTTCTCATACCTTGCTGTAAGCACGGGATCCTTATCGCTCACCTCGCTGGTGCTGCAATACTCTTTAATTATCCCTGCAGCTTACGGGCTTGCGGTGCTCGGTGAGCCTTTAAAAGTCACCTTGTTTATAGGCATTGTGCTGTTGCTTGTTTCGGTAGTGCTTATTAATTTTGAAGATAAGACACAGCCAAAGCTCATCACTTTAAAATGGACAATTTATGCCTTGCTTGCCTTTTTGGGAAACGGTGCTTGCTCAACCATACAAAAAATGCACCAGATGAGATTTGACGGTGCGTACAAAAATGAGTACATGATATTGGCTTTGATAATTTCTGCCGTAATACTCGGTGTTATGGCCATAATCAACGAAAAATCAGCTATTGTTCACAACCTTAAAAGCGGAGTTTTGTGGTACACAATCTGCGGACTTGCCAACGGTCTTACAAACTTCCTTGTGCTGATTCTTAAAATGCCTGCTTCTGTTATGTTCCCCGTTATTTCCGCAGGTGGAATTGCCGCCACCGCTTTTGTTTCCGCATTTATATACAAGGAAAAAATGTCGGTTCAACAAAAAGCCGGCCTTGTTATGGGAATTGCATCCATAGTTATGCTGAATCTGTAAATAATAAGTCTAAAAAATTCAAGGAGAGCCTTCCGGGCTCTCCTTTTTTGATGTTTATACAAGCTTTACGGTTACTATTTCAAACGGAGCAAAGTCGATGCTTATTTTTCCGTCTTTAACGTCAAGCTCTTTTATGTTGTTTTCCATCATATCGCACAAAAATGCTTTGGAATAATTATATCCCACAGAAACCTTTGCCGAGGTTTTGCGATTGAAGCTTTCGTACATACGTATAACAACGCCGTTGCCGTCCTCGGCCTTTTTAATTGTTTCGGCAATAATGTTTTTGCTGTCGCAAAGGAATCCGCAAAAGCTTTCGGGCAATTTTCCGTTTTGCTTGCCGATCTTTACAGCACACATGGGAACATTTAGCTTATATGCCTCGGATATGATATCCGCATCGCGGTAATCGCCGGCATGAGGATAAAGCGAATAGGTGAATTCGTGAACACATTTATCCGCTTCCGGGTTGGGATGTGTTCCGCATTTAAGCAATGTAAGGCGCATTGTGCCCGAATGGATATCGTAGCCGTATTTGCAATCATTCATAAGGCTTACGCCGTAGCCGTACTCGGAATAATCGGCAAACTTGTGTGCACAAACTTCAAATTTTGCCGCATCCCAGGAGGTGTTTGTGTGGGTGGGACGTTCCACGCTGCCAAACTGGATATCATAGGTGGCACGGGTGGAATTGATATCCACAGGGAATTCAGCCTTTACAACAACGTGGCTTTCTTTCCAGTCAAAGTTGTTTTCGATATCTATCCTTGGCATTTCCTCATAAAGCCACACGGTTTGCGTAAGGGTGCTGGAAAGGAACTTTTTGGTGATTCTGATGCCGGCGCGCACACCGTCATTTACTGTCTGCACCGATTCAACATTTTCTATTTCCCAATGTTTTTGGGTGTAGTAATTGCTTATTTCCCAGTTATCGTATTTACGTGGGAGATCCTCATACGCCATAAGCACATTTCCGCGGCAGCCGGGTTTCAAAACCTGACGCTTATTTATTTTATCATATATTTTTGTAAATGTGCCTTTTTTATCAAGGGTGAGCTTATAATATTTATTTTCAATGGATTTTTCCGTAACCTTTACCGAGTTTGTATCGTTATACTCTTTAACAACACGGTAACCCTTGGCGGGAATATCCTTTACA